>JAJONP010000128.1 GCA_021323555.1 Gammaproteobacteria bacterium | reverse complement strand
ATCTTTATAGTTAAGTACTCTCCCGCTATAAATATAGTAAGAACATAGGACATGCCTGAAATAATTCAATTTTACAGTTTTTTTAAGTGAACAGTATTGGGGTGATCACCTAAACTGCACAAGCGAAGCGCGGAAGTTTAGGGACACGGCAGCGTTGCCGAAGGTTCATCCTTGACGGATCGAGGGGCAAGGCCCCTTTATAAAAATGACTTCCTCTGTATTTCTTTTATGGCTTGTGTTGCGTAGGTATTTTTTAATAAAATTTCTTGTTAAAAAATTTCAAATTTGTCTTTTTAAAAATGGGTGAAGCAATTGAGAATACAAAATGAATAGGAAATTAAAATCCGTGTGGTGCAAGTTCTTGTTATTTACATGATGCCAAAATCTTATTGATGAAAGAGTGAAATTAGCTATATAGAAATGTTTTTTGACAAATAACCCCCTAAAAGAAAATGAAAGAATTAAGTCGCTTTCCTCTTCCTTCAACGCTAAAGTAAATTAACCCACTTATACTCATGAAAAGTGAAAGAAGCATTTTCAAAAAAAAAATTAGTTGACAATTTTTTATAGGTTAATAGTATATATGCTGTTATATAAGCTGTAAAGTAAAGTAGATAACTAACAGGTGTTGGCGAGTGCCATCATAGCGAGGGAAAAATATCATATTCCTACCCGAATATTTAAGCTCTCCTTTAATATTTGTTAATCTTCTGACGCACTCACTACATTCGTTTGTCGACTCTCCATTAAATTTCCCTAAAAAATAGGAAAATTTAATGAAGAGTTTTAATTAGTAAATGGTTCACTTTTCATGAATATAAACGGCTCAATTTTAGTGAGCGGTTAAGTATCTACAAATAACAAAGGCGAATTTGTTTATTAAGGCCGAAAAAAATTACTATTATTTTATAAAAAAAACATTTATTTATCATATATAAAGATAGAGAGGTATACGAGTGAAAATGGAAGCAGATGAAATTATTTGCCAAAGAATAGCTAAAAAAATGTATAATATTATGCAAGAAGAAATAAAAAAAATTTCTAAATTAAGAGATATGCCTACAGGAAAAGGAGTTGAGCTAAGTATTGGCACAACAGCTATTCTGTCAGCAGCTATCATTGATTTGGCTATCAAAAGCAGTGACGGCCACTATAAAGAAAAAGATTTCTACAATGATGTTTCTGTTATTTTTAAACAAATTTAATGGAATGAATAAGGAGACAGAATTTTTATTTATTAATTTTTTACTTAGAAAAGATGCCTCTAGGTTCTTAAGCACAAGATGTAAAAAAATGATTGTTCTATTTCACGAAGGTTCTTTGGAAATAAAAATAGGGGGACGTGTTATCAATTTTTTATTTTTTGCAGATTGATGTCGTTCCTGTAATTCAATATCATTATAACGATCTGTTGTCGCACTTGAACTGTGACCTGCATCATCTCGCACATGTGACACCGGACGGCCACGTTTATTAATATCATCTGAAATACCTGTATGACGTAACCAGTTAACTGTTGCGGTTTCTAGCGCATCGGCTTCATTTGTTAGAGATTCCTTCCTTAATTGTTGAACCGCTTGATCAAAACAATATTGTACAATGCTGCGAATATAGCGGGTACTAGTAATAGAGCCTTTACCTTTTTCTTTGAGTAATAAAGGTTTGGAGTCAGAAGGCGAGGGGAGGGGCTTTAAGTTCGTGCTTTCGCGATAGCGTTTTAAGGCATTTAACATGTCATCGCTAACTGCAATATCACGTATTTTATTCCCTTTGCCAAGTGTTTTAAACCACCAGTTTTTATTGCTGTCTTGGTAAAAATGTTTCATTTGAGGTACCCAGCGCTTATTAGCTGCGAGTTCAGATATACGCAGATAAAGTAAGTAGAGCGCGCTGATAATAAAGACAGTTCGCTCATGGCGATCTGGATCGAGGGATGCAAGCTGTTTGGCTGTCTTAAGACAAAATTGCCATTGAGTTTCAGTTAATCGTTTAACTGTGGCTTGTGTTTGTCTCTTTTGAATATAACGGCTTTTTTGCCGGATAAGGGCAATAGGATTAGCGGGAACTTTTTCTTCTAACAAAAGAAAATTATAAAAGCTGCTGAGTACTGTGAATATTTCTCGAATGGATTTTTGTGAAAGGCGGTATTTTTTTTTATCTGGTTTCGTTCCTTGCTTGTGTTCTTGTTTAGTGACAGTTGCAACAAATGGACGCCAGCGCGAATTAGGTTGTCGGGTACCACCGCGCTCAATAAAACGCGGGACGCGTTTGGTGCCTATCCAAGAAATAGGAGGGTCAAGGCAGAATTCAATATAGTCCTGGATATCTTGTCTCTTAAGGTCAAGAATAGATTTTTTAGCTACTAACCATGTCCACTGTAGCAAACGCTCCACCTCACGCCGATAAGCTTCAAATGTCGCTTGGTTGCCATCGTATTGCTTTAAAAAATCTATTGCTGTGTGTAAATCACCTTTAACTGGCACATGAATAATTTTTAATTCATCTTTATCAAAAAGTTCTAGTTTATCAATAATCGGAGTTGGTTGAAGATATTGACTCATACCTATATTTTCCAGAATGAATCATTTTTCCAATCTTGTAAAAATCCCATTTGGGAAAATGGAATATTTTTGTGTTCTTCAAAAAGGGCTTTTAATCTAAGTTTCCAGTCTGAGTGGGGCGAAATTTTTTGAAGTAATTTAATAACTATATATGCTTGCTGATAAAACTTTTCTTTTTGATGTGGAGCACTAGGAGAGTTTTTGGGAGGATAATGAAAAATATGATTCCATAATCTTTCGTGGTGCGCACAAATATTTCTGACTTCAGTAAGGCTGATAATCCAAGATTCAATAGTCTTAAAAGGTTGCCCGAGGGATTGAGCGATAGCTTTTTTATCTTTTCTATTGCTTAAATTATAAAAAACTTTAGAACAATTCCCAAAAGTCAGGCACTCTATAAGAATCCAACTAGGTGGAAGGCTAGAAAAAGAATAAGCTTCATAATAGTGTTTTATAAGAGGGTGCTTCCCTTTTTGCACAAATTTGACGACTTCGTTGATAAAATCAGAGTGGCGTTTAGTGTTAGCAAAGTGATTGGGATCGGAGTACCATAAGGGATTATATTGAGTACTCATTCTTTCTGAAATGGACACCCTAAAAGCAACTTCAATTCTTTCAATAGCATCCAGTAAGAGAAGCCTTAATTTTCTATCAAAAACATAAAGGCTCCATGCTTGTTCAAAAGCAAGTGGAGAGGAAATGGTTAATAAGGGTTTAATATAGGAAAATAATCTGTAAAAACCAATGCAAGAAAGATGTTGTGCTACAATTTCGGCATCCTGAATTAGAACACCTTTATCTTTAAGTAGTTTTATTTGTGCATCTAAGCTTAGTGCTTTGTTTTCGTAGAAAGGTTTTTTATTTTTCATAAGTCAAAAGCCCCGCCCTGGTTCGCATCGTGGAGAGGCGCGGCGGGTTCTATCAAATTAATTATATATGATCTGCTCATATTGATGCAATACCGTACACTTAATAATAGAGGCTTATTAGAAAAAAATGATAGATTATTTCCGGCAGCTTGTAAAGAGTCATTATTATATTAATTCATTTATTTTTAACCTCTTATAACTGATCCAATAGTACTAACTATGGGTTATTTAGTTCATTTTGGAACCTTACGAATAATTATCTTTATCTGTACAAAGTTGAATTTTTCCGATACGAAATTAAAAAATCTTGCTTTTTTTCTTTCTCAGCATAAGTAAAGAATCCATCCACTTTTTTTGAATCTCTATTTTGGATTAAGCAAAACATGATTGTTATTGATGCATGTTTTCTCTGCGGTCACGCGGTAAGGCAATAGGTCCTCTATCGGGGACAACGCGTTTAAATAATCCCTGCTGAACTAAAAAACTTTGTTTTTTAATAAGGAAGGAAGTTTCAGCAATACTATCCATTGACAAAGCACAATGATGTTGACCATCGGCTACCTTTTCTCCTCTGTCGTTTTCTATTGCGCTAACAGTAACATTCACGCCCATTGCAAAAAACTTCACTCCTAGTTCTTGTCTATTATTATACCTTCCTTCAACTAGCATACTTAACGGAGAGCCAGAAGAACCAAAATCGATTATAGATGTATGGTCAATAAATTTCCCTCCCTGTTCATTATCCATTAATACTGATTTAACTTTACCAAAAGAGATTTTTTTTGGCTTCCCCCTAGGATGAGAAACAGAAATTACGTCCGATCCTATTCGTCTCCAGTGGAAGAACCCCCAAATCTGCTTAATCTGAATCGCTTCTCTTCCAATAGAAGAATAAAAGGCTACAAGCAGCCACTATTTTCTGAACTGTCTACTCTAAATTTACTACGTTAATTCAATATTCCCTACTTAATTTCTAGTAACAAAAACGAGGGGGGCTGTTGAAAAACCCCATGCTTATTACACGAATTTTAGCATTCACGTATAATAGAAAAAATTTTTAATGAGTCCTATTTTTATGGGAGGTCATTATGCAAGGCCAACAACATTATCAGCATCGACTTGTTCACTATTTTGATATCGAATCGTTAATTCCAAACAATCACCTTCTTCGTAAGATGGATAAATATATTAACTTTGATTTTGTGAATAAATTAACAGAGCCATTTTACTGCCAAAATAACGGTAGGCCATCGATTGCCCCTGAATTATTTTTCAGGATGGTAACAATCGGTTATTTATATGGAATCCAATCAAATCGTCAACTTTGTGAAGAAGTCCGATATAATTTAGCTTATCGATGGTTTTGCAAATTAAATTTGGAGGATACGGTGCCTGACCATTCTTCATTCACAAGAATAAGAGATCGAATTGGCCTGGATACGTTTAATAAATTTTTTCTTAAAATTACCGAACAGTGTAAGGAGGTAGGGTTAGTAAAAGGTGAGCGAGTGATGACAGATGGCACGCTTTTTCAAGCTAACGCTTCACTAAATTCATTAGTACCCAAAAACAAAGAAGAGAGAAATAATAAATATAGAGAGAGAGGGAAAACAGGCATACAACCGCCCCCACGAAGGAAAATAAGCAATAAAACGCATGTCAGTGCGACTGATCCCGATGCTAGCCTTGCTTTTAAAAATGGAACCCCCAGAACATTAAAATATAAGGCTCATATTACTATGGATGCAGATAGTCGTGTGATACTGGATACTAAAGTCACAACAGGATCTACTCATGAATCCCAAGCCTACTTGCAACAAATTAAAAAAATAGAAAAAGATTTAGGGATAAAGATTCATGAAGCAACGGCGGATAGAGCTTATGGTTCAGGAGATATTATCCAAGCCTTGATTAATGAAAAAATTAAACCCAACATTCCATTATTTAGTGGTAGAAGCGGCACAAATAAAGAGCCAGAAGGTTTTATCTATGACAAAGAAAATAATCGTTATCAGTGTCCAGCAGGCAACTATTTAAATCTATGTCCTACTATCAGAAATGCAACCATGCGTTATCACTCAAAATCAAACGACTGTTCTGCCTGTCAATTAAAGTCAATGTGCAAAGCAAAACAGAAATTCCCTAAAGAGATACGCATATTGACACGCCACGTTCATAAAGAATTATTTGATCAAGTGAAAAAATCAATGGAAGAACACTATTTTCAAAAAAATTTGGTTGAACGTATGTGGAAAATGGAAGGTGTTATCAGCGAAATCAAGCAAAGACATTGCCTATCAAGAGCAAAATACAGAGGGTTAGTAAATACTCA
>JAJONP010000244.1 GCA_021323555.1 Gammaproteobacteria bacterium | reverse complement strand
CCAAGAACAAGCTTTAGGCGTTGGCATGAATGCTTATCTCACCAAACCTTATGATAAAGAAAAACTATTAGAAACAATCGCCCATTATGTGCCCTTTGCGTTGCCTCAAGCGGAAGTAACCCATTTGACGTCAGCATCATCGGCGGCATTTTTTAATTCCACCTCTCTACAGCCCCAAGAAGAAAGCCCATCCTTAACCGTTTTTGCACGTGAAGCTCAAGAAGAACAAGAAAGAACTTTAGAAAATGAGAGGGCCAACAAAAAAGAAAAGTCAAAAGAGGTAGCGCCTTTTTGGAATAATACAAAATTAGCATTAGCGACTGCGACAGTGGGGGCAATAACAGTGGGCCTCACTCTTGCTTCCAGAAAGAGATAGAAAATTACAGAAGACTATTCAAAATGGCGATGGCTTATTGTCATTTGGCAAACGGAATTGCAATCTCTCAAAGTGAAGCGTGTGATTTATATCATAGCTTGATGGTAAGGTTAAATTTGTCATTATTGTTAAAGGGTCTTCTTTCCTGCAAAGCTGTTGAGGATGATGAAAAATGATTACCTCAGAATATGAAGAAGGATTAGGCCGAGGTGGATTAATTAATCAAGAACGAAGTCCGTAGAGCGCTTATAAAACTCGCCTTTTTTTACGTTTGCCTCGCTGTTCTCTAAAACTGCTAATTTTGCGTATATCTCTGCTCTTACAAATGGCTTAGCAATATACTCATCAATTCCCGCTGCCTGTCCTTTTTGTTGATCTTCTTCACTTACATTGGCCGTAATAGCAACGATAGGTGTCCTTCGTAAGTTTTTTTCTTCTTCTCTTTTGCGAATTTCTTGAGCCGCGGTGAGGCCATCCATGTTGGGCATGACAATATCCATAAAGATAATGTCAAACGTAAATTGGTCATACACGGCTAATGCTTCTAAGCCATCATTTGCCACGTGACACTCATGACCTAAGGATTCATCATCGGTTGATTCGGTGGCAGATGTTTCTGCTTCGGCAACTCCTGTCGCAGGGTTCGGCAATCTGACTTTTCCGGAAGATTGAACAGGGCTTATAACATGAAGGTGGAATTTCATTTAATGATAATGCGCATACTGTTTATATAGATGATTTTGAATTTGATGTAGGCCATAAATTCACTTACGAATATAATTTTTTCGAGCATCATTTGCATGATATTCGTATTGAAAATATTAAAAATTTACCGAGTAAAGGTAATACTATTTTCTGCATCAAGCGGATCAGGCATGCCAGGTGCAACAAAACAGGATGAGATATATGTCAAATTTTCCCTGCTTAAAAAAATAGCAAGAAAAAAGGAGAACTATCCTATGCAGATATTTTGAATTTTCAGAAGAAAATAAAGCGTGTAAAATTCCTTAAGAAATATATTAACAAAGAGCTCGCATCACTATCAAATAAAGAGTTTATATTTAAAACAATGCTCATTTATTTTGTGGAGGTGTGCCTGGGCTTTATCATTAAACTGGCTATTGAAAATGAAAAGGGTACAGAAACAATAGAAGAAGTCATCCAATTTAAAAAAGAATTTGATGACAAAAACAAGATTGGTCTATCTTTGGCAGAATCAAAACAGATTTTAAAAACTTTGCAATCTAAGATTATTTTAAATCAAACGACAAAACATATTGAATCCAAACGAGCATGCGAAATCTGCCATAAAAATCAAGCTATAAAAGGCTATCACACACTACATTATCACACGCTGTTTGGAATTGTGAATCTACAAAGCCCACGTTTATTTCATTGCAAGTGTCATGATTCAAAAACGAAAACATTTAGCCCATTGAGCCAATGGCTATCTAATAAAAATGATGCTGAATTGCAGTATATTGAGACGAAATGGGCATCACTCATTTCTTTTGAATAAACAGCACGCTTGTTAAAAGAGGTGTTACCCGTGAGTGATACGGAAAATGCCGCTACGATCAGAAACCATCTGCACCGTGTGGCAAAAAAGCAGGAAAAAGAATTAGAAGGAACCCCAGAATATGTTTCTGTCTGTCAAAATGAATTGGATAAATTGCCAAAACCGGGTAAACCAATCACTATTGGAATAGATGGCGGATATTTAAAAAGGGCCCGACCCGGACACTTTGTTAGATAAAAAAACTTAAAATTCTATTCAAGTAGTTGTAGTTCAAAAGAGCCGCTGCGGGTGCTGATTAACAAGCGGAAGCTGAGCTTTACAAATAGATGGAATTCCTTATGAAAATATATTATTAACTTATTCAGGATAACTAAAATTAGAAGACGTATCGGTTATGCAAAAATAATTATAAAAGCCAAGGAGCTGATGATGAATACCAATATTATGAATTTTGTTGTATCAATACACCTCTTTCATCAAAAGCTAGAAAAGAAATGGGATCATTATCTAGCCGAGCAAAAGTAGGCACACATAACGCATCTTATGTGTGTGATTCATAGACATCGTTTCAACTAATTTGTTATATTTCCTGCCCTATGGAAAAACAAATAAAAACACGAACAACCTGGGTAAATCTCTATC
>JAJONP010000127.1 GCA_021323555.1 Gammaproteobacteria bacterium | reverse complement strand
TCTCGATATTTCCTTTTTCTACATGTTTTTGGAAAATAGCTGACACTATTTTTTGATTTTCCTCTGAATGTGTTGTGTGATAATTATCGAGTGCAATAAGAAACCCTTCTATATCTTGTTTGTGTTCTGCGCGGAATTGTTCAATAAGTTGTTCAGGGGGTATGTTAAGTTTTTCCGCTTGGATCATGATAGGCGTGCCATGGCCATCGCATCCACAAATGAATAGACAGTCGGCACCTCGCATTTTCTGAAAGCGCACCCAAATATCTGTTTGAATAAAGCCAACTAAATGACCAAGGTGAAGTGAGCCATTCGCATACGGTAAGGCATACGTGACTAATATTTTACGTGTTTTGTGTAGCATAAATCCCTTGGTGGTGGTAGATAAAACGGATTATACGCAGTTCAGCGCCAATTGACAATTTACTAGTCGTACGCATTCATGAGGATCTTCAATATGAAAAAAAATGGCTATTAGAGAAGGGCCCCTTATTGCTGATCTTCTTTGGTAATGCCACGCAGCTTCATAATTTCACGCAATGCCTTAAGGCCACTCATTTGAATTTGCCGGACTCTTTCTCGAGTAAGGCCAATTGCTTTCCCAACTTCTTCCAATGTTTCCCGCTCAAAACCCATTAGGCCAAAACGCCGACATAGCACACTGCGTTGTTTCTCCGACAGGTCTCTTAAGCAATCATCAAGATTATGTATCAAATATTCATCAGCGAGTAGCTCAGCAGGGTCAGTTTTTTTCTTATCTGCAATGGCATCCACTAAAGACTTGCCAGAGTCTGTTTCATTGCCAATGATCATATCGAGTGAAATAGTATGTTCATTTAGTTCCAGTATATCTTTGACATATTCAGAAGATTGATGCGTTTTATCGGCAATTTCTTGGTAGCTTGCTTCATGATGTTCTGCCTGCATGATTTCACGCGCAGCAATCAAACAGGCATTTAATTCACGTATCACATGGATTGGCAACCGGATAGTACGGCTTTGGTTCATAATGGCGCGTTCAATAGTCTGTCTAATCCACCAGGTAGCATACGTTGAAAAACGAAACCCACGTTCAGGATCATATTTTTCAACAGCATGTAATAAACCTAGATTGCCTTCTTCGATGATATCCGAAAAATCCAGTCCGCGATTGTAATAATGACGTGCGATTCTGACAACCAGACGTAAATTACTTTTAATCATTTTTGCACGTGCGGCTTTATTACCTTTTCGGACAAGGCGTGCGCACTTAATTTCTTCTTCAGCAGAAAGGAGAGGGGAGTAGCCAATTTCAGAAAGATATATCTGTGTAGCATCGTGCGCATCCTGATGGTCCTGCGTGCCCTTTTTAGACATTTTCTAATCCTTTAGAAATGACAATAATAACTTCTATTATATATTAAGTTTTAGCTGTTAAATAAAAGAGAGGGTTTACAGGCTGTCCATTTCGGCGTATTTCAAAGTGAAGCAAGGCATGTTTTGAGTCTATACTACCCATTTCGGCTATTTTTTGTCCTTTCTCGACCCAGTCGCCTTCTTTAACAAGTATTTTTCTATTATGTGCGTAAGCAGATAAAAACTGATTATTATGTTTAACAATAATTAAATTTCCATAGCCATGTAATCCATTTCCACTATAAACTATTTTGCCTGCAGCTGTTGCGAAAATAGGATTACCCACATACCCACCAATATTGATGCCTTTATTATTGGATGAGAATGCGTTTACAATCCGTCCTCGTGCTGGCCAATTCCAGGTAGATACAACGGGGTTCTCATTATGATTTTTAGCAGAGCGAGGTTGCAATATTGCGTGTCCGAGCGCCACAGATTGCTGTGGTAATTGGCTATGTTTGTGGGTGTCTGGAGCGTTTACCGGTGGTAATCTTGTTTTTGTTAAATAGATTAGCTGACCTGGGTGTACCGCATAAGGCTTCATGAGATGATTGCGCATCGCTAAATCACGGTAATCTAAACCATAGCGCCAGGCAATGGAATAAAGTGTTTCACTATGAGATACGTGATAAATGCCATTCTTAGGCAAAGGATCTATCGTATTAATGTTATTGATGGGTGCATAATCAGTCCTGCTGTTGCAAGCGTTGATAGCTAGCATGATTAAGCTCATTAAGATGTTTAGTATTATTTTAAAAATAGTAACCGCTCGTTTTTTAGTAGACTTTGCGCGATGCGAGTATAAGTAATGACTCAATATCATCCACACGGTGATTGCCCTATATCTAACGTTTGTACCCAACCCGATAATTGTTCAAAGACTTCGTAATGTGTTAAATCAAGGTGTAATGGCGTAATAGACACATAACCCGCATTGACCGCATGAAAATCTGTGCCTGGGCCTGCATCTGCTTCAAGTCCTGGTTGGCCTATCCAGAAAATAGGACGACCACGTGGGTCCTGTGTTTTTATCACGGCTTCTGCAACATGACGCGTGCCTAATCGAGTGACTTGAATGCCTCGGAGTTTAGCCAATGGAACATCAGGTACATTGACATTTAGAATAGTATTTTTAGGTAAAGGATCTTGCTTAAGACGTAAGACAAGCTGTTTGGCAATTTCTGCGGCTGTTTCATAATGCTGACATTTAGAACCCCCTGCTAACGATACTGCAATAGAAGAGAGCCCTAAAAATCGGCCCTCCATGGCGGCGGCTACTGTGCCAGAATATAATACATCATCGCTTAAATTAGATCCTTCATTAATGCCAGACACAACCATGTTTGGCAGGGTCGCTAATAAACCTGTGACTGCCAAGTGTACGCAATCAGTCGGTGTACCATTCACGCTGTAAAAGCCATTTTCTGTGAGTGTGACGCGTAGTGGGTTAATAAGTGATAACGAATTGCTAGCACCACTACGATTGCGATCAGGCGCGACAACCGTAATGTCCGCAATTTCTTTTAATTTTTCTGCCAAAATAGCTAAACCAGGCGCTAAAAAGCCATCATCATTGCTAATCAATATATTCATGCGGGTCCTTAAATCTTACATGAATTTCCTGTGTTATTTCATCACTTGGTAAAATGTCTCGTCTTTTTTAATCATACCTAATTCTCGACGCGCGCGCGACTCTATTGCATCTGGATTGGCTTGCATGTACTTAACCTGACGTAATAATTCATCATTCTTCTTTTTTAACAGCGCATTTTCTTGAGTTTGTTGCGCCAATTGTTTTTTTAATTGAACGCTATTTTGAATGCCGCCTGTATCAAACCAAAGTCGATATTGTAAAAATAGGAGCAGAGAAATTAATATAATGGGCAGCAATTGAAATTTTGTCGTTCTCATGAGTGCAATAATTCAGATGAAAAAACATCTAATCCTATGTAGTGGCCTCGTTTTTGCAATTCAGCAGAAATTTGCAATAGTCGGTTATATTTCGCGGTACGGTCTGACCGACATACAGAGCCTGTTTTTATTTGTCCTGCCTGTGTGGCGATTGCTAAATCAGCAATCGTGGTATCTTCTGTTTCACCTGAACGATGAGAAATAATAGTTTTATAATGCGCTTTTTGTGCTATTGAAATAGTGGTTAATGTTTCTGTCAGTGTACCAATTTGGTTAGGTTTAATTAAAATAGCATTTGCAATCTGTTGCGCTATGCCTTTTTTTAATAGTTCAGGATGTGTTACAAATAAATCATCGCCGACTAATTGAATTTTCTTACCTAATTTTTCTGTCAAAATTTTCCATCCTTCCCAATCATTTTCTGCCATGCCATCTTCAATCGTAATAATAGGATAATGTGTGACTAATTGCGTTAAATAATCGGTAAATTCCGCAGCCGTTAATATTTTATTCTCAGCTTGCAAGCAGTAGCTGCCATTTTTATAGAGTTCATTACTTGCAATATCTAATCCTAGGCAAACATCACTGCCTGGTTGAAGTCCTGCAAGCTCGATAGCTTGTAAAATAAGATCGAGCGCGGCAGCATGGTTGGGTAAATTAGGTGCAAACCCACCTTCATCGCCCACACTGGTGTTTAAGCCGCGTTGATGTAAGAGATGCTTTAATTGATGGAAAACCTCTACGCCATATCGCACCGCCTCTTCGAATGTTGGTGCACCCACAGGTAAAATCATGAATTCTTGAATATCAAGATTATTATCTGCGTGCATACCGCCATTAATAATATTCATAAGAGGAACAGGAAATGTAAAAGAGCCTTTGCCGCCTAAATATTCATATAAAGGGATGCCGTGAAAAACAGCAGCTGCTTTGGCAGCTGCGAGTGAGACAGCGAGAATAGCATTTGCGCCTAAGCGGCTTTTGTTGTCTGTGCCATCCAGTGTAATCAGAATTTCATCAATCATTTTTTGATTGCTAATATCCAAATCTTGAAGAGCGTGTGCTATTTCGCCTTGAATGCCAGCGACCGCTTTTAATACGCCTTTACCTTGATAGCGATGAGGCTCTTTATCTCGTAATTCAGCCGCTTCATAAGAACCGGTTGAAGCGCCTGCAGGTGCAGATGCATAACCCGATTGTCCTGTGGTGAGTATCACTTCAGCAGCGATAGTCGGATTGCCGCGGGAATCTAAAATTTCAAGCGCTTTAATTTGTTTTATTTTTGACATAATCACTCCTATTTTTAAAAATCTAAATTTGTAGAATATTTTTCACAAAAGGAATTGTTAATTTACGTTGCGCAGCCAGAGACATTTTATCGAGCGCATCAAGCGCTGCAAATAAGGTGGTCGTATGACGTGGGCAATGTGTCATTATAAATTTCCCTACATTTTCATTGAGCGATAAGCCACGTCGCTCGGCTCGCATCATTAACGCTTCTAATTTTTCTGCATCTGAAAGGGGTTGTAATTGAAAGACAATGCCCCATGTGAGCCGCGATAACATATCAGGTAATGCTACTTTAAGTGCTTTGGGCGCGACATTAGCGGTGACAATGAGTGTGCTACCACTCTCTTGAATGCGATTATAAAGGTGAAAGAATGCTTCCTCCCAGGCAGGTTTTTCAGCAATGCGATGTATGTCGTCAATACATATTAATTGCAGTGATTCCAAACCATCAAAAATATCAGGGGAAAAATCAGTGAGATTATTTAATGGAATATAGACGGCGGTCCTGTGAGCATCATAGGCCGCGTGACAACAGGCTTGTAGTAAATGCGTGCAGCCTTGCCCACCTGTTCCGTAATAATAAATCACACGCTCACCCCTGCCTAAAGCCGCGTTTTTGAGTGCAGTAACAAGCTGTACATTATGTCCATCAGGGTTGATAAAAAAATTCGCGAAGGTGGCTTCATCTTTTAAGCTTACGCTTAATGTCAATTGATTTAATTTATTCATTTGTAAAGCGAACTCTGATGATATTTTTCAATTAAATAACGTAGCCATACCATGATGACTGCAGCAACGGGGAGGGCTAACAAAATACCAAAAAATCCAAACAACTGTCCTCCTGCTAAGATTGCAAAAATGACGGCGACAGGATGTAACCCAATGCGGTTGCCTACGAATTTAGGTGTTAAATACAAATGTTCAAAAATATGCCCTGCGGCAAATAATAATAAAACAAACAAAACAGAAGATAGCGTGTTCAATTGGATATAAGCGGCGATGCTTGCAATGATAATTCCAACGATGACGCCCAGATAGGGAACAATGCTAACAAAACCCACCATAAATCCAAGAATTAAACCAATTCTTAAGCCAATCCACGTTAATCCTATGGCATAAAATACACTTAATACTAATACAACTAATAGCTGGCCACGAAAAAAAGCACTGAGCACTGCATCGCATTCTTTTATTAATTTCACTACCGTAGGTTCAATATAACGTGGCAATAAGTAGCGTATA
>JAJONP010000243.1 GCA_021323555.1 Gammaproteobacteria bacterium | reverse complement strand
AGGAGTATAAAATCTAACAGGGATTCGGATATTACCTGGAATAGTTATTAAAGCATCTGTAAAAGGAACATCGGCTGGTTTAGCCATAGGCTCAGCAGCAGCAACCCTTTCGCGATGGAGGATAATAGAAGGATCAAAGATACCACGTTTTTTAGGTATGCTGCTTGTTTCTGTTTTTGTTTCATTTTCTGGCATTGTTGTATAGATCCATAAAATAATAAAATTTGAGGTTCTATCCTTGCTGTTATAAAAGCAGTTTTGTACATAAACAGTAATTCCATCTATCTGTGTGGAGGTAAGATAATAGCAGGTATAAGAGATATTTTATAATATTTTAACTTTTCTCTTTTAGGCCATTGCTAACACATGAAAATCATCAGTGGCCTCCTTGAGTCGCACGATAGAATAGCTTTTCTATTGAGATAAAACAAGGAGCCTATAACATGAAATTATACGTTGGTATCGATTTACACTCAGACAATAGTTATGTGGTTATTATCGATGAGGACGATAAAGTGATTTACCAAAAGCGATTAACAAATGATAGGGATCTGATAGTGCAACAGTTATCGCCGTATCAAGAGAAGATTGATGGAATAGTCGTTGAGTCAACTTATAATTGGTACTGGTTAGTGGATAGATTACGAGAAGCAGGCTATCACGTACACCTTGCAAATACAGCTGCAATCAAACAATATTCTGGCGTAAAACACACAGACGATAAATATGATTCTCGATGGTTAGCTAATTTATTACGTTTGAAATTGTTACAAGAAGGCTATATTTATCCGAAGGAGGAACGAGGGATACGTGAGTTAGTGCGTAGACGGTTAGTGCTGGTTCGTCAACAAACGATGAATATTTTGGGAATACAAGGCATGATTACACGTTACGAAAATGTGCGATTGACAGGAGAAAAGATAAAGCGCCTATCAAAAGAAGAAGCTGGGAAGCTGTTAGGATACTTAAAAGATGACTATGTAAAAATAGGCGTTAAGAGCCAATTACAAATATTGCGTTGCATCATGACACAAATAGACGAACTCGAAAAAACTATTTTATCCAAAATCAAACAAAACCCTCTTTTTAATTTGGTAAAGACAGTGCCAGGAGTGGGTCCTATTTTAGCGATGACCCTCTTGTTAGAAACAGGGAAAATAGAGCGTTTTCGAAGTGTGGGAGATTATGGTTCTTATTGTCGTTGTGTTGGAAGCAAACGAGAGAGCAATGCAAAGAAAAAAGGGGGAAACAATCGAAAAAATGGAAATATTTATTTAGGGTGGGCTTTTGTCGAAGCGAGCAATGCAGCGATTAACCATTACCCTGACATTAAAAAATATTATCAACGCAAGTTAAATAAAACGATGCGTGTGGTTGCATTGAAGGCAATTGCGAATAAATTAGCACGAGCCACGTATTTTATTTTACGAGATGGAGTCCCTTTTGATATGAAAAAATCATTTATATAAAAAACGAGTGAAGGTTGGGATAGCCATAACCCGTCTACAGATTGATTAAATCCTATATTTGAATGGCTGGTTATTTCAACCACCCTTTTTTGTGAGATTGTGTTTGTGGTAAAGTGGATTCGCCTATGCCGCGAGCCTATTAAAAGACTGGACGCTTTCTTGTAAAGTGATCCCTATTAATTGTACGTACTACTGTACATTGCATTGGACACGGCATGGCACTAATTGTTTTCTGGGACAACAAAAGTTGTCAGGGGTTTTCTATGCATGCTCTTTGAGTTTGCGACAATAACCTTAATCCAGATGGGTGTCTGGTGCGACTCCATGTAGAGTTGCAACCAAAAATAAAAGAGAACTTAGACGCGAACCAGCAAGCACAGGAAGAAACGTTTTATTTTTATGTATTAAAAAAATCATAAAATAAAAGCGAAAAGATTTCTATTACCTATTGACACGGAGTCCACTTATGGGTGTCTGTAGGAAATTAAACTAAAATTTTGTAGGATGAATATTATTATAATGTAACTTAATCTATAAAGAATTTTTTAAAATTATTTCCGAAGACGAGAAAAATTTGGTTCATCTCGTATGTACTATTTTGTGACCCTGCGATACAGTATGCCACACTAAAAAATAAAAAATAAGGAGATGTCTTCATGGCACTACCCAGATCGCAAGCAAGTGTAAGCAACAATGATCCCGTGTTACTTCTACATCACGCTATTTTAGAATCTCATTTTGAAGAAGCTTTAATGCAGATACGCATTCAACCTCTGAATATACTCACGAGTTTGCATAATAATGCAAGCGCATTACACCTTGCCGCAAGACAAGATTGGCTGGACGGGGTACAGTTTTTAATAGAACAGCGAGGAATAGATATTAATCTGTTAAATGTAAGTAATGAATCCGCTATACACCATGCTTTGAGAAACAATCACTGGGCAGTGGTTGATTACTTAGTGAAACAAGGCGCAAATTTAGAGTTATGTGACACACAAGGCATCGGTCTTTTATCCATCATTGCTTCTCAACCTGCAAACTTGCCTGCTCTTAAAAATTTATGGAAACAATGTGGAGCGAATGTACAAAAACGCTTATTAGAAAATCGTAATGCACTGGGTAAAACACCTCTGCATATTGCAGCGATACAAGGAGCAGTAGAACTAGTCCAATGGTTTGTAGAGGAGTTACAAAAAAATCATTGCCCTGCGCCTTATGTCTTGGTTGATCGCGCAGGCTATACTCCTTTACATGAAGCAGCGCAATATGGGTATGCGGCTGTTTGTGATTATTTGATTGCACTTGGCGCAGACCCTTACGTATTAAATATCAATGGCGATGCACCTATTCATTTGGCTTCGCTAAATAATGTAGCCGTTTCGCTGCATCAAAAAATGCGTGTTGCTTTTCCTCTGTTTGAAGAAGAAGTTAAAGACGATGTGCCTCACGCGCAAAATAATCAATTATGGTCTGAAGAACGCTACAGATTATTGCAAAATAGCTTACTCGAAAAAACAAATTTCCCACCCGATAGATTGCAAGACACACAACCTGACGATCCTGCCGCTGCTTTGGTGTTATGGATAAACAGTGAGGCTGCGCTACAGCGCGCGGATCAGCTTGCACGCACTTGCATTCGAGGAAATGCTCGTGTGCCAGAAGCTATGCTTACTGGACAAGCAGATATATTAGTCAATACTGTACAACAATATACATCTGCTATGACGTATGCTCTGGCAGCGCTATGTCATTATGAAAAACATACCCCTAAACAGTATCAAACTGCCATGGGGCAACAACTGCTTGCTACACAGGCGCAACGTGTATTAACTCATTATC
>JAJONP010000126.1 GCA_021323555.1 Gammaproteobacteria bacterium | reverse complement strand
ATGCGCAATCTACAGGAGAAGCAGATCCCCTATATGATGAAGTGGTTGCTTTAGTGATCGACAGTGGCAGAGTATCCATTTCATCCATCCAACGGCGTTTTAAAATAGGCTTTAACCGTGCCGCGCGTTTAGTGGAAGACATGGAAGCTGCGGGTGTGGTCAGCAGGCCGGGCTCTAACGGCGGTCGCGAGGTTCTAGTGCAAAGTTCGGTGGAATAAAAGTCCGTATTATTTACCTGCACAATTTACTCAGCCTATACTCCGGCAATGACGCGTACAGTTGTGACACAAGCGGAGGATTTTCTAATCCGCGTGCAAGCCTTACTTGATTTAAGAAAGTATAAGCCCTATCCCGTACAACATTTGGATTTGTTTTATAAACGGGATCTTGCAAGGCTTTTGCCAGCGAAATAAACTTTACATTATTTTGTTCGTAAGCACTTAGCAAGGCATCCAGCATTTCTGCGCTAAAGGCATTCATATGAATCAGCAATACGTTTTTTATATCCCGTTTGAATAACAGTATCGATAATGAATGAGATAGCGCTAAGGCATTCAGTGCTTGTTGCAGATAGGATTGTTTTAACCAAGCAATAGCAGCTAAATCATTTTTTTTAAGACACCGCACGTAGGCATCGTTCCATGCATAATCAAAAAAATCAACCGTGACAGGAGCAATTTTATATTGTTTTTCAATCAGATAGTGCCTAATGGCCTTGCGCTTTGGTGGGGTGTTGCCTTCGGCAAGATAGGGGTAACGAAAATAACGATAATCCTTATTGCCCATTAACCGCTTTAATAAGACGTCATTTTTTTGAATATCGGCAATGTAGTTATCACTGTTAGTTTTAACCAGATCCAAATGGCTAAAGGTATGATTACCCAGTAGTTGCCCTGATGCTAGCCATTCTTTTATAACCGCTAAGCCTTCCTTGGAGCCTTCGATTTTGTCTCCATTCATAAGGCCATACACACCGCTGATGCGATGTTTCTTAAGCGCAATGAGTATTTCTTGCGCAATCTCTAAGTGCGTCATTCCTGAAGGTTTCTGCCCATTACCGGGGATATCGTCTACGGTGATGGCTATATCCATAGAAAATGCAGGGGCCCCCCAAAAAAAATAGGTTAACCCTATGAATAATAATATTTTTACATACCTTAGAGGCGATGATTTCACTCTATTTTTCTCTTCCTATCCAGGCTGAGCCCTTTTCCAAATGTACCATATTATGACTGAAAAGGTGCGGCCACCCCTCAAAAAGGTCAAATTATAGGCATTACCAATAAAAATGCCGACCGACCCATTGATTTATTAGGTAAAATTGTTTATACTTTGCGCGATAGCTTAAAGCCTAAATTAAAAGGGTAAAGCTAATCATTTAATAAAAAAGCTCTTTTAGGGCAAGAATACAGAAGGTAATAATATGAAGACGATAGAAATTAAAGTCGGGGAAGTAGGTCGCATTCTCGACAAAAAAGAGCCCGCAGAACATTATGATGTGTTGAGGCAGCTTTTTTTGGATAGATTTGGTATTGATATAGAAAGAAGTGCAGCTAAAGGCTCGGGTAAAAGCACACTAGAAGAATCAAGCTCTAGTAGCGAATCAGACACGCTTTGCCTTAGCCCAGAGCAGAAAAGGATTAGTTCTAGTGATGAATCATTAACACTGAGTAGTGATGATAGTGGTAGTGAAGCTGTTTCGCATAGAGCAGTTCTCACAAGTGCTAAAATAAATGAAAAAGAAAACTGCACAGTAGGGGATTACTCTATATCTTTCAGTGGCGGGTCTCTTTTTAAGATAAAAAGTAATAAAGATAATATTTGGATTGTTTGTATTGAACCTCAGCCTTTTGCGTCTGGCGGAGCGAAAGAAGTACATAGGGTAAAATGGTTATTGTCGTGTCAAAAAGATGGATTTATTCATTATAAGGAGGTACCTAATAAGTATGTATTAAGCTTATTTAATCGAAATGGAACAAATCAAGCGCAAAATGAAAAAAGACTCATAGAAGAAGTTGATGTAGCACATACCTTTTATCCAAGAACAAAGAGATTGTTTTCTATTAGCGAAAGCGGGAATCAAAATCAGTATGGTTTCTTGACGCATGATTTAGGGGAGAGCCTTTTTGATACGGTTTTTAAAAATAAATACTCCGTAGATACGCGAATAGAAATTACTTTTTCATTAATTAGAAAAATTGAGGAATTTATATTAAGGTATAACAAGGTTCATTTGGATTTAAAACCTGAAAATATATGCGTTAATAAACGAGACATTTATCTAATTGATTTCGATAGCGTGGTATCCTTCGATAAAAAAATGGATAAAATTGTTTCCTACACAGAAGAATATTTAAACAAATTTCTTTTTGATCGGGAGCAAGGACGCAATAAAATCGATTTTTTGAAAAAAGGACATTATCAAATTTTGCAAAGTGTATCAGCTTTAGTTGAAACGTGTGCAGAATTAATAAAAGGGAGTTATACGGATGAGGATAGGGAAGCGATCTTGCCAGAAGAGTTTTACAAACAAGTTGAGGAATACTTCTTAACCCATCGTTCCGAACAGGATTGGATTTATGGTTAATTTAAAGAGGAAATGGAAAAGATTAAGAGCTATTTTGAATATTTAGAAAAAAGTGAATTTGAGGGGGCGGCGCCTGAAGAGCTAAGGCAAAATACTATAGTTTTTGTAAAAGAAATCTTTGAATCATTACGCCAGCATTTAGCCCAATTGCGCTTCAAAATTGCTGCTGGCTTTGCAGATGAAGTTCTTAAATTTGAAAGAAACACTTTAAAACAAGTAGCCTCTGTTTTTATGAACGCGGAAAAAGATATTATTTACGCAGATAATGCTTTGGATGACATACAGAAAGACTTAGATGATGTAAGAAACTCTTTACAGTTTGGAATAGATACGTTAAATGCTGCAGAGGGAGATTTAAATGCCGTAGACGGATCTTTGGGTTCCATAGACGCCGCTTTAGAAGAAGCAACCCCCGAACTTTTATTAGTCAACCAAGCTTTATCTTCTGTAAGAAAATATTTGAATTCGGTAGATCTGGCGTTGGGTGATGTAAACTCAAGCTTGGGGGAGGCCAATAAATATTTACCTCCCGTAAAAGAATTTTCGTGCCGATTAATGGGTTTTTTAGAAGAGGCAGATAGAAATTTGAGCTTAGCAAAAAGAAAGGTGGAGCAATCAAAGGCGGCCGTCAAGGTAGCAAAAAAAGTTCTAGGTTCTATCTGTAACTCGTTAGATAGCGAGAAGAATGAACTCGATTTTGCCGAGAAAGACTTGAATGCTCGACAAGAAGCGTTGGATTCACTACAAGCAAAAGTTTCTGAGTATAAACAAGAAGTTCAGGGGTGGATAAAAGAGGCTGAGGGCAGCGAAAGTGACGTTAAAGAGTTAGGGAGTCGAGCGAGAGAGTTAGAGAGTCTAGCTAGGGAGTTGGAGAGCGAATTTGAGCAGTTGGAAAACAAAGCTACAGATTCAGCACAGAAAGCTGTGGAGCCTGTGCAAGGTGAAAAGCTCAAACGTAAAGTTAGACCATTTCAGTTTTGGTCAGAATCATGCTCGCCCCAACCCAAAAGAATTAAGGAAACATTACCGTTAGAGGCGAACGTGAGGTTAACCCAATCGGAACCCTAATTTCAATCGTAACTACTCACTTACTGTTATACAGTCTTACAATAGGCCATTCCCACATCACTGAGGGAATGGCTGTTATTAGCTTGCTACAGGGTTGTACTCTCTTTTTTACTTTGCCCATATTCCATCAAAAAATAGCAAAACACCAACAAGGACACGAGGCAACCTGCACAGCTAATAAAACTCCAGCCACCCAATCTATATAGATAAGCGGATAAGGCAGAGCCTATACCGCCACCTACAAAGAATATCGCTACATATAAGCCATTTAGGCGGCCACGGATTTCCGGCGCTAGGGCATAGATACTTCTTTGCCCTAAAATTAAATTGCACGCCACGCCTATGTCTAAGAGCAAGGCGGATATCACTAAAGCTATTATAGAATGCCCGCTATGCCAGCTTCCGATGAGGTAAGCGAGCCCAACTAAAACAAGAGCGATGCCAGTGGCAATTCTGGTATAGCCTCGATCGGCAAGCCTGCCCGCGATAGGCGCAGTCAAAGCACCGGTTGCGCCTACCAAGGCGAACCAGGCGACAGTTTCTTGTGAATAATTAAAGAATGGCCCCATTAATAGCACCGCAATCGAAGTCCAAAATAAATTGAAAACACAAAATAGCATGGCTTGATAAAGAGCGCGCCTACGTAACACCGGAGATGACTTCCAAATGAGAGGAAAAGAAGCAATCAATTTAGTGTAGGATAGATTGTGCTTGGGCTTTCTGGTAGGGAAGAAACGCTTTAATAAAACAATTAATAACAACATACAAGCGGCTGAAAATATAAAAATCGCTCGCCAAGAAAAAAAAATGAGTGAACAGGCTTGCCATCGGACGTGACAACATGATGCCCAGCAACAGCCCGCTCATAACCGTACCTACGACTTGGCCGCGCTTTTCGGCTGGGGTGATGTGTGCTACAAAGGGAATAATAACTTGTGCCGAAGCCAGAGGTAAGACCCAGTAGAAAGCAAAATAGCAAAAAAATAAGAGAGGTTTCTGCGAATATAATGCCTAAGAGCGATAAAAAGCTTAAGGCCAAGAGCACAATGAGGAGACGCCTATTTTCAACCAAGTCGGATAGCGGCGCAATAAACAATAAGCCAGCGCCATAGCCAAATTGGGTCAAGGTAACAATAAAGCCGCTTAATTTTAAGTTTAACTGCAAAGAATGGCCGATTGAGGCAATTAAGGTCTGAGAATAGTACAAATTAGCCACAATGGCGCCACAAGCCAGTGCCAACAAAAAGGTTAAGCCGCGGGTCATGATGATAGGGCGTTCTGCATCTGAGGAAGGTCGCTTAATGCTCATGGGGGAATGGCTCCTTGGATCGGGTGATAAGGGCTAAAGTGGTAAAAAACACAAGGACAAGCCGCTCGGCCTGCCCAATAGGGGCAATTTATAAGGACTGACTTTAAGCCGCAATTCGCATCTTTAATACTGTAGACATAATACCATTTTACATAAGGGAAAATAAAGTGTTAAACTAGGGCTATAGCCATTGGGTTTGTCGAAGCGAAAAAGGAATAAAGCCGAGCAAAATATTAGAAAATTTGAGGAGAATATCGGGCCATATTTGACGAAAATTTGCTAATATTTGGACTGCTTTATTCATTTTGCAGCCGATAAACCCAATGGCTACAGGCCCTACTAACTTATATCGCTAAAGGGAAAGTAACGTCATGCAAATGAGTCCAGATGCTGTGGTTATCAATGGCGCTAAGGCTAAGCCAAACTTCTATTCTCTGATAGTTTGGCTTACAGGAACCCTATTTTATTTTTATGAGTTTTTTATTCAAGTTGCCCCCAATGTAATGATGCCAGATTTAACACGGCATTTTGGCATTGGCGCAGCCCAATTTGGGTTTTTAGCTACGGCTTATTATATAGGTTATGCCATGATGCAAATTCCAGCGGGGACGCTGCTGGATCGATTTGGGGCGCGTAGGCTCATCGTCATTGCCACTTTAATTTGTGCCCTAGGCTCTTTTTTAACCGCCCATGCGCAAACTTGGGCACTGGTCGAATTGGCCCGTTTTGCTACCGGGATAGGTTCGGCTTTTGCGGCGCTAGGGTCATTGGTATTGGCAGCAAATTGGTTTCCTACCAATCGCTTTGGGATACTAAGTGGTTTTGTATTGACTATTGGGATGTTGGGCGCTGTGAGTGGACAGCATCCTTTGGCCGTGATGGTTGAAAGTATAGGTTGGCGCGAAAGCTTGGATGTTTTAACGGCGGTGGGTCTAGTATATGCCGTCCTCACCTGGTTTG
>JAJONP010000125.1 GCA_021323555.1 Gammaproteobacteria bacterium | reverse complement strand
TTTTATGACCTATCAATAAAGGCATGCAGACATTTTCTAATGCGGTAAATTCAGGTAATAAATGATGGAATTGGTAAATAAACCCTAAATAATGATTACGTAAATAACATTTTTCTTTTTCACTGACTTGTGCCAGGTTTTTTCCGGCTAAGATGACTTTGCCTTGCGTGGGTTTATCTAACCCACCCAATAAGTGCAATAAAGTGCTTTTACCTGAACCAGAATGACCTACTATGGCGATCAGCTCACTTGTTTGAACTTGTAAATTAATTTGTTTTAATACTTCGAGTTTTGTAGTTGCATCTTGATAAATTTTTGAAAGACCTACACATTCCAAAATATTATTATTGATATTACTCATAACGCAAAGCCTCCACAGGTTCTGTTCGTGAAGCACGCCATGCAGGATAAAGGGTTGCAAGTAAACTGAGTATGAGCGCGACCGAACTAACACGCCATACATCACTCCATTGTAAATCAGATGGCAAATAATCGAGGAAATAAACGCTGGAAGATAAAAATTGCACGTGGAGGAGATTCTGTATCCCATTAACAACCGAGGTCACATGCAATGCCAACGCCACGCCCCCAACCACACCCATTAGAGCACCTATAATACCTACAATAGCACCCTGCACGATGAAAATACTCATAATCATTTGAGGTGTTGCACCTAAGGTACGTAAAATAGCAATATCGGCTTCTTTCTCAGTCACCACCATCACTAATGTACATACTAAATTAAATACAGCGACTAAAATAATTAACATCAAAATAAAAAACATCATCGCTTTTTCTTGCGCAACCATACGAAAATATTCACCGAATTGATCCGTCCAACTTGTTACACGGGCAGTCGAACCTAACCTATTGGCTATTTGCTCTGCGATTTTAGGGGCTGCATAGGCATCTGGAATTTTGACATGCAATGCTGTGACAGATGAACTCATTTCAAATAATTTTTGCGCATCTCGTAAATGAATAAACGCCAAACTCGTATCAAAACCAAAACCACTGCCTGCACGGAAAATACCAATCACTGTAAATCGTTTTAATCGAGGCATGACACCCGCAAGAGACAGAGAGACTCGTGGTGTCACTGCTGTGACTTTATCGCCTACTGAGACATCCAGGCGATTCGCTAATTCTTCACCTAATAGGATACCAAATTGGCCAGGCATGAGATGAGTTAAACTACCTTGCACTATTTTTTCAGATAGTTCTGAAATATTTTTTTCTTTAGAGGGTAGAATCCCTGTGAGTAATACAGGTTGTACTGCATTATTATTCGATAATAATACTTCACCATTCACGAATGGCGCGACTGCCGTTACGGAAGGAAATTCATGCAGCTTACTTTCGACTTGTTGCCAGTTAGAAACTGCATTCACAAAGCTACCTACCGTAATAGGCGGCACCATGCTAAAAACCCGCTTTTGGATTTCTTTATCAAACCCATTCATGACAGATAAAACAGTAATCAAAACTAATATCCCAAGCGCAATACCCAACATAGACATTAAAGAAATGAATGAAATAAAATGATTACGTCGTTTAGCACGGGTATAACGTAATCCTATAAAAACAGCTATTGGCCTGAACATACCTGCCTCGCTTCCTTAAATAAACGAAAAAAATTTGCTGTTGTTTGGTCAGCCAATTTGGCTACATCAATGCCGCGTAATTGCGCAATATAGTCAGCAATATAACGCACATAAGCAGGCTCATTTGATTTACCACGATAAGGCTCAGGCGCCAGGTAAGGCGAATCTGTTTCAATCAGCATACGCTCCAAAGGTACTTTCTGTGCAATGGTTTGTAGTTCTTTTGCATTTTTAAATGTGATAATACCTGAAAATGAAATATAAAAACCTAAATCCAGCGCAGCTTTAGCCATAGCCCAATCTTCTGTAAAACAGTGTAACACTCCCCCTACTGTTGCGGCATCTTCTTCTTTTAAAAGTGCCAATGTATCTTCACGCGCTGCGCGAGTATGAACAATCAGTGGCTTATTCAGCATTTTTGCAGCTCTCATATGCTGACGAAACCGTTCTCGCTGCCACTCTACATCACCTGCGCTACGATAATAATCTAAGCCTGTTTCACCAATCGCGACTATTTTCTCTGCTCGTTCAGGTTTTTCAGATAACACTAACTTAACAAGTTCTTCAGCACTGGGCTCCATCCCCTCCCCGACTTCTTCATTCGGATGCAATCCAATTGATACACTCACGTGTGGATGAGGTTCTGCAAGAGTTAACATACTCGGAAAATCTTTTAGCGTAATACACACGCATAATAGATGACCTATATTATTTTTCTTCGCATTATCTAACGCATTGGACAATGAATCCAATTGATCAAGATGGCAATGTGAATCAACCAGAAACATGATAATTTCTCCACCGAATAAATAAATCTTCTAATAACAATCGCTTATTTAAGTTTTGCATATTTAATAATTTTCCATATAAATATTGGATATACTCCAAATAATCCATTAGATTTTTTTTAGATATATTTTTTGTCATTGTTAAAAAAACAGATTGATAATCAAAGTTAATTAATTCTACGGATCGTTGTGTTACTTGTAATCTTAATAAATCTTGTAACCAAAAAAACAATAACTTGAATACCCATAAAATATCATAATCTTGGCATTGGGCTGCCAATAGCAATGGATCAGCAAAACCTTGCGATAATTCAAATAATCCTTGGCAAAGTATTTTTCTCATAGTCAGCACATCTTTTTCAAGTAATAAAGGAACGAGCAAAGGTGCACCATCGCTTAAATTTAATAATAATTCACTATTAGCTATTGATTTTTCTTCTAACCAATCTAATGCAATTTGACGCGTAGGTTTTTGAAAAATTATTTTCTGGCAACGACTCATGATAGTCGCAGGCAATCTTAGACTTTGATCACTGATTAAAATAAATAAGGTACGAGGTACAGCTTCTTCAAGTGTTTTCAACAATGCATTCGCGGCATATTGATTCATCGCGGCGGCTGGATTAATAATAATAACTCTATAACCGCCTTGTTGAGTCGTTTCATTGGATGAATGAATTACACTGCGAATTTGATCAATCTTAATAATATGCCCTGCTGGATCAGGCTCAACTAATATAAAATCAGGGTGCGACTTCGCGCGCATCAGATAACATGAATGACATTCACCACAGGCTGTATTTTGCGTGCTGAATTTTTCACATAACACTACCTCACTTAATGAGTATGCGAATTGCATTTTACCAAGGCCTACAGCCCCTAAGAATAACAACGCTGATGGAAAACGGTTCTGCCGTTTTGCCTCCCACAGCCAATGCCATTGAGTCGCGTGCCAAGGGAGTATTTTCGTAACGCTATTCATTTAATCTATCCGATATTTTTATATAGCTAGAAGTTAAAGACTCTCCAACCGCTTTAAGGTGTCAGGAAATTTTCTAACCATTAAAATCAACGCGGCTGCCTGGTCATTAGGTTCTGTTTCCCCCTGTTCCCATTTTTCCAAGGTACGCAAAGAAACCCGCAGCTTAAGCGCAAATACAGCCCGTGACATATGCAGCTTTTGGCGTATATTAAGGATTAATTCTGGGCTTACTTTTGGGCGGGGCTTTTTAGAAAATTGATACGTACGGAGTGTAATCTTCCCTTTCTTGTGGGCTTTCACCTCAAGAATGCCTTGTTTTATCTCTTCAAATAGACTACGTTTTTTTACAGCAGCCATAATTACCAATCCTCCAGCATTAATTTTAACGCTTTCTTTTCTTTAGCTGACAAATTAGACATTTCATTTTTTGCGTAAAGGGTAAAAAAATAAATTTGGTTCTTTGAAACTTGCCAATAATAAATAATTCTTATGCCGCTACGCTTTCCTTTATTGTCCAAAGTCCAACGCAATTTGCGTAACCCACCTGTTCCTTGTATCAAATCACCCGCATCAGGTTGCTCAATAAGGAATTCTTGAAGTTCCCTATAATCTTCATCCTCCAGATAGTCTGGCAATTGTTTCGTGAATAAAAGTGTTTCGATAAATATCATGGGCTTCTATCTGTATACTACCCTACAAGGGTATAGAGTCAAGTTGTAATTATATTTCATCCAATATTTTTTTGATGGCTATTTGCACCTGCTCCAGTGATTGAGTCGCATCAATTAAACGAAAACGATTTGTATCCTGTTTCATGCGATTTAAATAACCTACGCGCACTCTTTCAAAAAAATCTATTTTCTCTTGCTCGATTCTATCATGAGTACCTCGATGCTTCGCACGCTCTAATCCTATTGATACAGGAACATCAAATAGTAAAGTTAAATCAGGGCGTATTGGCACTAACCAATTTTCAAGCCACGCAATTCGCGATTCATCAATGCCACGCCCGCTTCCCTGATAAGCAAAGCTGGCATCAACGAATCGATCACAGATTACCCACTTTCTGTCTTTTAACGCAGGCAAAATCACATGCTGAATATGTTGAACACGGCCTGCAAACATCAAAAGCAGCTCCGTTTCAGGCACCATGGCTTCATCCATACCAGGGGCTAATAATACCTGGCGAATCTGCTCAGCAATAGGCGTTCCGCCCGGCTCACGCGTGACAATATATTCTTTTTTTGCTTGAATGAGATAATCCTGAATAAATTTCAAAGCAGTCGATTTCCCCGTGCCTTCGCTGCCTTCTAGGGTAATAAAAAATCCAGTAGATTGGCTCATAATGCGTTTTCCCTAGGTTCTAAAGATTAATCAAAAATAGCAGCAACTTCATTCCACGGCAATGCATAAATGTTTTCACTCATTTTCATACGATGCGGTGTTCTACAAATAATAAACCCTTTGGCCGTTGATTCTGGATACTCATCTAAAAAGAGTTGTAAATACTTAGTATCTTTTTGAGTGGGTACATCAGTCCATTTCACTTTTATAGGAACATAACCCGCGCTTGACTCAATGACCCAATCCACTTCTGGCCCACTAGGATCGCGCCAGTATTTGACGAAAAAGCGTTGTGGTAGCGATCGAGTGATGCGCACTAATTCAAGGCCTATATATTGCTCAAATAAATGACCGAGTTGTTCTCGCGGCAACTTCCTTCCTTCATGCGCTGCTACACGCCTTACACCCATGTCATAAAATAAATATTTTTGTGTTTTAGATAATTTTCGCCGTGTTTTGCTTTTAACAATAGGTTCGACACGTTCTACCACCAGGCAATCTTCCAGTATTTGATAATAACCCGCTATGGTGCTGTGCATAACGCCTATTTCTTGCGATAATTTGCTGAAGTTGACGATTTTTCCTGATTCAGCTGCAGCAAGCTCTAAGAAGCGCGCAAAATGTCCTAAATCACGCACGATGGCTTCTGCTCTAATTTCTTCTTCTAAATAAATCGTCACATAAGCATCTAATAATTGCTCTCTCTGAGCGATATTTTTTTCTAAAATAATTTCAGGTAAAGCCCCATCAAGCAATAAACTATCTAACTGCTGGTATTCTGACGTCAATTCGACTTGGCTAAAAGGATCTAAACGTAATGGTATGACTCGTCCAGGTAATAAATTCAAATCATGGTGTCTTCTCAGCTTTCTCGCTGAAGAACCTGTTAAAATAAACTGCGCTATTTTTCTATCAATTAAATCTTGGATGGCATCCATTAAACTTGGAATTTTTTGTATTTCATCAACGATAATTAAAGGAGGATGATTTTTTACAACCTCTGCTATTTGCTCAATTTCATTACTAAAAATATAAGGATCTTTTTCATAACGCACCCGAGAGCGAGGATCTGCTAATGTCACTCGTTTATCCGCAAACATATGGCTAATAAGCGTAGTCTTACCTGTTTGCCGAGGCCCAAGCAGTAAAATGCTTTTCCCAGATTTAAGAATAGCAGGAACATTTTTTTCAGCGCTTAGTTCAATAGTATATACGAGATGGCCAAAATAGGGAAATTTTCATAGTAGTAAATCATATTTCATGGAAAAAAGATTGTGATGTATGAAATTATCCTTTTTTAAATGCTTTTGGCTCATCAGGTCAAAGACCTGATGAGCCAAAAGCATTTAATATTTAAAATTAAAATTTTAAGCGCGATTATACCAAGCGTAGATTAGATTGAGCTTTTGCTACAAGAGGTGTAGCCTTTCCAGAAATCTTCATAGGCACAGGTTTTATCTGTTCTTCCCCTGCGCTATATCCATCACCATACTCTGCAACAATATTGAAAATTTCTCGAGGAAAATTAGCACCCTTTTCATTACCATTCCCCTGTAACAACATTTCTTCAATTGTTTTCTGCCGAGCATTGCTACGTGGAAGGATCACATCAAGATAAGTGTGCATAAGCCGCCAATCACATTCTTCCAGGTGCATAAATCTATCCTCCTCAGGCTCCCTACCGGTGTGGGGTATTAATTCATTCAATAATAAATTGATTTTTTCGGACACCTCGTGCGTTTTCCCATATTCACAAATGCGAGTACATCTGTGATCGCGAGACAATTTGCTATTGTAAAGTTTATTATAATTAAAAAAAGCTCTTTCTCGGTTCGTTGGATGAATTAACTTTTCCAAACTGGCAACTTGAGAATCAAATTCTTTGAAATGAGATCGAATGTCAGAAGAATTGAGAGATGTATCTTGTTTATCACATTTTCTTCCGATTATTTCTTCCATCATGTTATCCATTTTAGCCTCAATAAGCCTCCTACAATGTTCTTGAAAATCACAATCTTTCTCCACCGCTATCATCGCAGCCCGTAAGCGTGTTGCGGTTGTTATTAGCTATCATCGCAGCCCGTAAGCGTGTTGCGGTTGTTATTATTTCTCTTTCTTTCTGGTTCTCAATATTTTCAGAAAAAAAGACCAAAATGCTTTTACAAAGAATTTTAAAAGGGGACGTAACACATATCGCTAATCCACGAATAAAAATCAATATCCCAAGACCAAATCCCCCAAAGGGGACCTCCTCCCGCCAAGAGGATAGTAAAAATTTAATAGATATTATAAGTAATATAACTACGGAGGCTAAAAATAAGAATAAAGAAAACGCTATATAGAAAAGGCCGCGCACAGGTTGTAAAATATCCCATAATAACTCGCTGGCTCTATTGTACCGAATGCCCATATCACGCCAATCATCAAAACAGCCGTTTATTGGATCATCTAAATCCTCCTCTATACTGTGCAACATTGCCATGGGTTACATTCTTTTACTGCGTAGTAATTTAAATTTTGTATAGTTTATAACCTAACCCCTGCAAATACAATAGCTATTGTTAATCTGGACAACTCTATTTTAATTGATTG
>JAJONP010000124.1 GCA_021323555.1 Gammaproteobacteria bacterium | reverse complement strand
ATTAGCGTACGGCAGCCAGAAATTGGTTTCTACTATAGACGCAGGAAGCAGCCATTTATAACAATTTTATTAGCCTGGTTATGCGGCAATCGGTCTTGGAATAATATTCGCCTTTTGATTCAAGTTTGGAGAGCCTTATGAGACAAACAGATAATTTATTGAATCGGTTGCATGATAGTATGCCACATCGAGATTTGTCCTCTTATGGTGCACAGCGAAAGAAGGCGATAAACTTTCTAAATTTTCCCAGCTCAACGATGCCGGAATCCGCAAAATCCAAGCAGCTTTAAAAGATTTATTAAAAGCAGAAGAATCATTTTTCGCAAATTTGGGTGAGAATAAGCAAGGCTTTGATGAGCATTTGCGAGGAATTCTATAAAAAAACGGAGTAAGCAATGACTAAGCAAGTAAAAAATTTTTTGATCACAGGTGGTACGGGTTTTATAGGGAAAGCTCTTTCTGAGAGTCTTTTAAAACACGGATATATTATTTATATTCTCACGCGCAACAAAAACTTAAACAGTGAGCGTTCTAACCAAGAAAAAAATTATATCAACAACCTTAGCGAAATTCAAAATATTGATATTGATATTATCATTAATCTTGCTGGCGAAACAATCTCAAAAAGGTGGACAGAAGATGCAAAAAAAAGAATTTATAGCAGCCGCATTGTAACAACACGGGATCTTGTGAATTACATGAGATCGAAAAAAACAAAACCAACATTATTTATCAGTGGCTCTGCAGTAGGATATTATGGCACTGATCTTAAAAAAACATTTAATGAAGAAGATAGTGCATCAAACGTTAACCCACAGTTCGCAAGTTCCCTTTGCAAAGCATGGGAAGATGAAGCCTCACAGGCTGTTGCGTTAGGAGTAAGAACAGTATTTTTAAGAATTGGGCCTGTTCTGGAAAAAGATGGAGGAATACTGAAAAAGCTTTTGCCAAGCTTTTATCTAGGCCTGGGCAGTCAAATTGGTGATGGAAAGCAGTGGTTATCCTGGATTGACAGATACGACCTGATCAAATTAATTCTATTTATTATTCATCAGCAAAATATTGATGGCCCCATCAACGCCACATCTCCGAACCCTGTAACCAATAAAGAATTCTCATGTGCTCTTGCAAAAGCCCTCAAAAGGCCTTGTTTTCTAAAAATTCCAGGATTTATCTTGAAATTGATTTTTGATCAAATGGCAGATGAAATTATGGTTAAGGGACAAAAAGTATTGCCGCAAAAGGCTCTTATTCATGGGTTTGAGTTTTCTTATCCAACTATTGAGCAATCATTCGAAAAAATATTTAGGTCATAAATCATTTCTGTTTTTTTGGAAAAACTTCAGAATGTAGCTATTATCGGCACAGGTATTTCAGGTTTTCGAATTGCTTACTTGTTATATCCTCATCAGACTATAAAAGTTTATGAGCAAAATGATTATATCGGCAGGCATAGTCGAACGATCGATGTAAATACACTGGATGTAATACATGTATTACAATTAGACCATTAATAGAAGGATAAAATTATGCCTATTTTAAATACCAGAATACCGGATGATCTGTCCCAACACCTAGAGCATTTAGCTGACGAAACGGATCGCTCGAAAAGCTATTATGTGCGTAAAGCTATCGAAGAGTTTTTGCTGGATTATGAAGACAGCTTATTAGCAATCTCGCAGTTAGAAGAAAAAAATTCTCGTATCTCCTTTGATGAAATGGTGAAACGCCTTGACTTGGAAGATTGAGTTTGATGCTGGCATCGAGAAGCAACTAAGGCAGCTAGATAAAAAAATACTGCAACGCATTTTTACTTATCTAAAAGAAAAAGACTTCATTACTGATAATCCACGGCAATATGGTAAAGCACTAAAAGGTATATTAACAAATCTATGGCGTTATCGCGTGAGCGATTATCGTATTATTTGTCAAATTCTTGATAACGAAATGATTATTTTAGTAATTCGTTTGGGGTATCGAAAGGATATTTACCAATGATTAATAGTAAAGCAGGCGATATTTGTACTGGCTGAAAAATCTGGATATTCGCTTTATTTAATACTCTTTAAAAGTAACAGCACCCACGTTTACTGTATTTTGAGTTTTATCTTCATGCTCATAAAGTAAAACTTTGTCAATAATATTACTCAACCTCTCAGGAAGCAAACTCTCATCAATAGTATCCTCAATAGTATCCAAGCTTCGTTTTAAGTTTTTTAAAATTTTTTTTGCGCTCATCACGATCTCATCCGAATTAAGATAATAATAAGCCGCTATTTTACAAATCATTTCAATAGCATTAAATAAAAAACTATTATTTTTAACGTTAAAATATTGAGGATAGAGAAAAGATTCTTTAAAAGAATTTATTTCTTTAATATAGATAGCTTTTAAACGTTTCCAAGCTGCCAATTTAGTAATTCCACTATAGTCTGCTTCATCTGTTGCCTTGAAAATCTTATCAAGATACTCAAGCGCACTAGGGTTGTCCTTAATATCTTTTGCTGGTAGTAGTAATTGGGAAAGAGTTATGTCAGTTAATTCTTCATCCTTGATAGTGTTAAGATTTAAATCAGCCAACTTTATAGCCAGTCTCTCTAGTTCCTGCTGCGGATAACTTAATAATTGCCCTTTCAGCTCTTTGAGATTAGAATAGGCTTTGCCATAGATCATAACACTATCAAATATCTCGATACTAATTTTCAGCCTATGTACGTCTCGTAATGCTATCGGACAACCAAGCCCTGCAGCACTAATTAAAGCTAATACTGCTTTTCCGGGATCAGAAATTGCATGTTTTTCAAATTCTTCTTGAAAGCGTTTCTTTTCTTTTTCTATGGAATCAGTGTGCCGTTCTTCAATCAATTTAGGAGCAAAGAATAAGAATTTTTCTCCTGTTGCACGCTCATGAAGCGATGCATAAATATTTTGCTTTTGTTTGCTTTTCATGTTAATTCCTGTCTTTTGTAAAAAGTATTTAGTTTGGGAACTTTATTTTATGATATCATTGTCTTTAGTACAATACGGAAGAGCGCGAATATTAGAGACTGCTGTTGCTCAACTCATGAAGATAATCCCTGATTATAAGTTATGAGGAACATCTTATCATTTTGAAAGAATAGTACAGCAAAAAAGATTTATGATATCCGTCTGTTTGAAAAGCATAGTCAGAAAATTTTTAGAGGATGGTTTTGCCTTTTAATTCTTTTATCGGCTTAACATTTCCTAATTTCATAATTACTTGACCTATTAGTGGTTAATTATAACCACGATGGGATAGTTAGTCGTGTAATGTTTTTTTTAATTTTATTTGCAGATTAAAAAAAAGACTAATAGCAGCTCATTTTCGATTCTGGATTTCATCGCTAAGTTTGCAATCCCATCTCCTTTGCAGAAAACCAGACAGAGTGAGCGCAGAAACTGACCGGATTGAACAAAAATCACTCGAAGACGGGTGCTGCTCAGAACCGCTATGCCCAAAAAAGAGCTACAGATACAAACAGATTACATTATGGTATCAGGCGATTTTTTAAATTAGAGAAAGGTTTGCAGAATGCCCAGTGGCGAAGGAGGCCACCCCCAAAACAAACTATTCTCCATTTCAAAAGAGGTTGATTTTTTTGTCGCTTCGCGGTGTAACATGCGAATGGTCGACGATTATAAGTAGCTGTAAAGCTAAGCATATTATTGCAAGAGAATGTAAAATAATAGTCATCAACATGCAGTTATCAACTTTGCATTCAAGATGCTTGGAAAGTTAGAGGTCATCCAGCTGGTAGGCATTCGCCCCAAAGTTTGAAAAAACCATTTTGCACATTTGTTACCCTGTATTAACTTGTTAATTTTGTGTTGGAAGCGTTAATGAGATTTGATCTTCTTCGAGAGCCAAGGTTTTTCTTTTCTTAAGACAGGGTTTGCGGCAAAGCTCGTTATCGTTTTAAGCAAGATTAAGCGTGGTCAGTTAGTTCTGCTTGCAGCGCACGCTCTGACAGCGCTTTCACGAATTGCTTGACTAAACCATTCTCACCAAATATGTCTTCCGAGATTTTGCATTCACTCAATAGTTCGTCAATCATTTCAACTTTACATAGCCATAGTTTCGTTCTTTAAAAAATTAAGTTATCTTACACTATGGCCATTTACGCAGACAGCTTTACATACTCTAAAGTTTTCCCGTTCCCCAACCTTGAGCCGCCGTTTCGTTTCCTTCGTGGCGGCTCTTTTTGTTGTGATTCAAAGAATCGATCTGCAAAATCCCTTCGTTGGCTGCATTTTCATGCGCTTATTCCAAAGGCTCCCGCTCCTCTTTCAGCAGGCTAGGCTGCAGGGCTTGAAACACAAGTTTGGATTACCTCTGTTGCTAATGTGAATGTACGTTCTCCATGTGAGGCAAAAAAACCGCATTTTGCTAAGCCTAACGTACTATATTTCTTTTCTTCTGCAGGTTTGAATAAATTAGTGAAGATTTCTGCTATTCTACCAAAGAAAGTTGAAACAGAATTTTTCTGATCTTTAATCAAAATATTTTTATCTCCCCTAAACTTTGCATGCAACTGGCTTAGCTTTTCTTGATTATGTTTCACTTGGCTAGAAGATTCATTACCATCGTCATGTCCTGGATCTGAATTTAAAATATCCAGATAATCATACATACAATCAGCTTTTGTTCTTTCGCCTTTTTCTTTTTGATAAGAAGATCGAGGACGGTTTAGAGGAAGATTTAAATGGTGTTTAATATGATCTTCTACAATAGCGCGAATTTCATTCAGTGCCTTCTCAACGCTCGCCTTGCCACATTTTTTTATATCATGGCTAAAAATGATATTTTTTGAGAGATATGGGCGAGCAGATTCATTTTCGTTATTGGTAGTGTCAGGATTTGAACCAAGATCAAGTAAGTCTTTTAGCATGTTTTCCTGCAATTCTGTATTTAATTCAGTCTTAGCAAGTAATAATATCGCGGTATTTCCTTGGTGATCACGGTGATTTAAGAAGAAATCACCCAAGCCATTTTCCTTTTTTAACCTTTTTAAGTCTCTTAAAAAAGGTGCCAACATCTGTGAAACTATTAGTTCTCTTTGTTTACCCGGAGAAGCTTCTTGAACTTTTTCAATTATTTTTAAGAGCGCCGTTGTTTCTTCTTGTTCTATGCCCTCTATTGTGTTTGTTCTACCTAAGCGGTAATCGGCTAAAGTTTGAGAATGGTTAAAGAATAAGGCATTATATTGTGGCACATGGTATAGGGCACCTTGTGGATTTTTTTGACAAATATTGATTACTTTGCTCATCCAGGCATCAAAATTTCCAGGCCTTAGTTTTGTTTTCGCATTAGCATGCGACGCTGTTTCCCAAGAGGAGGGTTGGTCTGGTGCCTTATGAGTGCCTGAAAAATCTGAAAAAGCAGGGTAATCAAACCGCTCATTATAATAAAATTCTTCTGTATGATTCCACCCTCGTTTAATTGCATAATCATATTCTGTTTTTTTGTCAATATTGGTTAAAAAGTTGTAAGCTTGTTGTATTCTACTAAAAGTAGCTTCATCACCTCTTTTATCCGGATGGTGTATTTGAGATAGTTTTAAATAAGCTTTTCTAATTTTTGTAACATCATTTTCAATTTTGGTAAAGCCAAGGGCTTGATAGTACAACATAACAACCTCTCTATTAATGTTCGAAGGTTTATTTTAAACACGATAGTATTATAGAAGACAAAGCTTAAGAAAACCTTAAAGGAAAAAACTTATTTCTGCTCAAAAAAATAACATAATATTTTCGATACCTTACAAAAACAAAATCTTAAATAAAATGCCATGACCCCTTGTTTAGCAGGAAAAACCCGTTAGAGATCGTGGCCAGGTAGTTATCAGAGTAGAAGGGGAGAGGTTGGCTTTGCTAAGTTGATAAATAATCCCACAATTTATTTTGCAATTTATAGAGGAGTGAAGCGGGCGAAAAATCAAGACCATTTTTCTAAAAAGTTACGATATAGATTCTCCACGTTAATGTAACCCGTGGGTATGCACCATAGCCGGCGTTAAGCCTCCCAAACTCTGGTGCGGTGTTTGGTAATTGTAGAACTGAAAATACTGGCTGAAGAATGAGCTTTTGATGACAATGTGAGGGTATTTAGGCTATTTTGCATTTGTAGCGACAAGTACGCAATCCTATCTCCTCCTGCAGAAAATCATTGCGAACTTTTTTAAATAATTAGTTGATATTGGACAGAGTGAGCGCAGAAACTGACCGGATTGAACAAAAATCACTCGAAGACGGGTGCTGCTCAGAACCGCTATGCCCAAAAAAGAGCTACAGATACAAAATGATTAAATTAGGGTAGCAGGCGATTTTTTAAATTAGAGAAAGGTTTGCAGAATGCCAAGTGGCGGAGGAGTCGACCCTCAGAACGAACCATTCTCCATTTCGGAGAAGGCGCGCTTGCCTGTCTCTTTCCTTGCAGCAACTAATAGAAAGGAGGAAATGGGGTTATGGATTTCGCCAGACGCAGTAGCAGAAACAACTTTGGGGCGAAATCTATTTGGTTTTCCAGGTCATTCATCATTATAAATAGGGGTTCAACATGAAAATCAAGTATGATTTAACTTTATCAGCAATCAATATAGTCGCTGGCCTATCACATGCTTCTCTATTTTTTGCATTAACATTAATCCTGGCATGATTAATAGCCTTGAAATCTCAACGTCGTTTTTATCGGCAGCTATATGTAAGGCGGTCTGAGCATCGAGATCTTTGATATTAACATTTGTCCCCCTATTAATTAATTCTTGGACAGTTTCCACATAACCTTCTTGTGCAGCCACATGCAGGGCAGGGGTTCCTTTATCCCGATTATTTCGCTTGTTATACATAAACCTTTACTTCCTTGTTTAATATAAATTAATTCTTGAAATTTAAGATTTCACAGAATATAATTTTCAAAAAGATATTACATTCCTGCTGCCTTATCACTTACCATCTATAAATATGAACTATTTGAGGCGCTTAAGTTTAATGCATAATTCATCTTTTCTATTAATCTATTTTATTCTTTAGGCTAAATTGGTCAACTCGCATGAGAAAGTTTCTTAAGATAGCTAGCCTCTGGCTAGCTATATTTTTAAAACTCCCTAAGTCGACGGGTCTATCGAAATCAAATTACTTTGAGCTATGCTATCTTCAGGAAACTGCTCGGTCATTTCTGGACTTCTTAACCAAAACATTTGACGCATACTGTGTGAAATATTTATTCCGTCTTCGAGAGTTTCCTCAATTCTTGGCCGTTTGAATACCTCTGTTATTTTTTCTTCTTTACCTTTTCTTTTTCTATCCCTTGCCAAAAGAGGAGAATTGTGCGAGGAAGCGGTTTCCGCTACGGGTGGTTTTTCTTGGTTTAGCGCAATATCGTAACCCTTTTTATGGGTTTCTAAAGCCACAACCCGTGCTTCAAAAGAGCTATAATGGTCTGTTTCCTCATTTCCTATACCCAACATCATTGGCATTAAGGGTACACTAAAAGCATTGGAAGCCAGGATATTTTGCAATTCTTGCTTAAGTTGCCGGATAAATTGCCATAACTCTTGATAGGGAAGGAATAAAATTTGATTACTATTAAAGATATCATATTGTATTTGGGCAAGCCTCTCATAGAGTGTTACCCATTGAGCTTTCTTGCTCATAGCCATTTGTTTTGCTTCTAACACTCTTACAATAGGGTAATGTTTTTCTTCCTGGGCTAATGCCAAGGCGGTCTCACCTTGTAGGTTGACTTTATTAAGGTCAGCCTCCGCATTAATTAATACCGTAGCAATATTGGTATATCCCTCGTGAGCTGCCCACATCAAGGCGGTCATACCCTTATTTTGTGCTTTATTTACATCAGCTCCTGCTTCAATGAGGATTGTGACAAGGTTTATATGGTCATGATAAGTAGCTATCATCAATGCTGTATAGCCTTTCGAAGTGACCGCATCCACGTCAGCGCCGGCCTTAATAAGGGCTTTTACTGCCGCTGAATTATTTTTTACCGCACTTAACATCAGTGGTGTTTCCCCCAAATTATCCACCAGATGAACAATTTGGGTATTATGGTTAATCAGTAACAGGATTACGCCAAGACGATCATAGACAATCGCATACATAAGCGCTGTCCAACCTGCCTTAGACTTTATATTAACCTCCGCTCCCGCGTGGATAAGTCTCTGAACCAATGCGGTCTCATCCAAGCTTGCAATCAACATGAGCATAGTAACACCCTCTTCATTGCTCTCATTGACATCAAATTCATGATCAAAGCGATAGTGGGCGATAAATTGAATCACTTCCCAATCCTCTGTGCTACGCAAGGCAGTTAAGAGAGTATCGCTGGTACTTAGGGTTGTTGAAAGAGGGGAAATTATTTCTCCCATGGTTATCCTCCTTATTGATGTGAATAGGCTGTTTTTGTCTTATTATAATGCTTGTCTTAAAATTTCATTAATATGGAGCAGGGCTAAAAGTTTCTTTGGCTTGATTCGTATTGCCTTCATCCTCTTCTTCTTTCCCCTTTGAAGATTCTGCCCAAACCATTTTTCCACTGTTTTCTACCAACGTTATTTCTTCACTAATTCTAGGTTGTTTCAATTTTTGGGTTATTTCTTTTTCTTCAGCTTTTCTTTTTTTATTATTTTCTGTTTTTTGGTATTCTTGTTGCTTTTCTTCCAATAAGGTTACAATATGAAAATGTCCTGCTTCTTTAGCCAATTGCATAGCCGTCTCGCCATGGTGATTTATTTTATTAATAGGGATACTTGCATTCAGGAGTGTCGTTAAGATATCAAGATATCCACCGCGCGCAGCTAACATCAGTGCTGTCATACCCTGATTGTCGGCTATATTAATATTGGCTCCTTCATTAATAAGCATTTTAACAATTTCAATGTCATTATTAAGGGTAGCTGTCATTAACGGCGTGAAGCCGTCGACGGTAACTGCATCTATTTTAGCGCCTGCGTCGATAAGTATTTTTATAAGGTTAGCATTACCTACGCTCGCCGCTAGTGTTAGAGGCCCTTCTCCAAAATTCCCTACTTCATTAACTTCTGCTTTATGTTTAATTAGTTCAAGGGTTACGTCCAGTTGCGCCTCAGAGGCAGCATACATTAACGCTGTCCAGCCTTGCTGACATTTTGTCTCGATATCGGCTTCAGCATTAATAAGCTCTCTAACCAACTCCACCTTACCCAATTTCGCAATTAACATGAGAATTGTCCTGCCGCCTTCGTCTGTCTCATTAACATCAAATTCATGATCAAAGCGATATCTTTCTATAAACCAAATAACTTCTGCATCTTCGCTAGACCGCAAAGAGTTTAGCAATTTATTATTAAGATTGACAAGGTTAGATGCTGCTGATAAAATAATTTTTTGCATTACTTCCTCCTCTTTTTTGGAATAATTTATTATTTTTCTATTATAAATCCGTTTATACCAAATCAAAATAGACCCAATATTCAGCATTATCTACAGTATACAGTGCTCTTTCGTAGCTTGAAAATGAATGTGTTTGGGTGGAGCCGTCGTCGCATTACGGAAGTATGAGGAATAAAAATTGGATATAGTTTAAATTTGCTCTAACATATGACAAATGACATGGAGACTTAGATAGCCTGAGAGAGGCATTTTGTACACTGATGAATTGTCTGCCCAGACTAAACAGACAATTCTTATTGCCATATAGCAGAAAATCATAGCTTTCTTCGATTAGCCTTCATAAAAGCTATGACAGGGCTCACGAAATAAGAAAGCCTTATTTATTAATACCTCGGAAACCACTATGTTTAGGCCAGCACACCGGTGTATAGACTGTTAAGAATAAAATACAAGGAGCTAATTCAGTGAGAAATCCTCTAACTACCCATTCAAATTTATCTTCTTCCTCGCTGACAGTTTCAGAAGAGGGCGGTACGGGTACTTTGCAAATTGATTTTGATAAGCAGCAGCTGACAGCATCAGCTAGAAAAGAAGAAGTGCTTCTCGCTGCTTGGGAAGAGCATAGAAGCTGGATTTATGCTCTGGCGGTTCTTAAGAATGAGTGGGTTATTAGTGGGAGTAGGGATAAGGTCATTAAGTGTTGGGAGGTGGATAAACAGGGGAGGGCGAAGTGTCTTGCTACGTGGGTAGGCCATATGAGCGCTGTGTTATCCCTCTTGGTGCTTCAGAACGGGTGGGTTATCAGTGGGAGTAAAGATAACACGATTAAGTGTTGGCAGGTGGATGAAAAAGGAGAAGGACACTGTCTTGCGACAGGGGATGGACATCAAGGAGTTGTTTATGTCCTCGCAGCCCTTAAGAATGGGTGGATCGTCAGTGGAAGTGGGGATAACACGGTTAAATGTTGGCGACTGAATGAGAAAGGCGAAATGCAATGTTTGGCGACGTGGAAGGAGCATACGGATGAGGTTTTATCTTTGGCCGTCCTTGAGGATGGGCGCGTTATCAGTGGAAGTAGTGATAAGACGATTAATTGTTGGCAGATGGATGAGAGAGGGGAAGCTCAGTGTTTAGCGACGTGGGAGGGGCATACGGGTGATGTTTTATCTCTTGTCGTCCTTAAGAATGGACGCGTTATGAGTGGAAGCAGTGAAAACATACTGAAGTGTTGGCAGCTGGATGAAAGAGGAGGGGCTCAGGGGGTAGCGGCTTGGAAAGGGCATGCAGGCAGTGTTTTGTCTCTTGTGGTCCTCGATAATGGGTGGGTTATCAGTGGGAGTAATGATAAGACGATTAAGTGTTGGCAAATAGAGAAGAAAGGGGAGGCGAAGTGTCTTGCAACCTGGGAAGGGCATACAGATTCTGTTTTGTCTCTTGCAGTCCTTAAAAATGGGTGGATTATCAGTGGAAGTTTAGATCAATCCATTAAGTGTTGGGTTGGAACGGAAAAATTATTTAAAAAAGCTTTATTTGAACTGCTTAAAGTCGCTAGGATTTTTTTACTTCAAACTTCTCAATCAGATTTACCCCTAGAAATAAAACTTTATATTTTAGAGATATTCGCCATGAATAGCAGCTATTGTTTGAAGAAAAAGACAGTGGAGTCCTGCTTTGACTATGCAGCGGATAGAGGGACGTTAAAGGAAAGAGCGTTGACTCAGGAAGGTTTTTTGAAATACCTCTCTTACTCTTCTAATGAGAGAGAAAATATCCATCACTTTTTCAAAACACCGGTTTATTTGGAACCTAAGGCTAAATATTATTTGGGCCTGCAGTACCAGGAGCGCTATTCCGATGAAAACATTACTTCGCAAGAGGCCAGTGAAGAGGCGCTAAATTGGTTTAAACTGGCTGCAGAAGAAGGAGTTAAAGAGGCGTTATCCGAGTTAGAAAGAAGGTCAGAACCAAGCTTTAAGAATAAGGGGTAATGGGGTGCGCAATAAAGAATAAACGTTAGGGGAATCGGTTCATCGAGCAAAATCATGCTTTTGAGCGGCGATTATAATATCACTGCTCAAAATAGCGCGCGTTGAGGTGCATTCTTCATTTATTGCCCCCCATAAAGCAGATAAAAAGGTGTTAAGCATTTTGGTTTGCAATTGGCTTGAGCGCAGAAGAAAGGAAATAGCGCATTGGCCTAATGTAACGATAGAGGGAGGCTATTTACTGAAATCCATCAAGTTCGTAATTCCCTCTCCTCTACAGAAAACCATTGCGAACTTTGTCGGCGAACCTAAGCGGAGAAACGGAGACAGATTAAGGACAAAAGATGAGCAAAACGAGCAAAAATCACTCAAGCACGGGTGTTTAGCCAGAACCGCCATTTTCATAAAAACCCTACAGATACAGTAAGATTACGTTAGCGTAACAGGCGATTTCCCCAATCGGAGAAGGGTTAGCAGAATGTCGAGTGGCGGAGGAGTCGACCCCCAAAACGAACTATTCTCCATTTCAAAAGAGGTTGAATTTTTTGTCGCTTCGCTGTGTAACATGCTAATAGGTGATGAGTATAAGCGGCTGTAAAACTAAGAATATTATTGCAATAGAATGTAGAATACCGATCATCAACATACGTCCATCGACTTTGGATTCAAGATACCTGAAATGTTAGAGACCGTCCAGCCGGTAGGCAGTTGTCCTAAATCGAAATGGGCACAAAGAGGCAGCCGATCCTTTTACTTCTGCTGTCCAGCCCTTAAACCCGCCTGTCTGGGCAGGTACTGCCAAAATTCAAGCGCATTGTATCCTTTTTGTCACTCTCTACTTTTAGCATTTCAAACTATTTAATATGCTGTGATAAAATCTGCTTCAAATATAGATGTGCGGAGCATTTTCTAAAGCGACAATGATTATTGTTATTACCACTATAAAAAGAAAACCCTCCTATTAAGACAATAATAATAACCCTGTTCCATGAACCCCCAAAAGTAACCACAACATGTGCAACACAGCAGTGTAGTGGTTAGAAGACCATAAAGCATAAGTAATAGGCTAAAAAAGAGATTTACGCCGTCGTATTCTATATGAATACAAAAGCGTACCGTATGGTAAGGAACAAAACATCAAGGAGCTATGGCAAAATGAGAAATTATCCCTCTATTACTTCATTCACGAATTCAAGTTCATCCTCTATGGCGGCAGCCAGTACTGGCGTAAATAATATAGATTCTCACTCTCCGCTTCTTCCAGGTTTAAGACAGGTTGATTTTGATAAAAAGAAGCAGACAGAGACAGAGCTGGCAAAGAGAGCTGGGGAGTGTGTGGGAACATGGGAGGGGCATGGGGGTTATGTTTTTGCCCTTACGGAGCTGAAGAATGGATGGGTGGTGAGTGGGAGTCAGGATGATACGATTAAGTGTTGGAAGATGGATGAGAGAGGGGATGCTACGTGTCTGGGGACATGGAAGGGGCACCAGGGTTGTGTTTATGCCCTTGCGGTGCTGCCGAATGGGTGGGTGGTGAGTGGGAGTGTGGATAAGACGATTAAGTGTTGGAAGGTAGATGAGAGAGGGGGTGCTGCGTGCTTGGGAACATGGGAGGGGCATGGGAATGCTGTTGTTGCCCTTGGGGGGCTGCAAAATGGGTGGGTGGTCAGTGGGAGTAGGGAGACACAAAGTAAGACGGTCTATGTTAAAAAGAAAGGGCTTTTTGCTTCGGGTACTAAGGCAAAAACAGAATCTACTAATGTAGGGATTATTAAATGCTGGCGGGGAGCGGAAACATTATTGAATCAAAACTTATTTGAATTGCTGAATGTCGCCAGAGTTTTTTTACTGCAATCTTCTCAGTCAGATTTACCTGTGGAAATAAAACTTCAGATTGTAGAAATATTTGCGATGAACATGCGCTATCGCTTGCCACAGAAGATGGTGAAGCGCTGTTTCGATTATGCAGCAGATAGAGCAACTTTGAGGGAAAAAGCGCTAACCGAGAAAGGTTTTCTCAAATACCTCTCTTACGCAGCTGATGATGTGGAAAATATTAACAGCCTTTTTAAAACACCGGCTTATTTAGAACCTAAAGCTAAATATTACGTGGGGCTTCAGTATAAACAAGGAGATTTTGAAGATATTTCTCTGCAAAAGGCCAGTAGAGAAGCGCTATACTGGTTTAGACTGGCTGCTCAAGAAGGCGTGGCGGAGGCGCTGCTTGAGTTAGAAAAAATGCCAGATTTGGCCGATAATATCGTTTCGGATAATAGTCTATTGAGATCCGGAAATGTTTCCTACAGCACTTCTAGCACCTTGCCTGTCGAAGAGGGGCAAAGAAGCTTTGATGTATTGGTTAAATCAGAAAAAATGCAAGCTTCAGTCAAAGAAGAGGAAGGAACCAAAAAATGCAGCAGGAGTACATTTGAAAGAGCGGGGTTTTTTACGATGTCTGCTTCCGAACAGGCTTCAAAGGAAGCCAAAGAGGAAGAAAAGAACACCGACGATAATAATTCCGAGGGTGGGTTTGATAGAGAGGTTTCTCCCTCTTAAATCACTAATAATACCTTCTTCCCTGAGCCCCCAAACAAGGAAATTGTGTGCCATACAGCAGTGTAGTGGGTAGAAAACCAAAAGCATAAGTAATAATGCTAAACAAGAGATGTACGCCCTCGTATTGTATTGGACGTGAATGCCAAAGTGTATCGTATGGTAAGGAACAAAACATCAAGGAGTTATCGTAAAATGAGAAATGATCTCTCTATCCGTTTATCCACGAATTCAAGTTCGTCCTCATCATCAGTGGTGGCAGCCGGTGCTGGCAGAAATACTGGTGTGGGCAGTATAGGTTCACATCCTACCCTTCCTTTGAATGTAATGCCGTTTGATTTTGATGAGAAGCAGCAAACAGAATTAGCGAAGAAAGCAGGAGAGTGTCTCAAGACGTGGGAGGGGCATTCGAGTTTTGTTACTGCACTTTCAGTGCTGCCCAATGGGTGGGTAGTGAGTGGGGGTGGGGATAATACGATTAAGTGCTGGAAGGTGGATGAGAGAGGGGGAGCACAGTGTCTAGGGACGTGGGAGGGGCATTCGGATTCTGTTTATGCACTTTCCGTGCTGCCCAATGGGTGGGTGGTGAGTGGGAGTGGGGATTATACATCTGGGGAGATTAAGTGCTGGGAGGTGGATGAGAGAGGGGGGGCACAGTGTCTCAAGACGTGGGAGGGACATTCGTATTCTGTTAATGCGCTTGCCGTATTGCCCAATGGGTGGGTGGTAAGTGGGAGTGGTGATAAAACAATTAAGTGCTGGAAGGTGGATGAGAGAGGAGAGGCAAAGTGTCTGGGGACGTGGGAGGGGCATTCGGGTTATGTTTTGGCGCTTTCCGTGCTGCCCAATGGGTGGGTGGTGAGTGGGAGTTATGACCATACGATTAAGTGCTGGAAGGTGGATGAGAGAGGGGGAGCAGATTGTATAGGGACGTGGAAGGGGCATTCGTATTCTGTTATTGCACTTTCCGTACTGAAGAATGGGTGGGTGGTGAGTGGGAGCGGGGATAAGTCGATTAAGTGTTGGCGGGGCGGAGCAGCGATGGTTATTTTGCCCAAACATCTGAAAGAGGAAAGTGATGAGCGCTATTATGATGAAAGAATGCTAAATGCACTTGCTAAAGCGTATCAATGGCGTTTGTGGATTGAGGAGGGCAAATTCGCAAACGTTGCTGAAATCCGCAGGCATGAGAAGATAGGGAAAGGTTACGCTTGTCGGATTTATCGGCTGAATCTGTTAGCACCTCAAATTGTGGAGGCCATTGTCACAGGTACACAGCCACATAGTTTGCGCTTAGAAGATCGTATGAAAAAGACCTTCTTCACTTATTTGTGGCAGGAGCAGCTTGAGATGCTGGGTTTTAATGGATAGCTCATTTTTGTTTTAATGAGAAGGAGTTGGGGGATCACTCTGACTTGATTTATCAGATTCTGACGTATCATCATTAGCATCCGGGGATTCATCTTTTGGCTCTTCTTTTTTCTCAAGGTTTGCTTTTTTTGCTGGAAAGAAAGAGTCGAGATCGTCAGGGGGCGTTGTATTCTTAGCTCCTGCTCCAAACGAAGAAAACAGATTTAATGATACTGGTACGTTTTGTTCAGTCTGTTTACCTGGTTCTGATGATGACAGCGACGAGGAAGAAGAGGAAGAGGAAGAAGAGGAAGAAGAGGAAGAGGAAGAAGAGGAAGAAGAGGAAGAAAAAAATTTTTGTGTAGGTTGTGCTGAAGATATTGCTGTCGACAATGGTTGAGCATCCGCAGATGTGGGTACCAAAGAAGAAAGAAGAGACATAGCTTGGGGATTATCAGCCAGTGATTGTGACATTTGTGTTAAAATGTGTGCTAATCTTTGTTCTCTTTCTTCTACTTGCTCTCTCATTCGCTCTGCTCTTAAAACGGGATCATTTACAAACATCAGCTCTTCGAGCTGTTTTTTCAATTCTTCCTTAGAGAATTTATTTGCTTCTGGTAATGAATACTGTGCTTCTATCACTTTCCTAAAGTCAGCTAAAATCTTTAACCAAGTATCACCAGACAAATTAAATTTATCGGTACATAAATGACATTTATCATATACTTCATCTGCTATTTCTTTATTATAAGAAAATTCAACAAGTAATGATATTTGATGAATTGCATACTTGATTTGCAGCATTGTTCGGGTAGCTCTTTTAAGAGGAAGCTCATCTTCAAGATGAAATTCAAGTATCTTTCCTATTATTTCCTGTTCTATTTTTTCACCTATTCCTTCTTTTTTCTTAGCATCGAAGTATAATTTAAATTGAGCAAGGACTTCTAGCCAATTATCACCTGATAGTTCAAATTCTTCATCAATGGAATCACAATAAGCAAATATCCTGGTTGCTATCTCTTCATTACAAAGCACCTTAACAAGGGTTCGTATTCGATGAGTTGCATATTTAACTTTCAGATTTCTTCTTATATCTTCTATATTTTTATGATTATACGATATTTCTACTTGTGAATTATCGCTGGAATCACTCATCGGTGATCCAGAAACTGCAGCAGCTAACCTGGCTACAGCAGCTGAGACATATTCTTCAACCATTGCTTTTTGTATTGCAGTAAGAACCCTCATATTTTTCCTCACCTGAATTGCAAGTTGTTGTTTCACAATTCCATCTATATCGTCTTTAGCCAGATTTTCTCGTAGAATCTTTAAATGTTCTTTAAAAAGTCCGTAATTATTATTATAGAAATCACGGTGCGCCTCAAAAATAGACCCATACGTCTCAAGAAACCACTCTCGCACGACTTTCCCTAACCCTTGAGTAACCGTATTCTTAGATGGTAACACAATCAGATCTTTTTGAGTAGTAGTAGGATCTTTAGAATCTTCCTGAGCAGACAGTTTCACTGATAAAAGCATTTCTTCTGGTACAATTTGATATACTCTGATAAATAAAACACCTTCATGCCACTTCCAATTACCCGCTTCATCTTTCAGATGATCCAGAAATGGTTGACCAAAATAATCTGTATTCTTCCCAAACCATTCAATAGGATCTTTGGCGCTTTTATTGGCATTGCAGCTTTGACACATTAAGAATAAATTTTGCATGGCGTTGTAACATAGTTTGTAAAAATAAAGCGTTCCACAGACTTGCCCTGATGCATCTCTTCCAAAGAAATCTGATGTGACCTCTACTGCCAAAAAAGCATCCGCTATTTCCTTATTCTTGGGATTATTTAAGTAATTCAATAATCTTTCTTGGTTTTCTCTTATTTTGGCAAAAGGATAAGTGTGTTCAATAGAGGTACATCCTCCCGGCACAATTTCACCGTGTGAGATACAAAAGAATCGTTTGAGCGCCCTTTCTCTTTGCTTGTCTTCTTTTTCTTTTTGTTTTGTTTCTTTACTCTTCTTTTCTTTTTTACCCTTTTTCTTTTCAGGCTGAGTTTTATCAGGGTCGATCTGGGAAGGATTGATCAATATCGACGTTCCTAAATGTCCTTTGGCATAAGGTTGTTCATCTTGTTCAACAAAACCTAATTCTTCTCTGGTAGGGATTTTTTTACGGAGATCCTTACTCCACTTTGCCTTGTTAGCATCACTAATGGGTAATCTGTCTTCTTCATCGGGTTCTAACATGCCAATTTCATCTAGTAGAACTCTGGCAAGCTCTTGACCCAGCACTTCTGGCAGCGGGGCCATAGTAGCAGCTGATACGGAGGAAGAAGAGCTGGAGCTAGAGCTGGGAACTGCTGTGCTGGTACTTTTCTCTTTTTCTTCAGGCATATATCCTCTGGGAAATTCTCTATTGGGGCAAACTGCA
>JAJONP010000123.1 GCA_021323555.1 Gammaproteobacteria bacterium | reverse complement strand
GATGGAATTACATATCCGTCAACATCCTGAGGAACCGTTACCGCCAGTCTATACGTTAGTAGTTTACTCGGGTCAAGACCCCTGGACTGCTCCTTTAGAGATTTTTCCGTTATTTGGCAACCAAGAAGCTTGGGCGCGAGAATGGTTGTTTAAGCCTTATCAATTAATCGATCTTCAGCGACTGGATGATAAGGATTTGCAAAAACACCTGGGCTCAGGGTTGCTGGAGTTTGCGTTAAAATATCGGACCATACGCAATTTAGCGTCTTTCTTAGAAACGCTCCTGCCCTGGGTGGATCAATTAGAAAAAAAATGGTCACAAGCAGGGATTTTTTTGGGGCGTGTTGTGGTAGAATACGTACTCGATGGCGTCAATTCTCATTCTAATGAAATTGAGATCTTTATTGAAAAAGTGAATCATTATTTAACGGGTAAATTACGAGGTGAAGTCATGACCTTAGCACAACAGTTTGAGCAAAGAGGAGTACAACAAGGCATACAGCAAGGTATGCAGCAGGGTGAAGCAACGTTGCTCTTACGCCTGATGCAACACCGCTTTGGTACAGTGCCTCCTTCCTATACTCAACTCATTACGGGAGCCAGCTCGGAAACATTATTAGCATGGGGCAGTAACATCTTAACTGCTAAAACATTAGATGACGTATTTGTTAAAAAAGAACAGTAAAACCCTATTTCTGGTTTAGGAACCGATATCTCCTCACCCGGAATTCAAGCGACCCAGGTCTTCAATTTCACTTATAAGTGGAACTGAAGAGCCTAGCTCCAAGTACAAGTTTTTTAATGCTAACCTCTGCTGATTATTGCATTGAGTAGCCTAAAGCATGTCGATAAAGCTACTCTTTTTTTAGCTTATCAGTTTCAATCACGATATGCTCCCGTGGTTTTCAAATTCACTGACATAAAGCTTAGTCGTTTCATCTAACTGAGTCAGCCGATCGATTCCTTCCATTGCTTGATAAGCGACTATACCTGCTTTTCTTATTAGATTTAGTGCCATTATTTTATCGATCGCAAAACCAGTGAATTTGTTGAACAAGCCACGCAAAGATATTGAAGCGATAATATGGCAGTATTATCGTATTTTTATATGATTTTTCTAAAAGATTCTAAAAGAAAAGAATCGCTTATACTTGATTTCCACACGAAATGTCAAAGGGCCAAAACATCTTCTCCAAAAAAATAATTATTCTATTTTTAGATAGGAGTATGTTACATTCTTAAAAATCTTATAAGAATTATTTTTTTGAAAATTATAATAAAATACTAAGAGAAAAAATTATGTTACGTAAAAGTGATAGAGAAGCACCTCGAAGATTGAATGCGAAAACATTGCTTGAAAAACGTAGTAATTCTCAAGCATTTTTTCTTGCATATGAATCTGCGCCAGAGAATGAACGCGTTGAATTAGTATGTGAAGCGGTGGATGTTTTTTGTAGGAAAGGACAAACAAGAGAGCTAAAAAGGCTAGCAGAATTAGATTACCCTATTTACGTTGAGCGAGAGCGTATTATAGACAAAATTATTAAAGCACTCATAACGTGTAATGATATTCATTCAGCTATAGGTATTGCCGTGCTTGAAGACAAGCTTAGCTTTATTTGTCGCGAGTTAGTAACAAACAAGTGTGATATGACGCGTTATATTGACCGCCTATATGACCAAATAAACGGTATACATCAAAGAAGAGAAACAGCTGATTATTTCCTAAAATATTACGATCCTAATGAAAATACTGAAATTTGGTTTAAGTGGTATTCGCGTTATCTTGATGAAGAAGGGAACCACTGTCTCAGAATGAGTACGAGCCAGGAGCATTTTGATACCTATTTTGATTTGGGTGTACGCCGTTATCCGCGCTTATTAGAATTTCTAAGAAATCCTCAACATATTAAAAAAATTTATCATTATTGCAAAATGATGCCTGAATTACGTTCATCAAAATTGTTACCTCCTGAATTTTTTGAAGGACCTTCAGATTATCATCAAGCTGCCGAATTAGCATGTCAAATACCAACCTTGCAGTCAGAGAGTTTAGTGGGTCATCTGTATTGTTATTTTATTTTGGAAGAAGACACGCTCAGTCTTAAAAGACTGGAAGGCTTTCTTTCAGAAAAAAACCAATGGCTATCAAATGTAGCGCGATTAATGCACGAAGACGGCGATTTTTCAGTATTTCACTCTTTTTATTCTCATCCATTTTGTCCCTATCGACAGGAAGTTGACTCTTTAATCAAGCGTGCATTTACAAATCTTTTCATGCGTCATAAGGAAAAATCAGATAATGCATTGATAAAAATTATTAAAGAAAATTGTAAAAATTTTGAAAGTAAAATGCGACTCAGGCATTCTCCTTATTATTATGTAGGCTCCTCCTTACAGGATTATAGTGATTTAGTCGAGTCATTCATTGAATATTGTAAAAAAGAAAGTCGTTTTACTTTGGCGCTTCTTCTCAATGCCCACTTACTAAAAAAAGAGGAAATATTTTTAGATATATTAAAAAATCCTACCATTGTTCTCCCCGAAGAAAGCTACCTTGTTATTCTTGACTATGAACTTAAACAGGCTATTTGCAATATAGAAAGTAAAAAATTTTTTTTAACGCCGTATGAGGAAAAAACACACGCTTGTTCTTTTTACATATCTTATTTTAGTAAACTGTTACCCTGTATTCCTAAACATATAATAGATCGTGAAGCCCCCTATTTACGTGATCGTTTTATTCAACGAGGATCGGAATTTGATGAATACAAAGAAATGGAAAGCAACCATCCTCTATACGGCAGACTTACAGAATTTATTAAGGATTTATCGGATATTCATGAACATACGCATTGTTTGCGTTATTTGTCCATTTTAATAAAATCAAAATTTAGAACACAGCTTATTTATAAACCCTTATATGACCTGATTCATGAAAGCAATTATAAGCTAGCCTTACAATTTATTGATTTATATCATGACGAAAATGACTGTGTTCTATTTAAAGAATTTATAAAAAATTTATCTTCGAATGAATACATTAACGCTTTATCACTACTTGTTCAGTTAACGAGCTATCCTAACCGTGAAAAAGAATCACTTGTTAGCCTCGTCTGGGATCGGTACATTAAGACAAAAACTCCAGAGCAATACCTTGAGGATATTGCCCAACTGAGTCTAATTATGCATGCAATGGGTATAGAAAAAATGCATGATCAATTTATTACGTTCTTTTTATCAGATATGCCGAGAAAAATAGAAAATCTATTGTACTCAACAAAAGATTTAAAGAGTTTATCTGATGACGAATATGGCTTGTTGCGAGAAACATATCAACAACAAGAAGAGCATTATATCGCTAGGGTTATTGAAAAATTTATAGAATTTGAATTAAGCAATGATTATTCTGCATTATGTAAAAAATTATTAAGTCGGATTTCAAATCATTCTTTTAGTGATAGCAGCAACGATAGAAATGAACGTTATTGTTCCTTCGTAATAAAAATTATTAAAGCTTCTATTGAAAATAATGAACTATTCGATGAAATAGATAGATATATTGAATTAAAAGAACCGCCTACTAAAATAAAGCTACAATTAATTGAATCTATACAAAATAGTTGTAGAAGGCAATTGGGTTTTATTAAGTTGTATGTTTCCCTATTAAATAATTCTTATTCAAACAATTATTCTCTGGCTACATCATTAGGGTTTAAAATTTCGCCAAATGAAAATGGGTTTATCTTATCTATTCTTCCTTTGTGTTATCAGCACTATGGTAAGAAACATTTTGAATATATTTTATTAAATATTTTAGTACATTTTTCAGAGCTGCATACAGAACCTCACTTTATTCATTTAAAAAACTACATAATAAAGTCTATTGAAAATGAATATTCTTCTGTTGCGAGACAAGTTCTGAGTTATATTAAGGAATGCGAAAAAATAGGGTGGAATAATGTTGATAAAGAAAAAAATAATGTAGAAAAAACGGCCGCTTCTTTGATTGCTGCAACACTCGATGAATTATACAGGGATATATTAGCTGAAAAAACCTTTACAGCTACGTTGTCACACGCTGTCCTACATAGCAAGGCAAGCATTATTTTATCTCTTATTCCATTCTTTTATGAAGAACATGATAGATCTTTTATTATCAACACGTTAATACACTTTAAAGCATTACATAGGGCGCCTTGTTTAGCGGAAATGAAAAACAGGTTAATTGGTCGATTAACATACGATTTGGGCGTCCTATGGTTTGATGGCGAAAAGAGTTTATTAGATCATGCTCATCAATTGGATGAAGCGGCTTGGCAATTATTAGATCAGGAAGAAAAAAGCCCTGAAAGTATTTCACCTCATTCTATAACAGAGATAGCGACTATGCTCTATCGACAGTGGCTACCCATGATAAATACAGACGCTTTTGCGCAGGATGCCTTTGAAAAACAAAGAATGCAATTCATCTTTTATATTCAATCATCGTATGATCATCCACATAAGAAAAAAAGAGCCTATGATTTGCTTCAAATTTTATTTACAGAAGATCGTTCTTTTCAACTTAAAAACTTAATCCCCTATTTGTTTTTATATATTGAACTGAATCAGCGTTCAGGCGAGTTAATAACTCACGATTGGTTTCAACATTTATTAAAAAAACTGGTAAATGGAAATGATCCTATTTTATTTGAATTAATTAATTATTATTATTTTTCAATGGATAAAACTCTTTCTTTCCGCCACCAATTCTATCAAAAATATTGTGACATTCTTTCAACTGTTCTTAATCCAGCTTATGTCCAGAAGTTAGCTGAATTTTACGAGAAACTGTCTGATATGAATTTAGAAAAAAATATTTCCTATCGAAATATGGCCATTGTTGAATTACGCAGCATATTAGATAAGGCATTTCTTGATTTCTATATAAAAAATTATAAAAAGCCTATTCAACAAGGAAAGCGTATTGATATTTATTTTCCAGTGATACCACGAGCTCAATCGAATTCCGCAGAAAAGGGTTTAGAAGATTATTTTAGTCGTAAGAAAAGTAAAGGTTTTAAAAAACATTGCCCAGTTTTTTATGATTTTCTATTAAAAATACAACCTCTATCAAACTCTCAATACACTTGGCTAGAAGATTTATATAATTTAGCGAATAGACAAAAACATGAAGAAGATCTAGAGCTTATCCCTCACATCGATGGTCGATTGATAGATATGAATCAATTTTTTCCAAAAGTATTTGATGGGTTAATTTATATTTTATTAAAAATGTCTAATTTAGATATAGCTGACAGAGCTCTTAGTCAATATAAATTCGCACATTTTTTTCTTAATCATATAGCCCTCTCATTAACAACGAATAATCAACAGCCTATTTCTGCTGAAACAATACAGAGAAAAATTGCGAACAACGTCCAGCAGGATGAGAAAAACAAACATTTATCACACAGCTACCAAGCGCAGCGTAGCATTTCAAGCACCCCTCCTCTATCCTCTGTTAGCCTTTTTAGAGTTGGATTTTCGTTAAGCAACAATCCCGCTTTGACTTCTAACAATAAATTACAATATCCTTTACCAGTAAAGCTTGGTAAGGAATCCAGCATTCCCGTTATTTTCAGATAACCATTTTTTTAGTAATAAGATTTTATTATAATAAATCATGAAAAATTAAAAGAAGTTAATTAGATTGCCGATAATTTCCCTACTGGCAATGAAATTTAGGTCTTTTGTCGACCTTATCTAGCTATATATGCTGCTATTCCTACCGCCGTTGATAGCACTGCTATACCTATCTGCTTTCTGTATTTGTTCCAATAGGAATAGACATTAGAACTACTGGATGGTGTTTGCAAATTTTTATGATCAATGCTTTCAACAGTACTCATCCTTCCATTCTGTCCCTGATTAAACAATCTCCCTTTAACATATTCACTTTGTGCCGTTTTAGCGTTCTTTGGTTCTTTTAATAAAGTATCTTTTTCTTCAGGACAATCAGAATCTGCTTTTGATTCACAGTGTGATTGAGTTTGCACCAACGCATCATTCAATCCAGCCTCCGCTATGGAATTCGCTGCTGGTTGCTCTTCATCT
>JAJONP010000017.1 GCA_021323555.1 Gammaproteobacteria bacterium | reverse complement strand
CCTGTAAAAAATTGTATCTTCATAATTAACTATCCTTTAAAAATAAATGTAAGATGCTATCATAAACACAACTCATACTCACTGGCAAGTAAACTTCTTTCATGAATAGAGATCAAACTGAAATTGCTAAATTTGCTAAACTCGCCGCCCATTGGTGGGACCCTCAAGGAGCCCTTAAAACGCTGCATGATATAAATCCTCTGCGCCTCCATTATATTGATACCACGGCATCTCTTCAAAATAAAAAAGTGCTTGATATCGGTTGTGGCGGAGGCATTTTGGCTGAAAGCATGGCAAAACGCGGTGCCGAAGTCACAGGAATTGATTTAAGTGAAGAAGTACTTCACGTTGCAAAACTACACCAACAAAAAAGCCATACGCCTGTTAATTATTTCCTCGCAAGCGCTGAAGAATTTGCTCTCAACCATGCGCAGGAATTTGATATAGTCACCTGTCTCGAGCTGCTTGAACATGTTCCAGACCCCCTCTCTATTTTAAAAGCAGCAACCACGCTTGTTAAACCTGGCGGCCAATTGTTTTTTTCCACTCTCAATCGCACGATTCAATCTTATCTTTTTGCTATTGTCGGCGCGGAATACCTGCTAAAAATACTGCCTAAGAATACACATGATTTTGCCAAATTTATTCGTCCCAGTGAGCTCGCTGAGTGGGCAAGACAAGCAGCGTTAACCGTACACGATATAGTCGGGATCACATACAACCCGCTTACTAAACAATACCAGTTAAGTAAAAATATTTCTGTTAATTACTTAATGTATTTAAAACATTCCTAGCAACTCCTGCTAAATCTTACGCGATGAGTGTTCTTAAAAAAGAATGCTCATTTAACAGAAGCCCTTGAAACACTACTAAGAAACACGTTGAACCCATTGGCGAAGTGATTTAGTATTCTACCTGATCAAACATTTTAAAATGGAGCAAAAAAATAACTCTTTATCAAGGGGATAGTCGTGATCAAAATTTTACTGGTTGAAGATCATGAGCTTATTCGCATCGGCGTTAGACGACTACTGCAAAATGTTCAAGAATTTAAAATTGTTGGCGAAGCCAGTACGGGTGAAGACGCTGTACATTTAGCAAGAACGCTAATGCCTGATGTCGTGCTCATGGATGTGCAAATGCCTGGAATGGGCGGCTTAGAAGCAACCCGCAAAATAATACTTCATAACTCATCTATTAAAGTATTGGCACTGACTATTTATACGCATGAACCTTACCCTTTCCATGCATTAAAAGCAGGTGCTATAGGTTATATTACTAAAGGTTGTACAGTAGAAGAAATGATCCATGCTATTCGCATGGCATACACTGGACAGCACTATCTAAGCAGTGATCTTGCACAACGATTAGCCCTCAGAGGTTTTGGTAAAACAAGAGAATCTATGCTGGGTAAACTATCCAAACGTGAATTACAAATCATGATCATGATTATCAGTGGTCAGAAAATTCAAGATATTTCTATCAAACTAGGCTTAAATCCAAAAACAGTCAATAGCTACCGTTACCGTATCTTTGAAAAATTAAGGATTAATAGTGATGTAGAAATGACGCTCTTGGCAATTCGCATGGAATTGATAGGGAAAGATAAATCTACGACTGAATAAATAAAGCAAATAAAGTAATGTGTATGCGTTCAGCTTTATTTATTTTTGGGAGCCATTCACAACACCCCCTGGGTTTACTGCAGGTTGGTGTTCAGGAATCACTACAACGGGAATAATAAAAGGGTAAGCCATATCCGGCTGAGAAATATTTTTAAATATATTTTGGGTTATCTGCGAGAAATAAGATGCCAAGGCTTCTTCTTGAGATTGTATCTGCTTAGTTAAGGCAGCTACCTGCTCTGGGGTCAATGGTTTAGGCACGCCGTATTGAACCACATAACCTTGTGAACCTTTACCTGTATTTACCGTGGTTTGTGTAAATGTATAATTGTTTGTTGGTAAATCAACTGTCTTGATCCAAACAACTCTGGCATTTTTGGGTGCTACCGTTGGATCAATAATGGATGTCCATTCTTTTTCTTTGGCAACAATAGTAATAGCGACTGGTTTATCTAAATCAAGCGTAGTTATGATTTTAGCCTTTGGCTCAGGCTGCTCATATAGATTAATAGTTTTAGCGAGGCAAGTAGAAGAAAAAATGATCGTTAAAATAGTACCTAAGAAAGCAGAAAAAATAATACGATTCATAAGACACCCTCTAAAATAAATAAAATTATAACAAACTCTCTTATATTTTCCCAAAAATCTAGAAAGAACCTTCTCTATTAAATCTTTTCTTTACCTTTTGCTTTGCCAAATTAAGATACTTCTCTTGGTAGAGTGGTATTTCTATTTATCTCTCTTTTCTCGTCTGACATTTCATTTTTTGAGCCAGATTTAAGATGTTGGAAAAAGCGGTAATATCCTAAACTCATTCCCCCGCACAAACCTGTTATTGCCCCTATAATTAATTTATCGTAGCCTTCTAATCCTACCACGGCTGGAATACATGCACCCATTACTTGTCCTGTACCTTCTAGAATCTCTTTTTGCTTTATAAGCCGGATCTTTTCACTTATTAAAATAAGGTGATTTTCTACTATATTTTGCACTACTGAAGGAGAAGAATATTTTTCTAAATTTTCTACAAGATTTTTTATGTACTCTGACTGTTCGATCTGGCTATCCGATAAAGAATATTTTCCTCTTAAACCTATTGCATAAGTACCAGCTATGCCCGTAGCTATTGTGAGAGCCACACCCCAGTTAGCGAAAGAACTTATAGCCATCATACCTACCGCAGCTATAGCTTTTACCAGAAAATCTGCTTCATAATCCACGCTGGTTAATTCTTTACTTTTATCCCAGTATTCTTCTAGTAGAGTGCGAGCTCGTTCCACATTTGGAAAATCATTCGATGCAATTATTGAGTCAACCCATGTTTCTTTTGACATGTTATATCCTCCTATTTGAAGATTGAGCAACGCTTGTTATTCTATGTTTCATCTTATGAATTTGTCTATACCTATAGCTCTTCAGCGCTCAGTCGTCTTGCTCTGTTCTCTAACATAACAGGAATATCATCAATCACTGGGTAGGCCACTCGATCAAATTTACAAATCAATTCTTGATTTGTTTGATCAAATACTAATTCACCTTTGCAGGTAGGACATGCTAGAATCTCCAGTAGATTTTTATCCATAAACTTTGTTGACCTCTGAGTGAGTTTAGGTTGATTTTACATTTTATATATCATTGTCTATGAAAATATGCCATTCATTTAATTTGGATAAAGTCGATGCCTCTTGGCAATCTTGTATTAAGCAAGCTTTATCCACAATGGATAGTCAATACTTAGATCAACTATCCCATCATACGGATTGGCTACCCGGTGCAGAAAAAATCTTTAATGCTTTTACATTGCCTGTTAATCAAGTTAATTATGTTTTATTGGGTGAATCACCTTATCCGCGCACGGAGTCAGCCAACGGTTACGCATTTTGGGATGCGGCTGTCACTGATCTCTGGTCGGCAACTGGGCTGAGTAAACCTGTTAACCGCGCAACGTCTTTACGCAATATTATCAAAATGCTTTTGGTCGCTGATGGCGCGCTTAAACCCCTGCATACGAGTCAAACTGACATCATGCAAATTGATAAAAATCCTCTAGTAAAAACAAACCAGGCACTTTTCAATAATTTTTTGCAGCGAGGTTTTTTACTATTGAATGCTTCATTGGTATTACAACCCACTGCGGTACGTAAAGACGCTATTGCCTGGCAACCTTTTTTGAAAACAGTACTCACATTTCTACAACAAAAACGGCCTGAAGCTAAATTAATTTTACTTGGAAATATAGCCACCTCTATTAAAAAATTCATTGAACAAAAACCTATTGACGTCCTTTGTGCCGAACATCCCTATAATATTTCTTTTATACATAATCCCATCGTTTTGGCATTTTTTAAGCCCTTACAATTATTGAAACACATCTGAACCGTACTTTATGTTAGAATTGAAAATTCATCAGAGGGGGTAAATGCATATGCGTATTCTCGTAGCAGAAGACGATGAATCATGGGGTAATGAATTGTGCGTTAGCCTTACTCAATCGGGCCACACGGTGGATTGGTTCAAAGAGGGATCTAGCGCTGATCAAGCGCTGCGAACTGACAATTTCGATGTTGTTATTCTCAACGCGGAACTGCCTAAGCAATCAGGCCTGGAAGTCCTTGAGAATTTTCGAGGTCGCGGTGAAGTGACCCCCGTGATTATAGTCAGTGCATATGGATCAATCTCTGATAAAATCAAGGCATTTGATAGTGGCGCTGACGATTACCTTATCAAACCCGTTAATGTCGATGAACTTTGTGCACGCTTGCGTGCCCTGCAAAGACGTTTTTCTGACCGCGCGGAGTTGACACTCTCTCATGGTCATGTGATGCTTGACCCTGCGTCACATACAGTGACTCTTAATAAGGAACCTGTCGAGATATCGCGACGCGAGTTTGCCTTATTGCATAAATTACTCGAAAATGTAGGCCGTGTCTTATCACGTGACAGCCTTATTCGATCACTCTACGGTTGGGACAAAGAAGTGGCAAGCAATACATTAGAAGTGCATATTCATAATTTAAGAAAAAAATTGGGGCAAGATTTTATTCTGACGCTTCGCGGTGTTGGTTATATTATTAATAAAAAATAATGACTATTTTATTTCAATATCTCACTCAAGATACCACGGTGTTAACACCTAATCGGCGACTTTCTGCTACGCTATTAAAAAAATATAATCAATTAAAAATAACAGAAAACCAAGCCTGTTGGACAAGTTTACCCATTTTGCCGTTCACAAGTTGGATCCAACGTCTTTGGCAGGACTATGTTGCTACACAAATCCATGAAGTTTCTTCCCTTTTATTAACCACACAACAAGAATTTATCCTTTGGGAAGAAATTTTACAGCAATTTCCTGCTAATGAAGCATTATTGCAATTATCAGAAACAGCAAAACTAGCGAAAACAGCGTGGGAAATAGTGAAACAATGGCGGGTCGACTTAACTCACCCTGCTCTTTCAACTACCGAAGATAGTCATTCATTTTTAGCTTGGGCGACTCAATTTCAACATGTATGTCAAAAAAATAATTGGATAGATTTTAATAGTTTAATTCATAAAATAAGTGAAAACATTTTATCTAATAAAATTATCCTTCCTAAGAGGCTTATTTTAACGGGTTTTACTGAATTTTCGCCGCTTCAAAATTATTTATTTTCTTGCCTTGAAAAAAAAGGTGTTCGCATTATTGATGATAAGGAAATCGCACAGGGATTCTCTTCAATAAAAACTTCTTCTATCAATTCAGCAAAACGTATCGGCTTAGAAAATGAAGAAACAGAAATTTATACAATGGCACGTTGGGCGAAATCCTTATTAAATTCTGATCCAACTCTCTCAATCGGTTGCATTGTTCCGAATTTAGAAAAAATCCGAGATCATGTATTACCGATTTTTTCAGATGTTTTTAGCGAAGATAATCAGCTTTTTAATATCAGCGCAGGAAAAAGTTTAGCAACCTATCCTATTATTCATTCTGCTTTGCAATTACTTCAGTTAAATCATCAGCCGATTCCTATTGAAAAGATAAGTCAATTACTCTTATCACCTTTTTTAGGGGATGCAGAATCTGAATTTATTAAGCGTGCTCAATTGGATACGTATTTACGGAAATTAAATATCACGCAGATAACATTGGAAAAATTAAATTTAACAAGCACTCCTCGATTAGCTAAACGCATCAAAAAATTTTTAACTTTCTCTCAAGAACTACCGCCATTCAATACGATTAGCGAGTGGGTCCCCGTATTTATTAAAATACTCGATATTTTAGGCTGGCCAGGAGAACGAAGTCTTGATAGTCATGAATACCAATTAGTTCAACGCTGGTTAGAGTTACTTCTGGAATATCAAACGCTTGATACTGTATTAAATCAAAAAAACTATCAAAAAACGTTGCACTATCTAATGCGCCTCGCCGCAAATGTTATTTTTCAACCCAAAAGTGTGGATACCTCTGTGCAAATCTTAGGTATCCTTGAAGCGACCGGGCTTCCTTTCGATCATGCCTGGGTGATGGGTTTTGATGACAGCGTTTGGCCTCCTCCCGCAAGGCCTAATCCCTTTATCCCCTATCCTTTGCAAGCAACCTTGCAAATGCCGCACGCCACTGCCGAACATGAATTTGACTACAGCAAACGTCTGATAGAGCAATTAAAACAAAATACAACACAGCTTATTTTTAGTCATGCCGAACATAATGCGCATAGCGAATTACGCACCAGCCCGCTCATTACTGATCTGCCTGAAATAACAATCGAAGAATTAAAGTTAACATCCTTTACATCACGAGCAGAAAAATCGAGGCAAAGCCAGCGTGTTGAGAGGATAGAAGATACAAAAGCACCTCCTCTGACAACAGCAACTATCCAGGGCGGCGCGATGATTTTTAAATTACAAGCTGCATGTCCTTTTAAAGCATTTGCTGAAATACGTTTAAAAGCAAAACCTATTGAATCGTCCGTGCTAGGATTAACACCAGAAAACCGTGGAAAGATCACACACAAAGCTCTTGAATTTCTTTGGAAAGAAATAAAAGATTCGGTAAGATTACAAAGTTATGATGAAATAGCTCTAAAAGATATTATTAATACTGCAATTACTCAGGCTTTTCAAATGGTCTTAAATAAAGCAGAAACGAATTCTCGTTATCTTACTTTAGAAAAAACACGTTTACATACACTTTTATGGGATTGGTTACAAATTGAAAAGCAACGCCCGCCTTTTAAGGTGATTGCCTGCGAGGAAACACGTTCTATCACAATTTCAAATTTAACGATGACAGTGCGTGTTGATCGCATTGATGAAGTGGTTGACGCAACGAACCAGGTGAGCCATCTGATTATTGATTATAAAACAGGACATACGAATTCTATAAAAAATTGGTTTGGTGAACGATTAGATGAACCTCAATTACCGTTATATTGTATTACTGCAACAAATGCGACAACTCATATTGCATTCGCTGAAATTAATTCCCTTCGTTTAGGTTTTAAAGGCATTAGTCAAAATGACTTGGCAACAGAGGGCATGACATGCCTATTAGACACGCCTTATAGTGAAAATCGTCCGTGGGAGCAACAGATCATCACCTGGCGGAACACATTAGAAAAATTAGGGAATGATTTTGCAAATGGCCATGCTGAAACCGATCCTAAAATCGAGATTGAAACATGTCGTTACTGTCAGTTACATGCGCTTTGTCGAGTGTATGAGAATTAAAATGGGAGACGAGATACGGTAACTGTTCACGCTTTAATAGGCAAAGTCCGTATTTAGCCAATCTCGTGAGAAAATTTTATAAAAATCTGCTCACATACGACTTGTATGCTGCGCTATTTTTATAAAATTTCCGCACGACCTTGGCTCAAATCCGAACTTTTTGCGTAAAGTCAAAAGCCCCGTGAGCGCTTACGAGATACGAGCCACCTCTTTAAAATGGTGAGCCATTTAACCCCTACTTGGCGGGGTTAAATGGCTGACTGTTGATTTATTTTTTTAACCTAACAAAAATCGCCTGTTCCAAAGTCATATTTGGTATTCACGCAGCCTTCACGACAAATAATACTGGTAGAACCTGTTTCTGAAAATATACCAACATATCCATTTTGATTTTTATCAAGTACCTTACCGATTATATTGCCTTTATTCCGATCTGCTTTGGTATTAAAACAAATGTCATTCAAAGTCACAATTGTGCCGTCTAAGTTTCTCCACCACATAGGTAAATTAACCAGATGGCCTTTTTGAATCACTTTTCCTAAAGTAACGCCATTAGCGACATTTCCACCGTCTAAGCAAAGACCTTTAACAAGTCGATGTGTTGTCGTTATATAAGCTGTCGGTGCCTGTGTTTCAATACCAAAAGTAGGAAGAACACTGGTAGTACATTGAAAAGAACTCGTGTTTTTATCCGTAGAAGGCGTATAGTCAGCCATTGAATTTGCACTCACAACTCCCATTGCTAAAAAGAACCCTATCAGCTTAACATTATTCATATCGCTTGCTCCTTTTCTAAAATAGAAAAATATCATAGCAAAAAATCATGCCGTTTCCAAATGCTCAACGATGAATTGTACTTTTCGTTTGTTTTGAAATTCATTAATATCCATGCGATAAGCAATATTAATATGAACACAACGATGATTAGGCCATTCTGTACTATCAATATTAAATGCAATCGCATCAATAATAATATTTTCTTTAGAGAGTATCATTTTTAAATGCTTACCTGCCACTAATCTTTGCTCTAACACCTGAAAAACTCCTTCAAATAACGGTTCAGGGAAAGCCTGTCCCCAGGGCCCTGCTTCACGTAATATTTCAGCCGTTTCAACAGTTAACTCAGAAGAATTTAATTCACCATCGCTTAAAATAATATGTTGCAAATCTTCTTCGGGTAATTGAGTTGAAACTACATCATTAAAAATACGAGAAAAATCAGCGAAAGAAGCACGTGATAAAGTCAATCCTGCTGCCATAGCATGACCGCCAAATTTTTCAATAAGGCGCGGATATTTCATATCAATATGTGCTAATACATCGCGAATATGCACACCTGGAATAGAGCGTGCAGAACCTTTCAACTCTGTATCATTCGCTAATGCAAAAGCAATCACAGGTCGATGAAAGCGATCTTTAATACGGGCAGCTAGAATGCCAATCACACCTTGATGCCAGGCAGGATCAAACAAACAAATACCTCGCGATAATTTTTTTTGATCTAATGGTATGTTATGTAAGAAGCGTAGCGCTTGTTCTTGCATATCTTGCTCTATCACACGTCTTTCTTTATTCAATTCGTCTAATACTTTCACCCTCTCGCGTGCGCGTGCTAAATCATCACAGAGTAAACTTTCGATACCCAATGACATATCATCTAATCGCCCCGCCGCATTTAAACGTGGGGCAACTACAAAACCTAAATCAGTCGCAACCACACGTTTTAGATCTCGACCCCCTAATTCCAATAATGCAATAATGGCTGGAACACAGCGTCCTGCACGAATACGCCGTAATCCTTGATGAACCAAAAGACGGTTATTATGATCTAACGGTACAACATCAGCGACTGTACCAAGCGCAACTAAATCTAATAAATGCGACATATTAGGTTCAGGGATATTCTGCTGTGTAAACCACCCGCAGTCACTTAAATAACGTCTTAATGCTAACATCACATAAAAAATCACACCGACACCCGCAATAGATTTACTTGGAAAAAAATCATTCGCTTGGTTAGGATTCACAATCGCATCTGCTACAGGTAATGTTTCTGCTGCAAGATGATGATCTGTAATAATGACTTGTATGCCAAGCGTTTTTGCTGCTAAGACACCCGCATGACTCGCAATACCATTATCCACTGTAATAATGAGATCAGGCTTAAAATCCTCGGCCGCGACTTGCACGAGTTCGGGGGTTAAGCCATAACCAAATGCAAAACGATTCGGCACAAGAAAATTAATTCGTTTCGCTCCAAAGCTACGTAATGCACGAATAGCCACAGCCGTACTCGTTGCGCCATCCACGTCAAAATCACCCACAATTAAAATATTTTTTTGATTTTTTAACGCGTTAAACAAACAAGCTACTGCTTCATTAATCCCTAGGAATGTATGATAAGGTAATAATTTTTCAAGGCCGTATTCTAAATCAGTATTGGATTCTATGCCTCGACTCGAATAAATGCGTTGCAATACAGCAGGATAATAAGGGAGAAGAGTATTTTCTTTAGGAGGAGTGCGCTTTATTATTTTTTTTTTCATAACCATTTTTCTAACATTTTTTTATTATATTGATTAGTTGCTACCACGCTCCAAATACAAGATCCCAGCCAAACAATAATAATTGGCACAGGCAGTAAACTACTGACGGTAATACATCCTAAAATAATCATGACAATTCCGGCGAGTGTGCTCGCATACAACAAACCGATAGGACCAAAAAATATACTTAATAATAAAGCACCCGCAAGGCTCTTCAATGGCAAACAAGCTATTTTTTGTTTTTCTAGCGTATTCATATCCTCTATACTCCCGCTCATGACTGTTAAATAAACTTCATGGAAAATATCATGTCACTTATATTAGACGATAACACTGCGAGTTACCAAATCCGCGCCTACCGACCTGGCCAAATCCAAGTAAATGACCAATTGCTTGAACATAGCATTATTATCGCCCCTGAGACATTAATTACCCCTTGGAAACCTCAAACTATAGAAGAACTCAAACGTGAAGACTTAGAGGCTGTTATCCCTTTACGTCCTTCTATTCTATTAATGGGTACAGGACATACTTTACAATTTCCTGATATTAGCATTTATGGGGATTTAATTAACTATGGGATCGGCGTAGAAATCATGAATACCTACGCTGCATGTCGAACGTACAATGTCTTAAGCGCCGAAGGTCGAAACGTGGTTGCTGCGATTTTAGTTAAATAATATTTTATCTTGTTACTAACGTAACCTTACTATACCATTCAGCTTTTCTCATTTAACTCATGATGAAAGGAGTTTTTTATGCGATATCATTTAACAGCAACATTATTTTGTTCTCTTATTTTCTCGTCTTCAAGCTTTGCAGTACCGCTCAATAGTGATGTTGATCAAACTGTTATAGTTCATAATGAATCTTCTCAAAGAGTACTGGTAACCGATAGTACTTCATCGACAGTATATGATTTACTACTCCTATCGCCTAAGTACGGAAACGGTTATTATACATTTTCTGACCAGTTTACAATTCTACCAGAGCAAACATTTAGTCATACTCTTACTATTCTTTCCGCAGAAGGTAACAAACCTATTTGCACTGTCACGACCCATCTCACAGTAGGTCTAACTTCTTTTAATGCAGATGAACCTACAAGCAGTGATCCCGCAAAATGTGAAGCAGTGACAGAGTCATCATCTGCCTCCTTTTCTAAGGAATCTTCTGGCGTAAATTATAGATATAGTATTACAGTTAAGTAATCAACTAGGCGCGGCTCTTCAAAGAGCCGCTCTTACTTACACAAATAAAAGGTTTTTAATTATTAAGTTATCTCAATATCCAACAACCGTTCTTTTTAATTTCTGCATACATGGCATCTGGCGCTAAATCAAGCTCTCCTGGCCAAGTTACAACACCATGATCAACAAATACTTTATTGAAATATTGTTCATTCTTTAAAGACGCAAATACCCCTGTTAAATGTGATGGCTCGAAATTTACTGTTCCTTGCAACCCATCAGAAAATTTAACTCTAATCGTTAAATAATGTTCTGGTATTACAGAAGTCACATCCCAATACATATAAGTTACTCCTACTTTAATGGCTCTATTTTATTAGGCATTTTCTTTTGGATACACAGCTCCCAATCAGCGAACAGCTCCGCTTGATGTAACTCAGCCCAATCTATAATTAAGTTTAGTGCGCGCCTAGGCAAATCGCCTTCTATCATTTGTAGTAATTTAATATCAATAATTCCTTTAAAATGGCCATAGCTTGCATGAAAATGAGGAGGTGCATGGTCATTCCAAAACATCTGTATCAGTATTCCATAAAATGTGCTAATCGTTGGCATGGACTGTTACCTATTTCTTCTAAAAACTCATATCGAGTATAATCTACGAATACCAGTGTTTCAAGAATGATTGCCTTAAGCAAATTCATGTTAAAACAACTTGGCATTTCTAAAGAAGAATGGATATTCCGGCGCCCACTCAACGTAAACGATGCTACTCTATTGCACCTACAACAACTTTTATAGCAAAAATTGCTTTATATCTTGCTATGAGAGAAAAAAAGTTAAGTAACACGTTCTTAGCAAAGAAATTAGATTGTGATGAAAAAGAGGTACGCCGCTTGCTTGATCCACATTATCATTCCAAACTGCCGCGCATTGAACAAGCTTTATATAGGCTTGGCAAACGGTTAGAAGTCCATGTGGTGTCTTGTTAATGGTTCCATACCCTTAGAAAAGGCGATAATTTCGTACACAAGGTTATAAAATCAGTATTTATACCATGTGTAAAAAATATTGACCATCTCCAAAAAAATAATTAATGTATAATCCTTCATTTCTTAAGCTAATTTCAGACGAGTATTAATATGTTTAGTAACCTATCCGAACGATTAACCCGCGTTTTAAAAAATTTAAGCGGCCAAGGCCGTTTAACCGAAGACAATATTAAAGAAACGTTACGCGATATTCGCATGGCATTACTCGAAGCTGATGTGGCCTTGCCTGTTGTTAAATACTTCATTGATCATATCCAGGAAAAAGCCATTGGTTCTGAAGTCATGACCAGCTTGACCCCTGGGCAAGCACTCGTCAAATTAGTCCATGATGAATTAGTTATCATGATGGGTCAACATTGCAATACTCTCGATTTAGCGACTCAACCGCCTGCTGTGATTTTAATGGCAGGATTGCAAGGATCAGGCAAAACAACGACTGTTGCCAAATTAGCACGTTGGTTACAGCAAACAGAAAAAAAATCCGTCTTGGTGACAAGCACAGATATTTATAGACCCGCTGCTATCCAACAATTAGAAACGCTCGCAAAAACGATTAACATTGAATTTCATCCAAGCGATACTACCCAAGATCCGGTTGCGATTGCGACAACTGCTATTCAATCTGCCAAATCTAAACTGATTGATGTCGTGATCATTGATACTGCTGGTCGGTTGCACGTAGACGCAGACATGATGGCAGAAATTACACGTTTACATCAGGCGATCCAACCCATTGAAACTTTATTTGTGGTTGACAGCATGACAGGACAAGACGCTGCAAATACAGCACAAGCCTTTAATACAGCCCTACCGCTAACGGGTGTCATCCTAACTAAAACAGATGGTGATGCACGAGGGGGCGCCGCACTCTCCATTCGTCACATCACTGGAAAGCCCATTAAATTTATGGGGGTTGGAGAAAAAATCAATGCAATCGAGCCCTTCCATCCTGACCGCGTGGCCTCACGTATTTTAGGGATGGGCGACATCCTAACGCTGGTGGAAGATGTCGAACGTCACATAGATCGCACTAAAGCCGAACAACTTGCGAAAAAAATAAAAAAAGGCAAATCATTTAATTTAGAAGATTTTCGCGACCAACTTCGCCAAATCAACACAATGGGTGGCATTACAGGCATTATGAAAAAATTACCCGGAGTTGCCAACCTGCCTGAAGCTGCTACTAAAAATATTAATGACAAATCACTCAGTGAAATTGAAACAATTATTAATTCCATGACACCTAAGGAACGTTATTTTCCTGTTATTATTAACGGCTCACGAAAACGCCGTATCGCATCAGGCTCAGGCACGAATATTCAAGCGGTCAATCGCTTACTGAAACAATTTACTCACATGCAAAAAATGATGAAAAAGCTCACTAAACAAGGCGGATTATTAAAAATGATGCGGGGCCTGCAAGGCAAATTACCCCCAGGAATGATGCCCCCTATGAACGGAGGCTAATAGGTGCGAAGTTTGGGTTTAGGGATTGTTCTAACTCATGTAAAACCATTTTGCCCTTTGCAGGAAGAGGGAAAGTATTATAGCGACAACAAATATAAAGAGGATAAATAAACAAGGAGCCCAAAGACACTGCTAACGCATAAAGAAGACGTATCGCACAATTATCTCGATGTTTTTCAAGCGTTGCTCGCGCTTCAATAAGCGTGTTATTAGCAAATTCTTCAAAATACCGATTATCCTTCGCTCCTATTTTTATTTTAGCACTCCACACAGAACGCATAGCTGCGATTCTTTTTCCATCTGACGAGACACTTCGGCTATAATTTTGCATATCTATTATCGGCTTCGTATCTACTTCTAAGCTTAATAAACGTTTAAAAGAAATTTTTTCTTCTTCAAATCTTTCTATCCATTCCACAGATTTTAAGCCTTCATTCGAAAGATTATCCACTCTCCATAAAAAATAATGCTTCAAAAATAAATCAGCCTGTAGGTCATGTTCTCTATTTTCAGTGATATCCAAAATAAATCTTCTAAATTTTCTTAATTTCTCTTCTTTATCTTTTAAGGAAATATCAGGAGCTTGAAGTATAGCTTGGGCTATATTTTTTAATTTTATAAGATTTCCTTTTTCACATTTTGAGTTAATGTCTTCGTAAACAATCACACATTTTAGTGAGTCTTCTTTTATCGAGTGCACCTCATCTTGTATGTTTGATAATAATTTTTTCTCATTCAGTAGCGTTCCAACTTTTGAAACAGAAGCGCCTATAAATGATTTGATAACTTCATCTTCTTTCAAACTTAATGTTTGCAGCACATCATAATCATCTTGTGTCTTAAGACAAATGTCTACTATTTCGCGACATAGACTAATATCAGCGTTGTTATCTTTAGATTCTTCTTCAAATGCCTCTTTTACTTGCTGAGCAACAGAAAAATTTAAAATAGAGAAATTTTCCTGAGATAGTGCCTCCCATAAAATTTTTTCTAACTCTGTCACAGCAGTGACTATTTGAGGAATTTCCTCTTCAGAGAAAAGCCGCGATTTTATTTTATCGATCAAACAAGAAAGAATAATAGGTTGAGGCGCTGGATCAGAACTATATTTTTCAATAAATACACTGAATTTTTTATAAGTATCAAGCGATTGCCCTAAGCCTGTTAAATCTTGATAGGAAGCCTCAATATATTTTTGAGCTTTGATTTTCTGCTTAAACTCCTCTTCTGTTTTTTTTCTGAGATCACATTCAATAGAATGCAGTTCAATAAAACTGTCAATATGAATTTGACTACAAAACCATTCATAATCTAACGCATAGGATGCATTCTCACATCGCATTACCTCATCTAATAATAAATTAATCTTCTTAAAAGCTTCACGGTACGCTACACTATCAGATTCATCTGCTTCTTCTTCAAGCTTGTCTATTCTGCGAAATACTTCTACTAAAGGTTCATAAACATGCAACCTTTTTCTTCTATCAAACCACTCCTTCATTAAAGTAGTTTCGCGGTTAGCATCTGATAAACGAAGCCCATCACTCGTTTTAGGTAATTTAGCCTTCAGCTCTTCTTGAGCGTTTTCTATAAATTCCCCGACAATCGCATCCTTTTTGTCATGCCATTTTGATAGAATATATCTCTGTATTTTTAGCGGCTCTGCATCAAGAATGACATATATCCAGTGTTCCATATTCTCTAGGAAAATTTTTTCTTTTTCTTCTTGAGTTATCTCTTCTTTGTCATTCGGGACTCGCCCCCCTAGGTCTAATCGACGATAAGTCATATATTCCTGCAAGTTCATTTTCAGGTTTTTATGAGCGTTCTCAAGACTTGGAAAGACTTGCATTATGTCGATGAAAGAGAGAAGAGGTTCTGGAAGTGGCGCAACAAAAAATTCTGAAGAAAATCCGGAAGATAATATTCCATAATGCAAAACTTTTTGCCCATAACGAATTTTAGAATAAATATAGTAAACATTTTCCATCCTGTCTTCAGGGGAAGGCTCTTCATCTTGAAATTTTATTTCTACTATCCTTCGATCTCTAAAAAGAGGAACATGTTGTCTTTCTACAACCCTTTTTTCATTTTCTTTTACCGTCTGCTCTACTTGCTGCTGCTCTTCTTCTGAAAGGTCTAGGTACCTTTTTCCACCATTTTTTTTTAAAATATCAACTATTTCAGATATTCCGTGTAGTGAAAAGCTATCCTCTTCCTTAATCCGAGAAACAGCTCCATCCAAAAAGTTTAAAACGGTTGTCTTGAAAGAAAAAGCGTTAATATCGAACTGCAATCCTTCAGTCTTAAAGAAGTTTATTAAATAATCTATCAACTTTTTAGTAAAAATCGGAACATACGCATTTTCATCACCCAAACAAATTGTGCGAAGAAAAGTGTAGTCTAGATAACGTAAGACGGGGCGCCCTTGTGAATCTTGAAGTTCTAGAACCGCCTTAATGGTAGCCAACTTCAATGATGCATTCAAAAACTTTATCTCTTCGCTGAGCTCGACCTTTGGCTCTTCCATCTTCTCTAGATCAAAAAAATTCACAGCAGAAGCAAAAGAAGCAAAACAATAGAGAGGATTGTAGTACTCCTTAATAATAGGAAGAATGTCGTGAGGAAGAAGTTTAGAATAGTACTGATCTACCTGCCAATTAAATAGCTCTTGAATATCTTCAAAGGTATACTTTAATATTTCATTTACTTTAATAGGGCTTTTAAAGTTTCTGTGCGGCCACTCGTTATAAAAAAGCATCCTAGAAAAGAGATCGGACGTACGTCGGCCTTTCTCATCCAATACTGCTCTATTAAAATCAATAATCAGATCACCATATACATTCTTCAACTGCACCAAAAACATAAACCATTCAAAAATACTTGCCCGGGGCTTCTCACCATACTCTTCTGCTTCTTTAAAACGACAGAAATCAAATAATCCGAATAGTACATAATTTAATACGGTCGTTTTTACTTTTGGATAACCACCCCTGTAGTAGTAAAAGAGGTCAGCATTAAAATCAAATTTAGGATAACCAAACTCATCAACCGCTTCTGCTAATCTCTTAACCTCTTCAAAATCATCTCGATTAATCGCCTTTAATATCTCACTTAGCTCACTCCCGCGCCCGAATGCCATAGTGGAACCCTCATTGTTTTAATCATGGAACACTTAAGTGTGTGCATTTTAACACACAAAACTGTCTTATTCGCAAATTTAGGCAAAATGCAAATATAAAAAGACTTTAAAGCCGTTAATGTATCATAAAAAAATAATTTGTTTGCAACCAATCAATTCTGCCGTATAATTCGACACCTTAAATTATTTTAGGAAGTAAAAGCAGATGGTAGTTATTCGTTTATCCCGTGGCGGTGCAAAAAAACGCCCTTTTTATCATGTAGTTGTCAGTGACAAACGCAGCGCGCGTGATGGTCGTTGCGTAGAGCGCCTCGGATATTTTAATCCCATTGCGACAGGCAAAGATACTGCTCTAGAACTCAATCACGAACGTACGATGTATTGGCTTTCAAAAGGCGCTCAGCCTTCTGATCGCGTACGTTGTTTAATTAAGCATTATGAAACGCAAGTGAAAACAACAGCAGCAACTGCGTAAATGCAATGAAAGAAACGGATACCAGGCACATTAAATATATTGTGGTAGGTAAATTAGGCTCAGCCTACGGTGTTCAAGGGTGGATTAAGCTTCATACTTATACAGAACCCCCTGCTAATATACTAAATTATAGCGCTTGGTATATAGAAGAAGCGAACCAATGGTCGCTTATCGAACGTACAGAGAGCCGTGAACAGCATAAACGCATTATTGTAAAATTTTCTGGTATTCACAATCCAGAACAAGCTCGGCTGCTGACGGGAAAAAAAATTGCAGTCCTAAACACCGAGCTTCCCCCCTTGAAACAGGGCGAGTACTACTGGAGTGATTTAGAAGGTTTAACGGTCATTAACCACGAGGGAGCGATATTAGGAAAAGTTATTTATTTACTTGAGACTGGCTCAAACGATGTGCTAGTCATTAAAAATGATAGCAATAGTAAAGAACATGCAATTCCTTATTTATCAAACATCGTCAAAAATATTGACTTGGACAGACAAATAATAAATGTTCATTGGGAATTAATATAACGTGTGGTTTGGTATTATTACACTTTTTCCAGAAATGTTTTCCGCGCTGGATTACGGTATTACTGGACGCGCACTGAAAGAAAAATTAGTAAAATTAATGTGCTGGAATCCCCGAGATTTTGCACAAAACAAGCATCACCAAGTTGATGATCGCCCCTATGGTGGCGGACCTGGCATGGTGATGATGGCTCAACCTTTGCAAAATGCAATTCACGCAGCAAAACACGCTGCGCCATTGCATATAAAACCTGTGGTAATTCATTTATCACCACAGGGGGATCGGTTTACGCAAAGTACGGCTAAAAAATTATATGAAAAAAAGAGTTTAATTTTAATAGCAGGACGTTATGAAGGTATTGATGAACGCTTGCTAAAAATGGAAGTGGATGAAGAATGGTCGATGGGTGATTATGTGTTATCAGGCGGAGAATTAGCCGCGATGACTATGATTGATGTTATCACTCGCTTAATACCAGGTGCATTGGGGCATGAAAATTCTGTAGCAGAGGACTCTATTAGTTCCGGCTTACTGAAATACCCTCAGTATACACGACCAGAAAATTTTCAAAATCAGAGGGTCCCTGACGTATTAATCAGTGGGAACCACAAAGAAATTGAGCGTTGGCGTTTAAAGAAAGCGTTAGGTAAAACCTGGCTAAAAAGGCCAGATTTATTATTAAAATTTAACTTGAATAAATTTCAACTAGAATTATTAATGGAATTTATTCAAGAACAATAACCGTATGCGTTCACACGGTTCTTGAATGAAAAAAAAGTTCGGATTTGAGCTAAGGTTGTGCGAAAATTTTATAAAAATAGCGCAGAATACGAGGACTATGTGAGCAGATTTTTATAAAATTTTCGCACGAGATTGGCCAAATACGGACTTTGCCTGTTAGGACGTGAACATTGACCAATAACCGTTAGATTTATGAGTAGATTAAGAGAGGAATACACTATGAACATTATCCAAACCCTCGAAGCAGAGCAAATGCAAGCGGCCAATAAAACTATCCCTACTTTTTCACCCGGTGATACCATCAAGGTGCAAGTGAAAGTTAAGGAAGCAGAAGGAGAAGGAAAAGGGAAAGGTGAGCGCGTACGATTACAATCCTTTGAAGGTGTTGTGATTGCCAAACGTAATCGCGGTTTAAATTCTGCATTCACTGTCCGTAAAAATGCACATGGCGTTAGCGTTGAACGCGTGTTCCAAACTTATAGCCCTATTATTGATTCAATTGAAGTAAAACGCCGCGGAGAAGTCCGTCGCGCCAAACTGTATTATATGCGTGATTTACGCGGAAAAGCAGCACGCATTCGACAAAAATTAACTAACAACAATAACAAAATTAATGAATCAACCGAAAATCCAGTAAGTGAGTAAGACGATGGCAAAATATGCCGTCCCTGCTTTTACTTTCTTTATTTAGTTGTGTGGGAGCCATCACCTCCGATCCCAACAATATCACTTAGCCGTGTCATTCCCAAGGCGGGAAGGCATTGTTGCGTGAATAAGCAGGGCAATCGTACTGGGATTTGAGGTTTTAGATCAGGGATTTGCAGCCCTTAAGCCCTAAAAAAACCATTGCATATCCTACAGGCTGGCTTACAATTTATCATTATCAAAAACAATGAAGGGCACCATCCCATGAGCATCAAATCTGACAAATGGATTCATCGAATGGCAGAACAGCACACGATGATTTCACCCTTCGAACCTATGCAACAACGCGAAAGCACTGCAGGCAAAATCATTTCCTATGGCACTTCCAGTTATGGCTACGATATACGTTGCGCCGATGAATTTAAAATTTTTACCAATATCAGTTCAGCGATTGTGGATCCTAAAGCATTTTCGCAACACAGCTTTGTCGATATCACAGCCCCTGTTTGCATTATTCCGCCCAATTCTTTTGCATTAGCCCGCAGCGTTGAATACTTCCGCATTCCTCGCAATATACTTGTGATATGCGTAGGCAAATCTACTTATGCGCGCTGCGGCATCATCGTCAATGTGACACCGCTTGAACCTGAGTGGGAAGGCCATATCACCTTAGAATTTTCAAATACCACCCCCCTACCCGCTAAAATCTATGCGCATGAAGGTGTTGCCCAATTACTTTTCCTAGAATCAGATGAAGAATGTGAAGTATCTTACAAAGATCGCGCGGGGAAATACCAAGGCCAAAAAGGTGTGACATTGCCCATTGCTTAATATTTTTTTAAGTTTTCGTGCGTATAGTGCATTTTCTTTACTATTATTAAAGTACGTTATATGACGCTTAAACGTATTCCAATATTTACGATCGGTCTCTTATACGGCGCTCTTGTTAATTCAGCTGTGTTAGGTATCTGTTATGGCCTATGGGCAGCAAGTGTCGCGATTAGAGTAATAGTACAAGGATTACTTAGATCACCTTTGCTGGATTGTGGAAGTGAACCACAGGGTTGTTTTGCTTTCTGCACTGTGCTTGGAATACTGATAGGGACTGCTGCTACCATCGGTTTTGTCGGTGGGGTACTTTATGGCTTAGTCACAGGATCGTGGCATTGTGCGATGGATTTTTATAATAACGGTTTTATACGAGGACTCAGTTCTCCTTTTAGGTTTTTGTCTGCTTTGTGGAACTATAAAATAAATAATAATTACACAGAGCTTAGAACTTATTACAGCTCAACAAATATTAACTTACTGGCTAAAAAACAAAAAGCAGAAAAAAGGGTCCTTGATCGCGCTAAACTCATTCATGTCCTCATGAATAAAAGAAACGGAGAAATGTTTCCTGGCTCTGGCTGCCCCAAAGGCATATCACATCTAGTAGTAAGATTCGCAGGTTCTAGTGATTTAGAACTCTCTGGTAATAGCACCATCAGAAACATTGCTCGCACCATCGAAACCCAAGTATTGCCTCTCTCTGCTGATGACGAATCTGTCGCTGATGAAAAAGACTCTTTTCTATCACCTCAATCTGATAATAAAATAACTGTAGCAAAATTCTTAACACAGGCTGAAATAAGCAGCCTTATACAAGGTTTTTTTAAAGAAGATTCTATTCCTCACCCTCATCTGCATCGCCAGCCGCCTCCTCGAGCAAAGGAATCGTGTCTCGGCTTGCATTAACTTGCTCGCGCAGTTCTTTACCTGGTTTATAATGTACTGCGTACTTAGGTTGGGTGATGAGTCTTTCGCCTGTTTTAGGATTATGAGCATTACGAGGCGGGCGGTAATGCAGGCAAAAACTACCAAAACTGCGAATCTCAATTCGGCCACCCTGGCTTAATACATCACCCATTTTGGCTACAATGTAATTCACAGCCAGAGCAATATCTTTCTCTGGAAGATGGGATAGCTTTTTACTCACTTCAGTAATCAGTTGTGATTTTATCAGCATGATTTCCAGCAGTAGTGCCGCCTCCGTTTGGTTAGATACCTTAAAGAATTATATCTCATTGAACAATATAGTATATCTTTGAAAAAAAAACTAGAGGGGGTACTACTACCGACTATCGTATTGGTTCAATTTTTTATAAATACCTGAAATCGACATACAGCTTGAATGTAGGTATTATAAAAAGCCATAAGCTATTCCTATAACAAAAAGAAACATCTTCATGTACTATAGCCAATATTACTTTTAGGGTCAGGTTTTAGGTTATACCTCTATGAAAACAACTTGGTTAGCTGGATTTGGTTTGTATTTGCTCTTAATCACTACCTCAGCGTTCGCGGTCAAAGTAGATGCGCTTTACAAGGCGACTTTGCCTGTCGCCGCCCAAACATCGGCGGAACGTAGTCAAGGCGTGAAACTTGGAATAAACCAAGTATTCATTAAAGTCAGTGGCAATAACCAAGTCATAGATAACCCAAAGTTAAAAGCGCGCTTAAATACAGCTGAAACATTGGTACAACAGTATGGTTACTCTACTTCTCCCCTGGCTAATCATAACACCCCCTATCTGCTCGAAATTCAATTTGACGCCGAGGGTGTTAACCAATGGCTACGTGATGCAGATGTGCCTATATGGGGACAAAACCGTCCCTTGATCATCGCCTGGGTGACTTATACAGCGCCTAAGCATCCTATCGAAATCATCAGCAGCGATACAACCAATGAAATAACTCGCTTGTTAAAAGAATTGGCAACACAACGCGGACTGCCACTCCTGCTTCCACTCATGGATGTGACTGATCTAACCCAGGTTTCTACAAACGATGTCAGTAGCATGGCCATCCCTAATTTAAGTAGTGCAGCGAAACGGTATGACAATGATGCGATGCTAATAGGTAATATTATACAAAGTGCTGACGGGTTGACCTCAAAATGGAAACTCGTATTTGATGATAACCAATCAGACTGGACTCTCGCGGGTAAGAACATGACTGATATACTGCCTGTCTTAATCAATAATGTCACTAACACACTAGCAACACGTTTTGCCGTGATGACCACTGATACAATCCAGAAAGATTTAACTTTAAAAGTCACTGGTATTACGCAATATCCCGATTTTGCCAAACTCACGCGCTATCTTAATCAATTAACACCCGTTGCTAATGTAGAAATTGTAGAAATTACCACAACTAATGAAGTCATACTTAAAATTAGCCTGCGCAGCACTGAAGAATCGTTTATGCAGACGCTGGCTCAAGGGAAAAAGCTAACGCCTATTAAAACAAGCAATGATGATACGATGGTGGTTTATCAATGGAATCCTTAAAATTAGATAGCCATAAATTATTTTTTATTTTTCTGCTTGCTCTCAGTGGCGGGTTATTATATTTACTTGCACCCATATTAATGCCTTTTGTCATAGGCGGATTGCTTGCTTATTTAGTCAACCCACTCGTTACACAGCTCATGCGACTGCGTTTGCCACGTCTATTAAGTATTATTATTATTTTTTCTCTCTTATTTTCTTTGATCATACTCATTGTTCTTTTATTGGTTCCACTCATTCAAAAACAAATTTCAAATTTAATGGAAATGCTGCCGAGAATTATTGCGTGGGGGGAAGACACCGTTATACCCTGGCTATCTGACCAATTGGGTATTCACGAACCCAACATGGGTTCCATTAAAACTACGCTGGTTAACAACTTGGCTAAAACAAGCAACACGGCCGAAAGATTTCTTAATACAGTAGTGCATTCAAGTTTTATTTTAGTCGAATGGCTCATTAATTTAATACTCATTCCCGTTGTGACTTTTTATTTACTCGTTGATTGGAATAAAGTGATCGCTAATATACGCTACTTATTGCCACGTTATATTGAACCTACGGTAGTGAAATTAATAAAAGAAT
>JAJONP010000122.1 GCA_021323555.1 Gammaproteobacteria bacterium | reverse complement strand
GCTCTCTTAACGTCACATCGGGAGCGTAGAGTAGAGTAGCATGCGATTCATGAAAGAAAGAGGGGCGTGATTTTCCTCACCCATCCCTTGTTTTTTGCTCCCAAAAAATGGAGCTATGTTGCTATAGACATAAGTACCTGTAATTGCTGCTAAGCCTCCAGCGATAACCCCAGGAGTAAATAACATAATCCCACCGGCTACGATGAACCAACTTATAGCTTTCACAACAGATAATGCGATGTATTCTCGTATGCTTGAAAGAATTTTGTTTTCTATTACCGGGTCATCCCCAGGGGTTTCTTTCATTTTTTCTAATTGCGAATAGCCTGCGTAAGCCTGCCCATGCGTGAGTTGTAATAAGGCAACCCCGATATAGACTGCTGGAACGAGATAAGGCAATACAACCAGCGCTGTACTCGTTGCTATGGCTCCGCATGCTGTCAATAGAAACCCAGCGGTCAGAACAGTTGTACCTACTCCGCTTGTGATTTCGGCTAAAGCGATAAGGTTTGTGTTCCAGTCTTGCCAGCTTCTTGTCATGCTATCCTCTACTTTAATTGCTATTTAGTGCAGCATTATGCCTGAAATACCTTTATAAAGCAAAAATGGTTGCCTCATCTTTATAGGTTTTTATTAACCTATTGTTATGATTATATTTTTTAATTTTTAACGAGTAATGTAGGGTGGATTAGACGCGCTTTTTGCGTCGTAATTCACCAAATCAATCTACCTTATAGCTTTTGATAATGCCATTTTATTCGGTGGATTACGACGCCAAAAAACGGCGTCTAATCCACCCTACCCTTCTTAGTTAATTGTTAATTGCATAAGTTAATGTAGAGGTGTTGCTAACAACAGCAACAGGTTTATTTGGTGATTTAAAGTAGCCTTCAGAAGAAGGGGACGCAACCACTTGTGAAGAATCGAAAGATGCAATTTTTTTCTTAAGAATCGTTATATTTTCTTGCAGTTTCTCAAGCGAACCATACACCTTTTTAACATGGGTTACCATGGCTTTTACACGCCTGGATTCTCCGAAATATTGTGGATTACGTAGCCTTTGGCCTCGATCTTTTGGACACCTAGGGATTTTCCTATCCCTACGACGGGAATCATAATGGTCTTGTAATAGTTTTCGATCATATACATTCCCGTCATCAGCTATAACAGGCTCAGTCATCATTTCTAAACTAATGGTGTCAGTAACTGTCCTTTCTAAATCTTCCAAAGATTTCAGTTCTCTTTTTAGCCATTCTTTAGATCCTTCTTTTAATGTAATTTCTGCTTCTGCTTCTGGTATTTTGGGTAAAGGTATATCTACACCTTCAGAACGTAAATGTTTACAATACATTAGTAAAAAATCACCTTCAAGTCTGTCGCTTAAGATCGCTAGTGATGCTCGAGGACCTAATATTTTAAATGCTTCAATATAATCTTTATCATTTTTAACTGGTTGGTGTCTAATAATTGGCCTATTGCTTTCTTCAAATTTATATTTATCGAGGAATGAATCTGTTTTAACAACCATTATAACGGCAAGAGTTGCTCCTACAATTATTCCTGCCCACCCACTAATTGCTAACACACAGAAAACAGCTACTAAATTTGCAACAAAAAAAATTCCTATGTCAGCAATCCTATAACTAATAACACCAATTAACGGAAAGCGAACATTATCTCTTTGGCTATTTTCAGCGTTATTTTGTCTATTTTGCATAAAATTCTCTATACCTAAGTATGGCAGATGAAAGAGCATATATAATACGCATGTAATAAAATAAGTCAATCTATTATCTCTCTATTCTATTATTTTTCAAAGTAGATATGACCTTATTTTGATCAAATTCAAAGACATATCTTATTATATTACAAAGATATAATTTCAATTATTTCGTGTTTCTCCTGAGTGTTAAATATGCCATATTAAAGTGTTTACTATGTCCCCGAACAAGTGTTTACTATGTCCCCAGTCTATACATTAGACGCCGTTTTTTGGCGTCGTAATCCACCGAATAAAATGGCATTATCAAAAGCTATAAGGTAGATTGATTTGGTGGATTACGACGCAAAAAGCGCGTCTAATCCACCCTACCCTTCTAAGAAACGCTCGTGTTGCATTTCTAATTTATCAACTATAGTTTTTAGTTCTGCTAATTTTTCCTGTTCCTTTTTAACGATGTCAGGAGGTGCTTTGTCAATAAAACTGGGGTTTTGTAATTTATTTTCTGCGCGTTCGATTTCTTTTTTTAATTTTATGATTTCTTTTGTTAAACGAGCCGCTTCTTCTTTTTTATTAATAAGACCTTCCATGGGGATCAGTATTTCTAATTCATCCACAAGTGCAATAGCTGATTCTGGAATAGGTGCATCTGTTTTTACCCAGGTGCAATTTTCTAATTTTGCGAGTGCTATGAGTAAGTGGCTATGTTTTTCATAGCGTTTTTTATCAATGGATGTGCCTTTATTTAATAAAACAGAAAGTAATTTTCCAGGTGCGATATTCATTTCGCTGCGAATGGTGCGGATAGCGATAATAAAATTTTTGACCCAGGTTAATTCTGATTCTATTTCATCATTTTTTAATTCAGCATTGAATAGCGGATAAGGCTGCAACATGATCGTATCGCCTGTGATACTTGCCAGAGGCGCTGTGCGTTGCCAAATTTCTTCTGTAATAAAAGGCATAACAGGATGTAATAAGCGTAATATATTTTCGAGTACATAAATAAGCGTATGGCGGGTGCCGTTTAATTCTTCTACCGTGCTATTGCCTGAATTTAAGATAGGTTTTGATAATTCTAAATACCAATCACAAAATTCATTCCAGGTGAATTCATACAACGCGTGCGCGAGCAAATCAAAACGGTAATTGGCGAGTGCATCATGTGCAATTGAAATAGTATTTTGCAAGCGTGATAAAATCCAATGATCAGGCGCAGAAAGTATTTTATTGGTATCACAAAAATCAATGTTTTTTTCTTCCGTATTCATGAAGACATAACGCGCTGCATTCCATAATTTATTACAAAAATTACGATAACCTTCCAAGCGACCCAAATCAAAACGAATTTCACGTCCGTAAGAGGCCAATGCACAAAAAGTAAAACGCAATGCATCTGTTCCGTGGGCAGCAATACCTTTTGGAAATTGTTCACGCGTATTTTTTTCGATTTTTTGTGCCATGACAGGTTGCATTAAACCATGAATACGTTTTCGCACGAGTGCATCTAATTCAATGCCATCGATTAAATCTAAAGGATCTAAAACATTCCCTTTGGATTTCGACATTTTATGGCCTTCGGCATCACGAATCAGGCCGGTAATAAAGACTTCTTTAAAGGGTATTTGATCGGTCAGGTGAAGCCCTAGCATTACCATGCGGGCGACCCAGAAAAAAATAATATCAAAGCCTGTGACTAAGACTTGGGTGGGATAAAATGTGGTGAGCTCACGGGTTTTTTCAGGCCAACCGAGCGTAGAGAAAGGCCATAGCGCAGAGGAGAACCATGTGTCCAGAACATCGCTATCTTGTTGTAATACAGTATCAGCAGGAATGCGATAGTGTTGACGTGCTTCTATCTCATCATGACCAACATAGACTTGACCCTCTTCATCATACCACGCAGGAATACGATGTCCCCACCAAAGTTGGCGGCTAATACACCAGTCTTCAATATGATGCAGCCATTGAAAATAAGTTTTATTCCATACATCGGGTATCAATTTTATTTGGTTTTTTTCAATGGCATCTATCGCAGGTTTTGCTAATGATTCCATTTTCATAAACCATTGTTGCGTTAAATAAGGTTCGATAATCACACCTGAGCGATCACCACGGGGTACTTTTATCGTATGTTTTTCAATTTTTTCGATGAGACCTAATACATTTAAATCATGAATAATTTGTTCACGTGCAGCAAAGCGTTCTAATCCTTGATAAGCATTCGGGGCGCTTGCATTTAAGTGTGCATCAGGTGTGAAAATATTGAGAGGCTTTAAACGGTGGCGCTGTCCAATAGCGTAGTCATTAAAGTCATGCGCAGGTGTGATTTTGACGCAGCCACTACCAAATGTAGCGTCTACATAATCATCTGCAATAATAGGAATAGTGCGTCCCGTTAGAGGCAATTGTACTTGCTGCCCAATCCAATGTTGATAACGTGTGTCATCAGGGTGAACTGCGACAGCGACATCACCTAATAGTGTTTCAGGTCGTGTGGTTGCTACAGTCAAATACTCGTCAGAGTGAGTGAGTGGATAACGGATATGCCATAATTTGCCTTCTTCTTCGGAGTGTATGACTTCTAAATCAGAAATAGCTGTTAATAATTTAGGGTCCCAATTGACAAGACGTGTACCACGATAAATTAATCCCTCACGATGTAGACGAACAAATGCTTCAGTGACTGCTTCACATAATTTCTCATCCATGGTAAAGCGCTCACGCGACCAATCAATAGATGCGCCTAAACGTCTTAGCTGGCGTGTAATATTGCCACCCGATTCATTTTTCCATTCCCAAATTTTATTAACAAACGCTTCACGTCCTAAATCATGCCGTGATTGACCTTCTAACATGAGCTGTCTTTCAACGACCATTTGAGTTGCAATACCTGCATGATCACAGCCCCCTTGCCATAAGGTGCGCCGACCTTGCATACGATGATAACGAATTAATATATCAATCATACTAAAACAAAAACCATGCCCCATGTGTAAACTGCCTGTCACATTCGGTGGCGGTAGCATGATGCAATAAGGTTCGCCTTCACCAGATGGTGCAAAATAATTATTTTTTTCCCATGTTTGATACCATGTTTGTTCGATAGCGTTGGGATTGTAAGTTTTTTCCATAGTTATGTCTCAATAGAAGTTTTATAAGTATTAATCGTGTGACCTTGCATTCGGTATAATTTATAACGCTCACGTGCAGCTGTTTGAACAATAGGATCCTCAGAGACAAGCTCTACGACACGCATGAATTGAGGGTAGAACTCTGGCACATTTGTGCTTAAGTTTATTAAAACATCCCATTGTTCTTCAGGCGTTGCATTAAAACCAATTTGAATCGGTGATGTAGGTAGACGTTCTTTATGTCTAATATCATGCGGAAGAAAACTATCTTCACGATATGTCCATAATAACTCATCCAATTGGTGCGCGAGCGTTTGGGTTTCTGTATGAATATAAACCCTTTGTTGTTCTTTATAGACCTTTTCAATGAAACGACAGGCAAACAACAAACGCTCTTTTTCAGATTGATCAGGAATCAGATAAAAATCAATTTTTGGCATATTGATAGAGTTTATTTGGCGTATTGATTAATTAAATATTGCATAAGCATAGGGACAGGCCGTCCTGTCGCATAACGGCGTTCACCGCCACCCATCATCATAGCGGCTGTGCCTGCGACATCCAAATGTGCCCAGTGAAATTTTTTGGCAAAGCGCGATAAAAAACAAGCCGCAGTAATAGTACCTGCTTGCCTGCCGCCGACATTCGACATATCTGCAAAAGAACTTTTTAATTGATCTTGATAATCGTCCCACAGAGGTAATTGCCAGGCACGATCATGACTCTCCCTACTTGCCCGTAATAATTCCTGCGCTAAGGGTTCATGATTACTGAGTAAACCTGTTGCATGCTGACCTAAAGCAATGACGACAGCACCTGTTAAGGTGGCGATATCAATGACGACAGCCGGCTTATAGCGTTCACAATAAGTCAGCGCATCAGAGAGTACAAGTCGTCCTTCCGCATCCGTATTTAGAATCTCAACGGTTTGACCTGAAAGAGTCGTTACAATATCTTCAGGCTTGCAGGCAGATCCACTCGGCATGTTTTCTGTTGTTGCAATAATGCCTACTAAGTTAACAGGCAGTTTCAATTCCATGGCAGCTTTTAGCGTGCCTAATACAGTCGCTGCGCCACACATGTCATATTTCATGCCGATCATTGCATCCGGAGATTTCAAAGAAATACCACCCGTATCAAACGTAATACCTTTACCTATTAAGGCAACAGGTGCTTGTTTTTTACCCGCGCCTTTGTATTCCAGGCAAATGAGTTTAGCAGGTTGAGTGCTGCCTTGAGCAACAGCTAACAAAGCCCCCATCCCTAATTTTTTCATATCGCTTTCTTCTAAAATTTTCACAGACAAGCGAGGATATAGCTGTGCGAGTTTTTTAGCTTGATTAGCTAAATAGGTAGGGGTACAAATATTGCTGGGTAAATTCCCTAAATTTTTTGTAAACTCCACACCCTTATTAATACAGACCGCCTCTTTTAAAGCAGTTTCACATGCAGGATACTGTTGATTTTTAGGCGTATAAAAACACATCTCTTGCAGGGTTTTTTGAGGTTCCTTTTTGCTTTTGAATTCATCGAAACAATAGAGCGTTTCTGAAGTGACTATAGCTGCTTGTTTTATTTTCCAGGCAAAATCATATTGTTCAACAGGAAGCTCAGTTAAGAAAGAAGTCGCACGGCTGATTTTAATCGTATTAAGTGCATTTACACTGCTCGCGATGATTTTTCGATAATCTCGTGCGCTCAACACCGTTTCTTTACCGCAGCCTATCAGTAAAATACGAGTGGATGCGCTATTAGGTACATGATACAAAAATAAAGTTTGGCCTAATTTCCCCTGAAAATCCCCTTTTTTAAGGAAATTAATCATATAATTTTTGCTAATTTTATTGAGCTCATGTACGGCAGAGCCGAGTTTTTCTTGGGTGCCTTCGAAAATACCAATAATAGTACAATCTGTTTGCTGGTTTGCGATACTGATTGAGTCAAGCTTGAATTTCATGTTAGCTCCTTAAAGTTAAATTTTATATAATAACGCGAATTCTACATAGTTTTAGTTTTATACAGAAGAATTAAATGATTATTTCGCGTTATCTTTTAAAAGAAGTGTGCTATGCCCTACTGGCTGTGACCTTCATCCTATTGCTTATTTTTTTAAGCAATCAACTTGTTCGATTTCTCAATTATGCCGCATCCGGCAAAATGGCTGTGAACGTATTATTTCAATTAATGGGCTTTGAAGTTTCTTTTTTATTGGCATTATTATTGCCATTAGGGCTTTATCTTGGAATTATTGCGACTTATGGACGTTTATACGCAGACAATGAATTACGTGTGATGCAGGCGTATGGCATGAGTACGCAAAAGCTTGTGCAGATAACAGGCGGGCTTGCTTGTTGTGTCGCGATCATCGTCTTAGTTTTTACAGTCATAGTGAATCCCTTTATTGCTATTCAAAAAGACAAATTAATTTCACAAAGCCTGACCGCGGGGAATCTCTTAAATACGCTCACACCAGGCCGTTTTCAAACCAGTGGTGATGAAAATCGGATTTTCTATGTAGAAACGATTTCGCGTAATCATCAACAAGCCAATAATGTTTTTGTTGCTGAACAAAAGAAAATGCCATCGCCGTTCTGGACAGTATTATCAGCCGCGAGAGGATATCAAATGACTGATCCCGTCTCTAAAGATAAATTTGTTGTAGCTGTGGATGGGTATCGTTATGAAGGCACACCAGGACAGAATAACTATAAAATTATCCAATTTAAAAAATACGCGGTACGTATTCCAAACCAAACGATAACCTCGCAGCATCAAGCCCAAGAAGTCATTCCAACGAATGTATTATGGAAAAATTATTTTCAAAATCCTAAAGACGCGGCTGAGTTACAGTGGCGTTTTTCAATGCCTTTATCAGCGTTTTTATTAGCTTTGTTAGCGATTCCATTAAGTTATATACGGCCACGCCAAAGCCGTTACGCGCAATTTTTACCTGCTATTTTAATTTATGTGATTTATATTGAATTATTATTTGTCGCGCGAGATTGGGTAGAACAAAAAACAGTGCCGATTGTGCTGGGCGTATGGTGGGTACATCTTTTATTAATTTTTGTCATCCTATTACTATTTAATTGGCAATCAGGCAAATTATTCTTTAAGAGAAAAAATCAGTGAAAATTTTGAAATGGTATATTGCTAAAAATGTTTTAATCTCAACGCTGCTTGTATTTATAGTTGTTATA
>JAJONP010000121.1 GCA_021323555.1 Gammaproteobacteria bacterium | reverse complement strand
ATATGCCATATTAAAGTGTTTACTATGTCCCCGAACAAGTGTTTACTATGTCCCCAGTCTATACATTAGACGCGCTTTTTGCGTCGTAATCCACCAAATAAATTCACCTTATAGCTTTTTGATAATGATGGCATTTTATTTGGTGGATTACGATGCAAAAAGCGCGTCTAATCCACATTTCTGAATAGTTAAAGTTTTTTTAGTCTGTTTCTGGTTTATGATCATCATGATGAGCTTCAGGTATCTGAATTTTTGCTTTATCCTTACCAAATAATAACTCACTAAAAAAACTTCTTTGCTTTTTCTTTTCAGAAGGTGGCTCGCTAATAATACCATGATCCTGATGTAATTTTCCTTTTTTTGCCCAAGGCAAACGCCGATAATAAGGAAGAGGTTGATTCGGGTCAAAAATAGGGTATTTGATAATTTCAAAATAAGGGGAATAATCAAAATCCTTAGGCGTAAATAAATAAGGATTACGATGAATTAATTCTACATTATTATCATCCGAATCTATTTTAAGAAAAGGTAAAATAGGGAATTTGACTGCTGTAAAAGCTTCTGCAATAAGCGAGGAACAAATACCGCTTTCAATCTCACCCCGCGTTGTCCTAAACAAACTCGATCCCCAACGACGAGGCAAGAGCGACCATGGAAGTAAAAACCGAGCAAGATCTAGTAAGTGACGCACGTTATAAGGTAACCCCAATGCTCTGATAGAGTAAGCAATCACCTGCTCTATATCATTCGGTGCAATGCCAATCGGTCGGCAGATACGCAAGTGATGATAACGATAGATGCTAAGGGGCGATACAATAATACCATGGCCTAATATGCCTTCAATGACCAAACGCACGTTCTCACGTTTTTTTAGATGAACAGCCACTGTTTTGCGTAAAACAGGATCCTCAATATCATGCAAACGGCCTAAGTACAATGCTGCATGTGTCCAAGGGCTTTGAGTGATCATGCTAATGATATTACTGACTCGGCTGCGGCCTTCAACGAGTAAGACATCCCCAGGGCGGACTTCATATTTCAAGCGATTGAAATCACAGGGGGGTGTTTCAGCAGGCGGTTTTTCCTTTGTCAGCCAATTGCCAAAATGATTGATTATCCTATCGTATAACGATTGTGCCATCGCCATCCTGTCATTCCTTTGAGGTTTCTTCTATTGTATTAGATTCGTTTGGCTAAATCATTAGCATAGCCTAAATAATTGCTGGGCGTGAGTTTTAAAAGAACCTGTTTAATATCATCCTCGAGTTCTAATTCTATAATAAATTGATGGAGCAAAACCTTTGTTATTTTTTGACCACGTGTAAATGTCTTTAGTTTTTCATAAGGTTGTTCAATCCCATAACGGCGCATGACGGTTTGCACTGCCTCTGCGAGTACTTCCCAATGGTTTTCAAGATCGGCTGCAATTACAGACTCATCAAGGCTAATTTTATTTAAACCACGGCAAGTGGATTGATAAGCTAACACAGCATGCGAAATCGCCACACCTATATTACGCAATACAGTAGAGTCAGAGAGATCACGCTGCCATCGAGAAATCGGTAATTTCATTGCCATGTGTTCAAGTAACGCATTAGCAATACCTAAATTACCTTCAGCATTTTCAAAATCAATAGGGTTAATTTTATGCGGCATGGTCGAAGAGCCCACTTCCGAACTCACAGATTTTTGTTTGAAATAACCTAATGAAATATAACCCCATATATCACGGTTAAAATCAATTAAAATAGTATTAACTCGTGTAATCACCGAAAAAAACTCTGCCATATAATCATGCGGTTCAATTTGCGTGGTATAAGGGTTCCAAAGTAAGCCTAATTGGCAAACAAAATTTTTACTGATTTGTTGCCAGTCTGTTTCAGGATAAGCGATTACCATTGCATTATAATTACCTGAAGCACCATTTATTTTTCCTAAAAGAGGTGTAATACTGATTTGTTCTATTTGACGATGCAGTCGTGCAATCATATTAGCCATTTCTTTGCCGACTGTTGTAGGTGTTGCAGGCTGGCCATGCGTACGTGATAGCATGGGCTTGTCGGCATATTCGTAAGCCAATTTTTTTAATAGACTTACTAATTCATCTAAAAGCGGTAAAATATGTTGTTTACGCGCGGTTGATAGCATAAGCCCATACGCCAGGTTATTAATATCTTCCGAAGTACAGCCAAAATGGATAAATTCACTGATGGCAGCGAGTTCAGCATTGTCTTTCATCCGCTCTTTCAAAAAATATTCGACAGCTTTCACATCATGGTTAATCACCTTTTCAATATTTTTAACACGAACGGCATCTTGCTCAGAAAAATTGTCGATAATCGAATTTAATAATGTGCTCGCATGCTGGCTAAACGGAGGTAATTCAGGTAAGTTAGCGTACCCAGCTAATGTTTGTAGCCAACGAATTTCAACAATGACGCGAAATCTAATTAAACCATATTCACTGAAAGTAGGTCGTAAGTCATCGAGTTTTTCTTGATAGCGTCCTTCCAGAGGTGAGATAGCGGTGAGCATTGAGATTGTCATGATGTTAAACTCCTTCAATTTGTGACAGTAATTTTCGTGCTGTTTTTTTTATTTTTTTGCGAAAAAAAATTAATTGTAAACGAGAGCCACCGACTTGTCGCCATAGCACAGCAGAGCGAATAGCGGCTAATAAGAGCGCTCGAATTTTTTCGATAGTACCCGTACTGCTTAAAATACGTTGATTGCCCAAAATAAAAAATTTGATGCGAAATGTGCTAATGCTAGTAATATAAATATCAGCTAAATTCGCCATAACAGTGGGATGTGTAAGAGAAAAATATTCCACCTGTTTTTTTGCTTGTTGAATACGGTGTATCAACGCACGGCTTATTTTTTCTGAGCGATCAATTTTTGTTTGTAAATGCATGATAGAATGCATGTAATGGATAGTTTGCGCCGTTGCCACAGTTTTGGAATCAAGTGTATTCATTAATCTTTCCAAACCTAATTTGATATTCGCAAGGCTACCGTACACATCTAGCACATGTTGAGGATCCGTTTGAAAAAGGCTATTCAGTGTTGTTTGAAAAGCTATTTCATCTACTTTTCCTGTTTGTGCCAATTCTCGCGCAAGGCTGATCGCTTGTATGAGGCCTGCTAGGGCAATAGTGATATTGTCAAAGGGGTCTTGCAAAATTATGCTCCATTCTTTTCCAGGATAATTCCACCACCTAAACAGATATCCTCTTGATAAAAAACCACGGACTGCCCAGGTGTTACAGCACGTTGTGGCTCCTTAAAATCAACGATGAGATACTGATTTTGATGGTTATTAGGATGAATCATACACGGTTGATCAGCTTGACGGTAGCGGGTTTTGGCAGAAGCTGCATAGGGGAAGGCTTGTGGCGAAGCATTCAGCCAGTGAACAGGATAAGTCAATAAACGGCGGGTATAAAGTAAAGCGTTATCCTGGCCTTGAGCAACGATGAGCGTATTTTTTGCTATATTTTTAGCAACAACATACCAAGGCGCTTCAGACATATTTTTTTGTCCACCAATTTTTAAGCCTTGGCGCTGACCCAACGTATGAAACATGAGGCCATCATGAGTACCTATTATTTTCCCATCGCTCGTTTCGATGTTTCCGGGTTGGGCTGGCAGATAATCATTTAAAAAAGTTTTAAATTTACGTTCACCAATAAAACAAATACCCGTACTGTCTTTTTTAAAAGAATTTTTAAATCCAGCCCGATAAGCCATCTCCCGTACCGTTTGTTTAGTCAGATGACCAATAGGAAATAAGCTCCGTGCGAGTTGAGATTGTTCTAATAAATGCAAAAAATAGCTTTGGTCCTTAGCAGAGTCTAAGCCTTTAAGTAAGTAAAATTCCCCATTTTTTTCCAAAATACGCGCATAATGCCCTGTCGCGATATAATCCGCGCCACGTTGTTTGGCATAGTCTAAAAAAGCTTTAAATTTAATTTCTTTATTGCAAAGAATATCCGGATTAGGCGTACGACCTGCACGGTACTCGCTAAGAAAATAGGTAAATACCCGTTCCCAGTACTCAGCAGAAAAATTAATACGTTTAAGCTCAATACCCAACTGATCGCACACCGCTTGTGCGTCTGCCATGTCTCGACTGGCAGGGCAATAAGTCTCTGTATCATCTTCTTCCCAATTCTTCATAAAAACCCCCTCCACATGATGCCCTTGCTCTTTCAGTAAAAGAGCCGTCACAGAAGAATCGACACCGCCAGACATGCCAACGATGATGTGTTTGGGGGAGGGTTTATTTTTCATCATTAAGAATAGTTTCCAGCTTAGTCAGTTTATCTATAAAAAAATCAACCCCCCATACAAATAATGCTTTTTTATCTTGGACATTAAGAAAAGGAGCTACATCGCTTGCTGCTTTTTTCCAGTCAATACTTTTAATTTTTTCCCGCATGACTTTAATAAACCACTCGGGCGTCATACTATTTTTTTGCTTAGCCCAAGGCCCTTGTTGATCAAGTGCGTGGGTAAGAAAAATAAAATTAGGAGAAATTTTCTTAGAAATATACCAGGTAAAATCGTACCAATCGCGACCTTTAATATATTCGCGGCATAATAAAGCATGACATTTCCCCGCAAAGCCACTGCTAAGATCTTGTGCGGCAATAGAATAATCTAAAGGAAATTCTAGAAATTTGATCTCCAGGTTGGAGCCTAAAGGTGGGTTAATATCAATTTCAAATTTTATTGCAAGTTTCTTTTTAGGATAGTGAGCGAATGATAAATTAATCATTTTTCCGATGGAATTATCTTTTAAAAACATTTTTTTAACCGTATGACTAACGCGGCTTTTATCAATAATTTCAGGACGAATACCGTATTGGTTACAAGTTGTGATAATAGCATCTATATAAGGTTCCCAATGAAAGTCAGGATTCGGATTTTTTAATAAAAAATCCAAATCTTCTGAAAAACGAGGTAGCCCATATAAAATTCGGAGCGCTGATCCCCCATGAAAAATAGCTTTATCAAAAAAATTCGCGTTTGCCAGACCATACAAGGCAATTTCCTGTAATATTTCTTTTAGCGCATGTTCCTCATCCTCTAATGTACTAAGAGTATACGTTTCAAGTCTTGTATCAATAATATTGGTAGCCATTATTTGTTAAGTTCCTTTTTAAGATTATCCAAAAAGCATAAAACACGCTTTGAATGATATACTTTTTTAATTTCTAAAAAACAATCAGAATCAATTTGCATGAGTTGTTCTATCTCAATACGTAAGCTATGGGTTAAATAGCGAAGGCCTTCCCACCCTATTTTTTTGAGGTAGACATAGTCAGCCAATGCCCGAAGGGGCGATGCGAGAAAGAAAGGTTCATCTTTAATATCTTCGATGCGAGTGACACCTGTTAAGAATTCATATTCGTTAACAGGTAAGTGATAGAAAACAAATTCCTCAAAGGGTGTTACAAACTCTTTAGTGCGGCCGTGCGCAACAACGCTCATCACTGTTTTAACATGTTCTGGAATCCAGCCATGATAAGCCAGTGCGCTTTCCAAAGAAACGTAACTGTGAGGTACAATTCGGCTTGCAAGAAAAAATTTACTCAGCTTTTTTTGACGGTATTTGTCTGCAAGTAGGTAAAGGCCTCGGCGAATCTTAATAAGTTCTGCTTTTTTTAATGACTTATTAACCATCCCATAACGGGCGGCAGGGGTGCTCCTTAATAATAAGTTATTAAGATCAACATCTGTAAGAACATGATTTGCCAAGCCTGATTCTATAATTTTATCTTTGAGTGTTGTCATAAGGTTCATTTTAGCAAGAAACTTCCTATAAAAGCAAGTTTCTTTCCGATATTGATGAGTGAGTGGCTGTCAAGAAATCCTCCTATATCTCGCTTGATCTTGCCCCAAAAACCAAGTTATAGTCGAAAAATTTAAACCTAGTAGAACAAGGAAAATTTATGACCCAATATAATGCCCTTTATGCCCAATCAGGCGGCGTGACGGCTGTGATTAACGCATCCGCGTGTGGTGTGATTGAAACAGCGAGACAACATCAAGACAAAATAGGTAAAGTTTTTGCTGCACGAAATGGCATTATCGGCGCGCTCACAGAAGATTTAATTGATACGAGTCATGAATCTGATGCAGATATTAGAGCGTTGCGCTATACACCCGCAGGTGCTTTTGGTTCTTGCCGACATAAATTAGGCTCTGTAGAAAAAGACCGTGCGCAATATGAACGTCTTGTGGAAGTCTTTTCTGCGCATAACATTCGTTATTTTTTCTATAAT
>JAJONP010000120.1 GCA_021323555.1 Gammaproteobacteria bacterium | reverse complement strand
ATCAAAAATAGGATGACAAAAAATACCAATCAAGACCAAACTTATTGTCATTGCGCCAAAAAGTAGATTCAGAAAGTAACGCTTACCATTTATTTTATTGACCGGATGTTGTTTACAACCCAAACCGCTCTTAAAAAATAATTCATTAAATTCATTGCTCATCACACACCTCAAAATTAAGGTTAAGATTTTACGCGAACAGTTAGACTTGATCTGTAGGAAATACGCGTAATCTTCTCTAGGATAATCACGTAATTATTAGCATCTTATATTAGCATTATAAAATTTTTTAATTCATTTTACGGTTTTATTTTTAAGTGGCTTTTTTAAAAAATAGAGATGATAATCGCTTTTTTAAAATGAATAGGTTTCATGTTATGATAAATCGCTTAATTAAAAGAGTTGCTCTAACATGTCCTATGAAGAAAGTCATTTTCCTACCCACGCGTGATCCACAGAGCACACTCATCGTATTAAAGGTATCATAGGTGAAACTAGATCAGGCGTTAAAAAAACAGTATGCACGAAAACCCCAATATTCTTTGGGTAAAAAAATAAATAACAATGAAACAATGGGCACTAAGAGCTATGTGATGCGATAAGACTTTTGCCTTTTTTTATCTCCATTTTCGAATAGACTGCTATAATATATAAAAACAGCCGCACCCAGGATTCAGGAAAAAGAAGAGTGACTTTCATGTGAAAAATAGAAGGTAATAAAAACTATCAGTGGTTTGCTAGATTACGTTAATAGCTATTAAAAATAAAACTTATTACTATCTAGCAATCCAAACCCGTACACTTTGCTGTTCCCTTATAAAATAAAAAAACAATCGTAAGAAATTTTCGCTATCCCTTGTAAGAAATAAGCCCCCATTTGACGCAATAAAAAGCTAATAAAAAAATGCAAGCATTTGATTATTATATAAATAATGAATTTCATAGCTCAACATGTAACCTATTCTATACATCCTGCTATTGTTATTTCCTTTCTCTCTTGTAGAGTATTCTCTTTTTGGACGTTTCCGTATTTTCAGAAAAGGAGTTCGCCATCCAGAGAGGAGATAGAAAGATGAACGCGACAAAAATAGGACTCACAAACCATACCCAACTCCCTGTTCCGCTCGAGACTCTTTATCAATTTAAAAACGCTTGCCTTGACCTTAGACGTGCTATTCACGAGATGTCTAATTCTCCTGCTAAAGAAATGCTGCTTCTTTATATAGATGCTCTCACCTCCCTTGATATTTGTTCTTATGTAGAAGACGCGAAAAACAGCATTGAACAGATGCGCTCTATTATGGATCGCGCCTTTGTTAAACCAAGCGTAGAACGTCAATTTATTTATTTAAACGATGCTTTTTTAACAATTTGTAAAAGAAATATGACTACGAAAATGGCACGCTTTAGACGAGAGCATCATTAGGCTATTTTACGTAGTCGCTGAAACGAAGCTTTTATCATCAAAGATAGACGGAGTTTTCCCATGACCATGCGCTAACCCTCCTAAGAGAAATTTTCAGCGCATAGCCATGGGAGTGCGCATTACTTTTTGGGAATGCGTTTAGCTGTTTTACGCTTTGCCGGTTTCTTTTCAGCTATTTTTTTCTTTGCCACCTTCTTAACAACTTTTTTCTGGGTAGCGGGTTTCTTTTCTACAGCCTTCTTTTTCTTAGCGGGCATCAGGAGGTTCCTTTAAAAGTTAAATGAGAAATTAGAGTATAATAATTTTTTTTGCATGTCGATACTTCTAGTGAATTTGTGATGTGTCCATTATCCTCTCTTTTCTGAGCATGCCCAAATGCCCACCTAAAGGAATAAGCTTTACATTATTTTCAATGCCTAACCTTATAAAAATACGGTGACGATTGTTATTAACCGTCTTTCGATTAATACCTAATTTCGCAGAAAATTCTTCTATGTCTTGTCGATTGACAATTATTAGTATAACTTTGAGGATAGAATTTTAAAAAGCAGAAATGCCATCAGCCTCTATTTTTAGGAATTTTTCAGACAAAACATTATAAATTCACGCAAGGTACTTCTATGGGTCTTTGACCAAAAAAAGAAAACTCTTTTAATGTATTTTGCAATGTAGCTACAGTCAGTGGTTTAACAAGCACGTGATTCATTCCCGCCTTAAAGCAAGATTGAGCGACTTTGGGATCTCCGTGACCCGTGAGTGCAATAATAGGAACAGGTTTTTTTCCTGTTGTTTTTTCCCACTCTCGAAAATGGCGAGAAAATTCTTCCCCTGACATTTTAGGTAATCCTAAGTCAGTGAGAATAAAATCATACTGCTGACTTTTTGCGAGTGTTAATGCCTCTTCACTTGTACTGGCTGGAATAATTGAAAATCCGAGCTTGCCTAAAAGCATTTGAACGACCATCATGGCTATTTCATCATCTTCTATTAATAAAACCGTAAGAGGCGTAGAAGAGAGAGTGTTGAATGAATTAGGTGATTTTTCCTGTAGAGATTTTTCTGTTGGATCAATATCAATATCTAATTCAAAATAAAACGTACTGCCGCGTCCCTGTTGACTGATTAAATGGATTTTACTGCCCAATGCAGCCATACTATTTTTAGCCAAATCTAATCCAATACCATGGCCTTTATAGATTCCTTTGTAAGAAGGTGTTTCACGAGAAAACCGATCAAAAACTTTATCTTGAAAATCTGCTGCAATACCTATTCCTGTATCAGCAATACTGAATTCTAGTCGGGCTTGATTATTCCTCTTTTCAAGATGTTTTACCTTAATAATAATTTCACCTTGCTCTGTAAATTTAATCGCATTTCCTATTATATTAAATAGTGTACGATAAAGCTTGAATCTATCGCTGAAGACTAAAGTAGGCACTAACCTATCTATTTCTATTTTTAAATCTATTTTTTTTGCTTGTGCATTTAAAAGGTAAATATCATGAATATCTTGAATAAGCTGGCGCAAATCAAATATTTTTTTATTCACACGCATATCATCCATATGCTCCGAAGAAACCAGTTCTAAAATTGAATTTAATAAATCATTAAGCCGTTCTCCCGAAATCAATATATTGCGCACATATTCTTTTTCTCTCACCGTCTGAACTTTGGATTCTAAGGCTTCAGCCATACCAATGATACCCGTGAGCGGTGTTCTAATATCATGGCTCATATTGGCAATAAAAATCGACTTCGATTTGCTTGCATTTTCTGCCTCTTCTTTCGGTTTTTTCAATTTCTCTCGATATTTCCTTTGACAAGTCACATCAATAAAAATACCTAAAATACCAATGATCTTTTTTTCATCATTATAGAGAGGAACTTTACTGACAGAGAGATACTTCTTTTGTAAATCAAGCCCGAATTTTATAGGCACTTCTTTCCGTAAAACAGAACGCCCTGTTTCAATAATAGTACGATCTTCTTTTAAATAGAGACTATCGGTATAGCCTCCCCAGGGCATGTCTCTATCTGTTTTGCCAATAATTTGAGACGGACAAGAAAGACCGACTAATTTAGCAAAATTTTCATTGCACCCTTGATAGATAGAATGGATATCCTTCCAGAAAATATATTCTGGAACTTTCTCGATAATTTGAAGGAAGAATTTTTCATTGATGTCCATCTATAAAAATCCCCTGTTTATTATCAATAAACCCACAAAAAATCTGTTTATATTCCACGAGGACGAGTCGAAGATTCTTTGATGGCGAACACTCCAACAGTTGAAGCTGCTGCTGTTACTGTTACTGCTGCCATAGGCTGTCTACGTAACAAATTGACAGATCGTCTGAAAAAAGTACCCCATTGTAACATTGAAAAACGTTCGAAGTGCGAGCCTGCTTGTTGTATAATTTGCTGCTTTTTTGAACAATGTGCCGCTTGCTTTGCTGGCTCATGTGGTTTCAAACAATCTCTTGTCAATGATAAGGCCACTCGACCTGATTGGATAGCGACCCTGGACATGTCAGTTGTAGCAAGGCAGGCACCCCAGGTGATTTCACCCACGCCAAACATGCGTGGATGCGGGCCGCCAATACAAGGAGAAAAAACTTGAAGTGTTTTGGGATCAACGTTTATGCCACCCGCTTCATGTATTTCAAGCACTCTATTTTTTATCAGCCGGTTATATAAAGGATCCATATTAGGTTCATAACCTGGGCCTGTTGCATTAATCAAGATTTTGCTTGCGAGCGAAGGTCTATCTTCAAAATTTGCAACAAATCCTTTTTCCCCCTCTTCTACAATATCTGTAATACCGCCTAAACAATTTAACTGGCCCGATGCCAAATGCTCTTGAAGCTTATAAGCATTATCTAATGGAAAAGCGGCCAAATAGGTTAGAAAAGAACTTTTATAATGTCGAATAAATATTTTTTTATCTTGTATACTCAGCATCGCCCATATATTAGGAACAATAGGATACGCTGCAAAAAGCACTTGTTGCCAAGGTTTAGCACCCGCTTCAGCCCACTTAATTTGCTGCGCCAACCAAATCTCAGGCGATACTTCTTTGTAAGAACGTACAATATTATGAGGTAAGACAGCTTTGCCTTCAGCCTCATTAATTTCTGCAAAAGATAATTTGGCTAAATCTTCCAAAGAAAGAGGAGACAAACCAGACTGGGTCAACCGATCAAAATTGGCAAGCGTTAAATGCTTAAGTGTATAAGGCGGAATTTCTTTAGATAAAACAGTTGGCAAAACTCCACTGCGAGAAACCATCGTGACTTTACCACGATGGCCAGACGTAAATAACTTGCGGACTACATCAATTGCCGTTAGACGAGTTCCAATAACAACAATGTCACTGTCTGGGCTCAATTGTTCATACAATTTTTCTTCCCAAGGATTATGAAAATAACCTTTTTTGCCAATAAAATGCTTATAATTTGAAGAAGGCATATGTCCTGTGCAGAAAACTAAATAATCACCTACCCTATCACCTTGACTTGTCACAATCCTAATTTCATCCGCTTGATCTTCTACATCAAGGACTTCACAATTCGTATGATAGTGGATAGTGATACCTACGTCACTCGTTGTGACTTTCATTTTTTCAGCAAGAAATTGAAGATATTTTCCAAAATAATGTCTTGGAGGAAATGCAGTATCTTGAGGCGCTTCTGGTTTTGATTTTAACCATGCCGTGAAAGAGCCCATTGTGCCATACACAGGCTCCATCATATCTTTAGGTAAATTAAGGATATAACAATCATCTGCTTTTGAGTAGGGCAACCCCGCACCGATAACATGTCCTTTCTCAAACACCCTTATTTCTAAAGGTTGAATTAATTGATGTCGCTTATATTCTTCAACGACTTGAAGGCAAATAGAAACAGCAGCAGGCCCACCGCCAATCACAAATAATTTTACCGGTTTCATAGTATCCTCACTTTTATTTATTGTTAATATCGCATTTATACGATCCGAAATAGATCGAATTGTAAAAAGTTCTTCGCTTGGTAATAATGTTACGCCAAATCGCTTGCTCACTTGTGCTAACATAGTTACGTACAACAGCGAATCGCCACCACACTCAGAAAAATTATTGTGAATACCTATCTCTTCATGGTTGAGTATATCTTTCCATAGTTGCAATAAAACTGCTTCTCTCTGGTTCCCAGGTGCTGATAACGATGGCTTTAAAGGCAACTGTGTTAATTTCTCAATAGCTGTTCTATCTACTTTACCATTGTTATTATATTTAAGCTGATGAATGACATAAAATCGTTTTGGAATAGAGTAAGCAGGTAATTTATCTTTTAAAAATACTATTATATTTTCATAAGTCAAAGCAGGGTCATTCGATTTAAAAAATGCATTTAATACGACCTTTTCTCCGAGTGGTTCCGAAGATGCCATGGCAAAGCTAATGTTGGGATGTTCTAAGAGAACACTTTCTACAGAAAGAAGCTCTACGCGTTTACCCTCTACCTTAACTAATAATTTTTCTCTACCCATAAACTCAAAGTTACCGTCTTGTCCCATTTTCACAAGATCACCCGTTTTATAAAATCGGCCTTGCGAAAATGTTTTAAACCGTTCATTTGATAAAACAGGTTGACCCAAATAACCCACTCCAACGCTCAAGCCACTAATGTATAACTCGCCTCGTTCCCCTACGGCAACTTCTTGTTGATTTTCATTCAGCACTAAAAAACGTACATGCGGAAAGGGTTTCCCAATAGGCACTATACTGTAATCAGATAGATGATCATTTTTTTCTTCTTCATAATAGCTGCTATCAATCGTTGTTTCGGTTGATCCATAAGAGCTAATTACCCGCGTTTTTGTACCGGCTAAAAATCTGGCTAAGCGATATTCTTTCATTGTCCAAGAATCAGAACCTGCAATAAGTAAACGAA
>JAJONP010000119.1 GCA_021323555.1 Gammaproteobacteria bacterium | reverse complement strand
AATCTAAAAGTTATTTTGATCTCAAAATAGCAGAACTGGTGGCACAAAATGTCGCGCTTTCACGAAAATTACTTCGTAAGCAATTTAAAAATGAGGAAACAGGACAGGATGAAATTCAAGACGCAGAGAGACGGGCTAAAGAAGTTATTGCCAGGTTGATAGAGGGCGGTGGATAGAAAAATAAGAAAGAGTGATAGCTTTTGGAGGGTAGGTCACTTCTATGAGGAGGTCAGGCGGTGAGAAAGAGTGTATGACATTTAAAGTCAACGACCAGGTGGTATGGCTCCATGAGCCACGAGGAGGGTATGGGTATGTTTATCCTGTGAATGCAAAAATTACTCGGATCGCTCTTAAAAAAATCCAGATCGAAGTCGCGAAGAAAAACGGTGAAAAAGTCTGTCGATGGGTGTTGCCAGAAAAATTGAAGGGCGCTTTATGACAGAGCCCTTGTCTTGGAGAAGACCGTCCAAAAGAGAGAGATTCAGTGACGAGAGAGAGTCATTTGCTTGTGATACGGCGATATTACTATTTGCATTGATTGAATATTTGCTAAAAAAATCATCCACTCTCCATTTTGGGAGGATCTCCGAAAAATTCTTTTGAATTTTTCTGAAGTCGCGCGACTTCAAAATCGTTATTTTTTGATGTCTTATACAACATTGGATAAATATATTCACAAAATTATGAGATTTTTAATGAAATTCTTGGAATTCAAAAGAATTCTTTTGAAAGCGGATTTCACCTCGTTGATTTCCATCATTTTATGTAAGCCATTGAAAAAAAATAATTTTTCAATTCGGCAGCCATGCTGCGAAATGTGTGGGTAGAGTAGGTGTGGATAGAGAACGTGTTATAATTTTTTTATTTAAGAAACGAGGAAAATAAGGAACTAATTATGATTACCTATAATACCTTAAGTAATATTATCAACCATCATAAAGAATTATTATCGACTGCTGAGCGTTACGGATACACTGACCTAAGATTTTTTTCATCGGGGAACGAAGAAGAAGGGGTGCTTTCCATCTTAGCTAAATACACTCAAGTTGAGCCTGAATTTTTGTTTGAAGATGTTAATGAGGCATTGGCTAAGTTCCTGGGTACAAAAGTTTCTCTAATATCAGAAGGCTGTCGAGAAGCTGATTCTGCTTTTCTCAGACAAGAGGCTGAAAAAGCCCCGATGTTAGACATGGAAAAAACGATCAATTATTTTTTTGATTCGATCCTTCCTATAGCCACAGGTGAAGAGCCTAACGAAAATCAGAGAAAAAAGATGCAGGAACAATGGAAAAGCAGCCGTACTCATACGGATTCCTTAGAAGTAAAAAGTGACCAGTTTGGCGCAGTAAAAGGGGAGGGTAAGAGTGAATCTATGGTGACATCACATGAAGAGACAAGAAGGGTGACCAAACATCCACGTGATGTAGATGTAGATTTAGAAATAAATCCTTCTCCTGCAAAAAAACAAACACCACCTCGATCCCCGCAATCTCCTCCGATGAGACCGAGTAACCCGTTCTCATTTCTGGGTGACAGAGAGAAAAGTGTTGATCCTTATCCTTTTCCAGCCGCTAGTTCCTCTGTCAGTGGGGCTTTATCGTCTCGAGCGATAGAGTTATGTCATGCACTTTCAGAAGAACTGGGCGGTGATCAGGAACAGTTAGAGAAAGCAATAGAAGAACTTAAAAAACAGAATCTGGGTCAAAGGAATTCAGGAATCACAGCAAGCGGGCAGTGAATTAGGCAAATTGCCAGCAACTCTGTTTATCGGCAGGCCGTTTTTGAGGTGTTTTTTCTGCATTTTGGCATCGAGCGTTAGTTTAATAACAAACTGCTAGCCGTGTAGAAAAAGCTTAAATAAAATGGTGACTGTGCCCGTTAACAAAAATCCGATCATCCAGTTCAGTTGATTGAATTTGCCCGTGATGCGTATAAGCTCTTGGTTTATTTCATTTTTGAGTTCCTTAATATCTTCTTTAGTGGCTAATTTCTCTGTCACTAAAGTAGATAAAACCTCTGACTGTAAATCCGTCTGAGCTTCGGCTTGTGCTTCATTAAAACCCGCCGCTTTTAATCGTTTTACATACGCATGTGTGTCGAATGCAGGCAGTGCTGACATAGTAGCTAACCTCAGTTTTCTCATTGATTATTCTCGCTTCTTATTTCTGCTAATTCTAGCACAATTTGACTAAAATACTATCCTAATTTACCAAAATAACCCTGTTAAATAAGAGATCATCCAAAAGCGGAGGGATCGTCTCGTCATGGTCTGCCAACAACGAGCGATAATTGCCAGTAATGTACTGGAAATTAAGCGATACCTCCCAGATATATTTATGTAAAGAAGAGTTATTTTTTCTGTAGTCTCTAGTATGAATAAGAATATACAACCATTGGGGTTGAAGAAAGCAAATAAAAAGCTAGTATGCGATGATAAATATTAAATAATTATTGAAAAAAATAATGATTAGTCGGTCTTAAAGCTATTGTTTATTTCACAAAGAGCAGAGTAACGGGATCAATACCTATGACGAGACCATCCAAAAGCAGGGGGTCAAGCCGCTAACGGTAAAACCGCTTCATTGCTGTAATAACAAAAAAAGGCCGTAATGAGTATAAACAGATAATTTTCTAATTTTTAGCTATCTAAATTTTGAATAGCACGCTATGATTATAAAAAAATTAAATGAGGAGGATATTATGTTAGGGAGAAGGTTAACTAAAAAATTTGATTGTTCTATTCGCGCTCACTCTTCGCTTTTTTCGTTTGGTGGATTCAATAGATCATTTAAAACTAGCGTATTCCAAGCCGACAATATTGTTATTATTAACGCGGTTGAAAATGGGGAATCTCGCATCGGAAATAAAAAAAGTATCCTAGATGCATTACCTAAAAGCATGTGTCAAGCAGATATGCAGTTGGGATGTCTAATGATTAACCCTACTATTATGAAACAAAAAAAAGATGGGGTAGAAAAAAACACACATATGGCAGCCACTATATTTGACGTCACTAAACAAGAAAAAGGCGAGTTAATGTTAACTATATTGGAAGGTTCTGTGATGAATTTTTTTAGATCGGAGCCTGCTAGCAATGTGAAAACAGTAATAGAAGGCGGATATTTCGTTGATCCAGAGACAAAAGAGAGATTGACAGGGGAAAACTTTACCGCTTCAGGCGTTTTTTCAAATAAATTTGAACCGCAAGCATTTCATAAAATTGATGCAATGGATCAGGCTCGATTTTTTATATTTTTTCCATTAAATAAAAAACAAGTGAAAAAATTTGTTGGAAAAGTGTCTGCTATTCGTAAAGAATTTAGTGAGTTATCAGAAGAGCAAAAAAAAGTATTATACAATAGACAAACACGTAATTGCGCGCATCTTGTTTTAAACAGTTTAATGGATGAAGAAAATGCAGGGTATATTTTAAAGCAAGAAGGGCCGTATGGTTTGACGCCACAAAAAGCAGGCGCAATGATTATAGAAGAATATTGCATGAACAAGACAAGTGCGCTGAAAGCGATTAGTGAATCTGGTTTAGGGTTGACTATGATTGATCGGATGAAAATGAATAAAAAAATGTTGGAAAATACAAGCAAAATAGAAATAGAAAAAGCGGGCAATTCTCCTACATTTTAAAATAGGTTAAATTTTTTTAAAATGAGTTTTGAAAAACAGAAATTATAGGATATTCGTGTTATTATGGGTTAAACAGAGTAATAAAAGAGGAGAGATTATATGTTAGGTCGTCTTAATAAAACTTTTTTGGGAGTATCTTCTAGTCGGTTAAAATCATTATCTTCTCCGTTGAGTACGAGCGTGTCTAGTACACCCACATGGCCTATTAATCATTCATTGATAGTTAGAATAGTGAATGCAGCAGAAAGCATGAAAATTTTTGAGTCTTTTCAGGAAGAGTTCCCTGAAGAATCAAAAAAATCAGAAGTTAATGCTATTATCGGGAATGAAATAGCATCAGAACTGACTAAACTTGAAGCGTTAGGTTACCAGGATGCTATAGAGACGGGATGTCGTTTGATGGAAAAACATGAAATTTTAAAAGCAAGAAAATGTTTCAATCACATCGTTACGCTATTAGAGAAAGAGCGTTCTTCTGAAAAAACGTTTCCTATTAATAATGAACTGATTGCAAAAGCCTATACCTATCGTGGGTTGGCTTATATGGTAGGCTCACCGAGCCACCGAGAACAAGTCTTGTGAAAAAAAAGAAGAGTATGAGCTGGAGATAGGCGTGTTAAGCCCTTTAAAAATAAGATAGCGATCATAAGTTAATCTTTTAACCTGAATTGCCAGTAAAACTGACTACTGGCTATTTAGGAGTGTACTAGCTGTTGAACATTTTCATCTGTAAGAAAGCACTTTATCTTAAGACTATTCGCTATTTCTTTAAAAAAAACAGCAAAAAATTCGCTATCCGCTACTCTTTTTCTGATTTTATATTTTTCAAGTTCTGGTATCTCACCTAAAATAATATGTTCCACAATGTCTTCCGATGCTTTCAATGCCATTTTTTCAGGTTGCAAGAGTTTTAGGATGATACGAAACATTCGACTGCTATTTAGAGAATAGCTGGTGCCCCTGTTTTTAAAAGATTCTAGAGCAGCACAAATCCCGTGTCGCATTGTTTCTTCCTCTATCTCGCAGTTGTTAAAGGCTTCTAAAATGGTTTGCAATCTTTTTAATATTTGTTCATCAGAGCTATTTGAAAACATTCTGGTATGTAAAGCAGTCAATTCTCTTCCAGGTATCTCTTCAGCGTGACTCTTTACTGTTGTTCGATATGTTACACTTGTTACGACTGATCCTAATCCATGTTGAGGTATGCATTCTGTGTGTTCAGGATAGTAAGCTGTTTTTATTCTGTTATCTAAAATCCTTGTGAATTTAAGTGCGTTAATACAATCTAAAATATTTCTATAGGTGGTTGCTTCTTTGATAGGAATGATTCCTTCTACCATTTGAGTAATCATCCTCGTCTCTAATATCTCTCGTTGTTGGGTAAGGTTACTTAGTTCAACCTCTCGCTGTAATGCGTGATAGCATTGGATAAGACAATAATAAGCGGTAAAAGCAGGCTCAATACTTAAATCTTCTTCTGAAAATCCTAGGCGCAAGTAGTTATCAAGCAAGCTCTTTTCAATTAAGCTATAATAAAAATTAACCTCATCATTTTTTTGCCCGTTTATTTGTTGCAGTGACTCAATAACTTCTAAAAAACAAGATTGGTGCGTTAATAACAAGCTGTAATCGCAATAAATACTTGCCATCGGTTTCTGTTCCAAGGCTTGCAGAAAATGTTGTTTGGCTTCGTGAAATTGTTCCTTCACATGATAACAACAGGCAAGATTATGAGAGGCATTTTTATTCTCTTCTAAAGAGAGAAGGTTCTGTTCATCTTGAATTCTTCTTATATAATATTCGATGGCTTCATCTAGATTATTGTGCTGCCCAAAATGTCTAGAAAATATCAATTGCATATGGCTATCTCCAGATGGACTTTTAAGCTCGGATAAGAGAATCATATCCAAAGGGTAGAGGAATTGTTGAGAAACGAGCATGAGGTGCTTTTCTAAATGGATTAAGTTTTCTGTTGAGAAAGAAATTTTATGGATTTTATTATAGGAAGAGAGAATGAGTTGTTCTCTTTTATAATCAATACACAGTAAACGATTTTCTTTGAAATAGCTAGCTAGATAAATAGAAAATAATTCATGATGCATCAAGTACTCAAAAATAATATCAATATGATTGGTTTTCAAATGAGTTAATATATCAATAATTGTATGATTTATCTGACTACCCCTACGATTATCTTCAAGGGCGTTAAGTAATATGCGAATCACCGCTTTACTAGGATTTGAAAGTTGCTTTAATATTTCAACCGTCGTATTGTAGTTTACGTAGTCATTCTCATTTTTTAAAAAATTCACAAGAATTGTAACAGCTTCGCTAGGGTTTAGAAGTCGAGCTAATGAAAAAAGTACGTTATACCTGATATGTTCATCTCTATCTTTTAAAGCATTCAAGAGCGCTGCGATTATAGTTTGACTCGAGGGAGGCCGAGGCCATATGCGGCTTAATGATCTAAAAACCTTTCTACGATCCGTATACTTATCTTTTAAGGCATTGTGGAATGCTGTGACCACAGATTTGCTGGGGTTTGGAAGTCGACCTAATCCCAAAACCGCAGTAATTCTGATATCTTCATCTTTATCTTTTAAAGCGTCTAAGAGCGCGGTGATCACAGCTTCATTAGGGTTTGGAAGTATACTTAATGCAAGAAGCGCGCTGTCTCTGACCTCTTTATCTTCATCTGTCAAGGCGTCGAAGAGCGTTGAGATCGCGGGTTCATGGGGGTTTGTAAGTTTAAGTAATGCTAAAATTATTTGATGTCTGACGTGTTTGCTATCTTCACCCGTTAAAGCATCGAAAAGCGCTATAATCACTGATTCGCTGGGATTTGGAAGTTGGCCTAGCAACTCAGCTGCCGTTGTCTTTATATACCAATTTTCACCCTTGAATACGTTCACAAGTGCTGTGATTACGGCTTCACCGGGATTGGGGTTTTGAAGCCGCTCTAACGCTTGAATGGCGATGTGTTGGACATCTTTATTTTTATCTGTTAAGGCATTCAAGAGCGATGTAACCACTGCTTCATTGGGATTTTGAAGTCGGTCTAACGCTTTAATCGCGCTAAGTCTGATATATTCATTTTTATCTGTTAAGGCATTCAAGAGCGATGTGATCACTTCTTCACTGGGATTTTGAAGTCGGCCTAACGCTTCAATCGCGCTAAATCTGACATTTTCATTTTTATCTGTCAAGGCATTCAAGAGCAATGTAACCACTGCCTCACTGGGATTGGGGAGCCGCCCTAACGCTTTAATCGCCATCCTTCCCATGAATGGATCTTCTAAGGTGTTGAAAAGCGCTGTCATCATTACTTCACTAGGATTTGAAAGCTGATCTAGTACCTCACCTACATTTTTCCAAAAAAACCAGTCTCCATCTTTCATGGAATTCACAAACTTCGTGATCACCGTTTTACTAGGATTTTTAAGTTGACATAATGCCCTAATTGCTTCACGCCTGATATAGGTATCTTTGTCGCCTAAGTTTTTTAGCCAATGATCGACTAGTTGCTTTGAATTTTGTAAGAGAGGGCAGCATGCTAATTGGTCTAAATAGTTTTTGTTTGCTGTATAATTCCCATTTCTAGTATACGCATCGAACCATCTCAGTTGTTGGTTAATTAATGCTTTGGGTAAAAGTAAAGAATTATCCGCTTCACATTCATCCAAGCAGTGCATCACCAACATCAAATGATTAAATCCTATGAGATCTATTGGTTCTCCTAAAACCGCTTTCCAGAACTGTTCTAATCCTGAAAATTCTCGCTCTTTCTCTATTCCCTGTTGATATAATAACCCCGCTGTCATCCACAGCATTAGTTGGTAACGGGGCGTGTATTTTTCTGTTCGGATATGTTGGAGAATAGCACCCTTTTCTTTCTCCTCAAAAGGATCATTTAAGACCCGGTTAATATATCTCGCCGCATAAAATTCCTGAAAGCTTAAATGAATAAAATAATGTTTTTGATCCAGTTGAGATCGACCACTTTGGGCTGTTGCCCTTAAAAAACCTAATCTATCGGTAGAAGCTTTTAATAATTTTTCTTGATCACGTAATAATTGCAATTCATTATAGAATTTTTGAGGATGGTATTTTTTTAATGTTTTAATTAAGCTAGTTTTTAATTGGCCTGCTGAAATTAAGAGAGATTCTGTCTCCATGGCACTATAAGCAAGGCGTTCTAAAAATTCATTGATAATATCAGAGTCATTGGTAGGATCAAGCTGGATATCTGGTGGCAAGTTGATGTAAGACTGCTTTTGCTTGTTAACATAAGCCTGTTGTACACGAACAACGATTTCTTGGTATAACTTGGACAAAGTGACCTTTTCTTCCGGTTTAAAAAGCAATTTGCCTTCTGCTCCTTGTGACCATAACCAACTTAATAACTCCAAATTAATAGGAACGTGTGCAATACCCCATATACTCGGATGGATTTTTAAAAACTTTAATATTGGTTCTGCTTGATCTACTTTTTGAGCACCTCGCATAAAATGACGGACATAAGCTTCGATATTTTCGTTTGTAAACCCCATATTTTCTAATCGTCTGTGAAATTCCATCCTGATTTGCCCTAAAGCATCAATTGCTAGAGGGCGAGATGTTAAAAGAATATTTTGGTAATTGACTATTTCATTTAAAAAATCGGTTAAATGCGCATAATTAGCCTGTCCAATTAAATCAATAATTTCATCATAACCGTCTAAAATAAAAAGAACCTTGTCGCTGTGTGGTTGAATATAAGAGTCTACTTCTTCCACTGAAGGTTTATGGATACCCCTCAAACAAAACTGATTGAGTACTTTAGCCACTGTATTATTGCGATATGATCCAGCAGCCACTTCCCTCAACCGTATCCAAAACACCGCATCAAACTTTTGGCGCAAATAATTTCCGATTTTTCCTTTTCCTTGGCTTTGTTCTTCATCTTTACATTCAGAATCTAATGCCCATTGCACAGCCAAATATTGGCATAAAACGCTTTTTCCAATTCCTGCACGGCCTAGAATCAAAATTTTATTTGGCGTTTCCGTATCATCTTTAGGTTCAAATAATTGGTTCAATGCCAAAGGCTCTTTGGCCGCATAGAGTTCTTCGTGGCTCGCCATCCGTTCATCAATAAATTCTTTTTGATTTTCATCCTTTACTTCTAAATCGCTAAATTAATAAAACTATCTGCGATAAGCGTTGGCCTATTATCAAACAGCCGTTTCAACTGGCTATATTCCTTATACTGTACACGTAAACTGGTTTGTATACGCAGCATCGTCATCAATTCACGTAGATTTTTGAAATTTACTTTGCGGTTTACTTTCTGATAATAAGAGACTGCTTCGTCATACACGCCAGCCAACAACTCTGGATTAACACGCTCGCCGAATTCAGGTAGCAGTACGGGTCTATTTTCATAGTCTAAATGTTTTTCTATGAGCTCAGGCATATGTTTAATAATAAAATCTCGTATGGTTTCCCCTGATTTTCGAACTCGCTCGCGGCCGTTGAGTCGAATCAATTTCTTTGCAATTTCCTGTCGATGTTGAATTTCGTTTGGAAAATACTGACCGTTTTTGTCCTTACAGAGATTCTCATTCAATAATTTACAATCGTCTGGTGATAAATCGATAAAAAAAGGAATGACCTTGCGTTTACTTTGATAGCTTTCTTTTTGGATAGCCTCAAGAAAAGCCTCAACCTCCTCCACTGCCCATTTGCTTTGAAAAAAATCTTCTGTAATGAGTGTTAAACAATAGACAGATTGCGAAAGCGCTTCTGATATGGCATTAGAGTTCTCTTCTCCCAATCCGAATGAGCTCTCATCAAATACAGCAAATTCAAGACCGCAAAAATAGCTAAAAATCGCCATAATCGGAAAAGCGATGTCTGGTTTTCGCGTCCCTCGGTGAGAGATAAAGACGCGATGAGGATAGTAGCCAGGCGATTTGTCTGCACGAATAACTCTTTCGCTTTTCTCAACAAGTCTTATTTTTACCTCCCGTAAAAATGGGAAAGCAGGTGCTTGTTCTATAGCCGAAAACGATTCTTTTTCTTCATCTTCAGACAAAAAGTCTGAGGATGATGCGCGCGTATTTTCCATTATTACAGATTCCTAAAAAATTCTTTAAAAAAATGTCTGATTAGCAATGCACTTTATCCTATCCTTCTGTGCATAATGATAACAATGACATTGTGTACCGACATGCTAATGACCGTAGAAAAATAGCATTTCCATTTTAAAATGGCTTTGTCATTAAGCTCAATCATTATACAGAGAAAATTATATTTTTATGTAGGAAATTTGAGTAAATTTTTAGTATTCTCCAAGAGAGCTTTGCAAGCTTATCTTTTTTACATAACCATTTTTGAGTATCCTAAGCTTTCCATCATTTCTCTCGTAGAATATTAAAATGTGTTGCTTGTTGTTTTTTTTAAAGGCAGTGACAATTGCGGTTTTATTTTTCCATCCATCCTTTATATCCCCGTATATTTTACCTATCACTAGAGCTGGCTCTAGTGAGAGATGAAATAGCCTCTTTAAAGTCTATCAATAGGATCAGTTTTTAAATAAGATAGGCACCCTATCATCAATCTCAGAACCTAATAAGAGCAAAACCTAAAAATGAATATTGGATACGCAAGGACTTCAACGGCCGAACAAATGGCTGGTTTAGAGGCTCAGTTAGCTGAATTGCAAGCCGTGCACTGTGAAAAGATATTTCAGGAACAAGTTTCCTCCCACGCAAGATGCACAGGATTAAAAGCCGCCATCGACTTTGCGCGAGAAGGTGATCTTTTTGTTGTGACAAAAATTGATAGACTGGCTCGATCCGTAACGGATTTACTGACTATCATTCAAACGCTCCACGAGAAAAAAGTGGGAATACGGATATTAAACTTAGGCATGAATACACAAACACCCACAGGAAAAATGATATTGACTGTCTTGGCAAGTGTCGCGCAATTTGAACGAGAAATCATGTTAGAGTGCCAGCGCGAAGTGGTGGCTAAAGCCAAAGCCGCAGGCAAATACAAAGGACGGAAACCTATTTCATTCAAAAAACAAAAAGAAGTTATGAATCTTGTTAATAAAAAAACGCCTAAAACTGCGATTGCCAAAGAATTAGAGATCGGCGAGGCTACGGTCTACAGAATCTTAAAACAAAGAGGTAAAAGCAAATCCATGGCCGCAAACTATCAGCGTTATGATACTCCCACAAGGCTGTAAGTCTATTATTTTTCGGCATAAAATGTATCAGATAGGCTAAAATGATTATATAATGGGTGTTACGTCATTTCTATAAAGGTTTTTTATGCTATCGTTTAATACAAAAGAAGACACCCTGTTTGACGAGACAATAGCTCAATCAAGCCAACGCTTAAGTGTGAGTATTAGGAGTCGTGCAGAAGAGCCGACAAAAATGCTTAATCTAGAAAAACAGGATAAAAATAAAACAAAATTAGTTTATGGATTTAAAAATATATCAAATTGGCATGTTTTATTTTTGGATAAATTCTAATTATTTGCTGTATATTAAACTAAGTGTCTCATAAAAAATTTAAATTCTGTAAATTGAGTATTTTTGTCGGTTCTTCCGCATGGCTCCTTTTAAAAAAGCTTTTGCGGAGTCAAAATTATATAAGAAAGCTGATGAATTAGGAAAAGAATTACATGAGAGAAGTATAGAAAATCAAGTAAAAAATCAACCGACATCTTTTAGGAGGACATGATTATGTATAATAGAATAAAAACCTATAAAATGCTTTCAGTCGTATTTTTTCCACAAACCATACGTAAAATACATGCGCTACCTATGCCTATATATGGGTCAATTAATCCATTACGTCAGGAAATGCAGTCTCTTCTGAGTCGTGAAGAGATACAGATTGTGAACACCTTTGAAAAATCCCGGATTGAACGTGATAATCTGCTTGAAAATAACATAAAAAAAGGTCTAAGACTTTCAGAGTCGTACGATTTTGATGAGGCAGGTAGGTATTTTGATAAGGTTATAGCTGCAATACCATCTGTTGACGGGTTAACCCAGCAAGAAAGGAAATTACTTGCTCAAGCACATACTTATAAAGCAAAAACTTTACGTATTGGATCAGAAGCCGATGAAAATATCGCATTGACGCATTTAAGGTTGGCCTTAACAATTTTACCTGATTTCGAAGAAGCTATTTCTGCAAGAGATTCTATTTTAATAGAAAGAACCTTGCCAGCAGCAGATTCATCGCCAGGGTCTAAACACGGGAGATAATAACTGATATCTCATCTTTAGGCTGGTAGCAGTATTTTTTATCTATAAAAAAGAGATAGCTTCTCTCATTATCTCTTGGCGAAAAGACTGGTGGCGACTTCCAACAGAACCCTAGTACATTAGGTTATGAATAATCCCTGGTTCGATAAAATAGGTTTGATAAATCTAACACGGCGAAAAGCTTTGTTAAAGGGTCATGCGGAAGAACCGATAAAAATGCTCAATTTACAGGATTTAAATTTTTTATGAGATATTTGGTTTAATATAAAGCAAATAATTAGAATTTATCAAAAAATAAAGCATACCAATTTGATATATTTTTAAATCCATAAACCAGTTTTGTTTTATTTTTATCCTGTTTTTCTAGATTAAGCATTTTTTTCGGTTCTTCCGCATGACCCCTCCTATGGGAGGTTTTATTAGCACGAATCATGGCTGAATCCCTACTATTGCATCCGGACACAGTTTAGATTCTGAACTTTCATACTTACATGGCTGCCCCAAAATATTTGATGCTTTCTGGTAAAGTAAATCATCTGAAAAAAGACGATTGCAAAGAACAAATCTTTCACCAAACCGTTCTGGGATATCAAATTTACAATCATCTAATATTACAAAGGATCTAATTTGATGAGAATGTTTCAATAACCAACTCTCAATTTCACTTCCTCGATTATATGGATAACTCAACTGGGGCGTACAATCAATAATATATTCAGAGAAATTACTGATAGAAAAAAGCGCTTTTATCTGTTCGAGACTTTTCGATTCTCGCCACGATGAAGATATTACTATTTTTGCATTATATGTTTCACATAATTTTTTAAGATTGTTTATAGCTTTTTTTGAAAATCCCAGCACAGCAGACAAATCATATTTATCTAAAGTATTCAACATGGAATCAGGGATTAATTCAATTATAGATTGATATGATTTTACATTATTAATTTCACCAGTACGCATTCTTTTTTGGTGTTCTCTATCGTCTATGGAACCACAATAAATAACACCATCTATATCTAAGAAGATAATATTAGTAGTCGCAGCAGGATATTTTTCTAATTTCTCTTTAGAAGCTAAAGTAAGTGCATAATCCTGATGTAGTGTTTTATTAAAAATATTTACAAAGTCAGTCAGTGGAACCCCTCGTGCTAACTCTGGGTTGTCTAGGAAAATCTGTTTAACCATTTTGTAGTATTGTGCCCGTCCTAATCCTGCTTTAAATAAGCATAAGCTCGCTGTTGTACAAACGTCTAAAGCTTGTTGATACGGATCAACCTCGTTCATCAGTCTATCAAATGTTTGAGAGTCGTCCGATGAGAAACTTAAAGCTATACGGTGTTCCTTTAACATGGCTTTCCCATAGTAAGTGGCTTTCGGTAACGTGTTTGTCATGACTATAGCATTGCCCTGAACTACAGGCTGCATGAGCAAAAAGCACACTTTGATTATCTTACTAAAATCAAGTCCATGCGAAAAAGTGAAGATACTATCTGGAATACCATGTTCAACTAAATCCGATTCATATTTATTATTGTAAACTGTATATTTTTGATTAAAAAGACCTATACGCGCTTCCTTGCCTGCATTAACACTGAGATCGCCCACAGAGACACTCCGCATCGACTCCATTTCTTCATCTTGGATAAAGCTTTCAGTTAACTGCGTATGTGGATACCAACTTAAATAAGCTTGTAAAGTGTTAATTTTTTTAGCTTCTTTAAGGCTAATGACTTTAGCAATAATGGCTGCTTCTTGTATAGCTTCTGTCAACTCTAAAGATCCATCTTCATGTACCCCTCCTATAGATACTTTTACGGAAACATGGCCCCAAAGATCAACAGCTTTTCTGTCTTTAGGAGAAGCAAAGCGACTTTTTTCATCGCGAGACGATAAAATTTCTCTTTTAATGGCAGATCCGGAGAAATCGCGGGTTTTTATTGCTGGCAACCACACATAAGTTTCCATGGTTGCTGCTGGAACAATGGTACTAAACCCAAACTCTCTAGCTCCTTTTTTAAAGAAGCCAATAACAACAGAGGAACTTCTTCTTAACATAACTGGCCCTTCTCCATACTCCATATATAAGGTTTTAATTTTTCTACATTTAAAAAGAAAGCCTATCATTAGACTTTAGTATCTTTTGCTCGGATCGTGTTAAAAGAGATGGAACATCATTAAGCTCTGCCATAACAGCAGCCGTTGTCCGCTTTCTCAAAATATTCCGTTGCCGGTTTGTAAGCCCTTAAGTAGTCATTATAATGCGCTTTCGACACATCATCGCCCTCATCGACTTTTCATCAGGCACATGTGTTTTTTAAATAAGGTTTCGTACGTTTATTAATTTCTGATGCATACTGCTGTACCCAACCATAAGATGATTTTACCAGCCGCATGTTTCCATTTAAATGGATTTGATTCACCTTTATATTTTTTATTGAACAGTGGATTTTCTCAACCTTGTTATTGTGTAAAATTATTAAAGGGAATCAGGCCACCGTGCTGCGCTGTGCAACACGCGTATAATGATTACACGTTCGTCATCAACTCGATAGGGCACAATATAAGGGGCACCGCTAATGATTAATTCACGCGTACCGAATATTCTACCTGCTCTACCCATTGCAGGGTAGGCTGCCAGAGCTTCAACAGATTTAATAATTTTAATGACGGTGTCAATAGCGGCTTGTGGATTATCTTGACCAATATACTCTTCAACTTGTTTCAAATTATATTTAGCGCCCTTTGTCCATTGAATGCGCATGCTTTTTCTCCCAATATTTAACAATACGATGGTGATCCACTACTTGCTGAGAATCCGCTTCAAAAATTCCTTTTTTAATTTCTTTTATTTGCCATTCTTCTATTTCGAGATATCGACTAATGGCTTGGGCCGCTAAAAAAGATTTACTTCGGTGTGTAGCTCCAGAAAGTTTATCTAAACGTATCTTGATCTTATCATCGAGTCGAACAGTCAGCGTAGCAGATGTCATCTTTATTTCCTCCTATTGTGTTAATAGGTACACATTATAGCACCTCCTAATTTTTTAATTTAGGTTTTGCAGACTCACCGCCCAAAGTGGTTAATTTGATTTTATCAGGGGATTTTTCTTCATCGCCCGTGCGAGTGTTTTCGTCTCTCCCTCTCAAATGCTATCCTTTTACCAAAAGTTTTACCAAAAGATAGCATTTTTAAAACAATCAATGCGTTAGGCACGACAGGCAGTACCATCCCTTGCCCCCGCACCTCTTAAATGCTATTATTTAATTTATTATTAAATAAATAATAGCATTTATAATCACAATAATTGAACAGGAGAATACCCGATGACTCAAACCGATTTAAGTGATATCTGTGAAGCCCTCGCCGAAAAAACCTATACTTTTTTAAAGAAAGAAATAGAAGAATTTTCAGCCTCCCATTCTATTCCGAAAGAAGAAGTACTAAAACTCGGTTTAGGGACAACAGCATTTTTATCGGCCGTCATGATCGATATCATGGACCAAAGAAATGGGGGGCTCTATAGAGAAGACCATTTTTACCAGGATGTGTCTATCATTTTAAATAAAGTATTGAGAGAAACAAAGGAACAAAAGAATGGCACGCCAAGGAAAAGCAAGAGTATTAACGCTGCTCGAGTTTAAACAAGCGGAGAAAGCAGCCCTTTTAACCAAACAT
>JAJONP010000118.1 GCA_021323555.1 Gammaproteobacteria bacterium | reverse complement strand
GAACCGCTCACAGCCGATGTGTTTATCATTGATGAAAGCTCGATGATCGACATTGTGTTAATGTATCAATTGCTAAAAGCCATTCCTACGGCAGCGGCGGTGATTTGGGTAGGTGATAGCGATCAACTGCCTTCGGTAGGGCCGGGGGCTGTACTGTCCGATTTGATTGCCTCCGAAACGATCCCCACTGTGCATTTAACGGAGATTTTTCGCCAAGTGGCGCAGTCACAGATTATTTTAAATGCGCATCGCATCAACCAAGGGTTATTACCGTTGGCACATGGTTTAAAAGAAGCTGATTTCTACGTGATGGTGGAGAAGAGTCCGGAAGCTATTTTTGAAACGGTGATAAGTTTAGTCGTAGAGCGTTTGCCCCGCTACCATCACTGTTCCGCTATTCAAGATATACAGGTACTATCGCCTATGAACCGCGGTAACCTGGGTACGGTACTTTTAAATAATGAATTACAAAACCGTTTGAATGGTGATGCGCGCATAAAGATAAATCGTTTAGGTACGGTATATGCTGTGGGCGATAAAGTGATCCAAAGTGTCAATGATTACGACAAAGCTGTTTTTAATGGCGATATAGGTTGGATAGAAAACATTGACACGGAAGCGCAAACGGTACAAATACTCTTTGATGGTCGCAGTGTGCAATACGATGTAGCCGAATTAGATGCAATCCACTTAGCCTATGCAATTAGTATCCATAAAAGCCAGGGCTGTGAATTTCCTATCGTGGTCATTCCATTAGCGATGCAACATTATAATTTATTGGTACGTAATTTATTATATACGGGCATTACGCGCGGCAAAAAAATGGTAGTATTGGTGGTAGAAGAAAAAGCATTACAAAAAGCAGTTGCCAATGATAAAACGAAGGCGCGTATTACTAAGCTGAAAGAGCGGTTGCAACGGAAGGTGGCATTAAGGTAATCCCTACTCCTAGGGCTCAAAGCCTAACACCTCACTTAAAAATAAACTGCTATGAGTATAACTCAAACAATTTGTCTATCTATACGAAGCGTATACAATACGCAGTGCCGCCATACACTTTCATTTTACCTAACTGCATGATTATCCTCATAAAATAGTAGCACTGCCATTTTAGCAGGGTTAATATTAAAAAATGAAAAAATAGGCCTAATTGATGGCCATTTTGTACGAAATCTCTCAAAGCACGGGGTAGCCCAAGCGGTTTTAACCGCTCTTGTTGTACCCAACCGACTGTTTCAGAAGGCTATTTTCAGCCTAAATATGTTCTCATAGATGATTTTCATATCTTGTAATAGTGAGAGGATTGCTCTAATATGTGTCATGTGTTCAGGATATATACACAATAATACATTTAGGCCCACTGGCAGGGACGCTTTAGGATAGAGTTGTTATAGAAGATAGCTTAACGTTACACAGGAGATGGAAATGGAACGAGTGCTGAAGTTGAAGAAAAATGAATCTACCTTTGCAAAGAAAAATATTCATGGGTTGCGGGTTGTTAGTAATAAGAATGTCATTACGAAACAAGAGACGCCTCATTTTTTAAAAGATTTTGAAAAAATTGTGCAGGAAGAGATGCAAAAATCTTCATACTGTATAGGTAGAATCACCGCCGATATCATTGGCTATAATAAGGAATTGCGTTTTCAGTTGCGCGCGTTGAAAGAATTATGGCGTTTAGTGCCCCCTTCTAAAGATCGCGAGGCACGTGCGGTAAAGATAATGGATAAAATTGCGGCCACTAGGGAGGCGATTAAAGAAGGCGAAGAGTGTATTTTACTCATCACCCGACGCGCTTTGTTGCTACAAGAAGAGTTGGGCGTATTGTCCTTGTCGCATTATCATTAAGAATCCAAAATACGAACAGCATATTTGCCGCTTAGTGATAACCCACCTCTGCGCGAACCTTGCCACGAAATACCCAGTATGACCAAGCAGTGTACATTAGGATAATCGGTAGTAGAAACATCGTACCAACGAGTAAAAATGTTTGGGTATCGGATGCAGATGCTGCTTGCCACAGAGTGAAGTTGTATGTCATACCTCTAAGTTAAACTTTTCGATCTTTTAATGATAAAAAATCGTATAATAACTTGTTTTGTTAATTTATAACATTTGTTGCTTATAAGTACGTTCTCTTTATTCATACACCAACTTTCATATGAAATGCAACTTTATGACGGCCTAGATTAGAGCTCAATCCAAATATAACCAGTCGGCATATATAGCAGTACATTTTTGAATAAGACTATAAATAATGGTAGCAGCTTTGGCTTCCTGAATGCTATTAGCCTTAAAATCTTCTGATGTTAGCGCTTTATTCCTATATTAGAGTGTTTTTTCTCGCTACGGGGTGTAAAGAAGAACTTGATTGATTAGATAACGTAGATGATGGCGACGTTGCTGAAAAAATACAGATAGAAGTGCTTAAAGCAGCAACGCCTGGGCTTGCAAATACAGCTGAATTATCCGTTATACGTTTCTGCAGCCTATACCACTTTCCCTGTACTACTTTTTTGGGCTTTTCTTGTAACAAGGATTTTCCATTTGAGATATTTTTTTCGCATAAACTGCGCAATCTATTTATATTCACCCGCTCTAATAATAAACTAAAATGGTGTAATGGAAATTGCTTATCTGACATTCTGAGAAATGAAACTAGTCGTTTCTGATCGGTTTCAATAGAATCTTGGCTAGTCATAAATTTTCTTTGTGCATTATTCCAATTTATCTGCATAGGCCCTGATGGTAATGGCTGTAGGCTTGAAGAACTTGATTGATTAGAAGTAAAGCGCTGTTGTATTGGTTTAATAACAGGGGCCTGTGGTACTGATTTAGTAGCGGGCGGCGGCTGTACGGATTTAGTGACTAATGGTTGTTGCACTGATTTTGCGGAATTTACTGCGGAAAACATCGAATAGCGATTGGAAGATGCGGGCGCAGTCAGATTTACCCCCAAACGTGATTTTAGAGAATTTAGTTTTCCTGGCTCCATTTTATCTTGTGATACTTGCGATAGAGGCTCCCCATAGGGTGTATTCGTGTCCCATAAAATGCGCAATCTTTCCGTGCTAGTCTTTTTTAGTAACTTATTAAAATTCTTTAGCGACAATTGAGAATTTGAACTGGCCAGGAATCGAATTAATCGGTTCTGATCAACCGCAATATCAGATTTTCCTGTAACAAAACTTTTCCTCATATTGGATGATATTTTTCTCGATATAGGAAGTGGTTGTATTTGCATAGGAATATTCATATTAATGGGCTTGTGTGGAACCGTATTTGAACTTTTATTTAAAGAGGATGGACTAGATAAATCAGAAACGTGCGTAAACTTATCTAGATCTTGTGGCACTTCACTAATAGATGGCTTTTGCACTATTTTCTTAATAGAATGGGCCGTTCTTTTTTGAGGAGGGGTTACCTCCTGATTCAAAGCGGATGATATGGCTAAATCCATAGCCATATTAGATATTAAGCATTTTACTTTTTTTGCTTTCATTTTATACCGAGACCTTTGTGACAAGGGCTTTCCAAAGGATGTGCTTGTATTCCACAACATATGTAGCCTATCTGCACCTACCTTTTTCAACATGGTATCAAATTTTTTTAATGGTAACTCAGACTGAGAAGAATAAATAAAGCAAAGTAGTCTGTTTTGGTCAGTAGCAATGGAAGAATGGCACGCAGTAAACTTCTTCTGCATCTTCAGTGAGGGTGCTTTAGGAAACACAAAAGGGCGGAGTTTTTTTCTATAAAAACCAGCGTGACGTAAAGATGAGTCTTTTTTTAAACGGGACACAGACCTCAGTTTCTTAGTTATATAGGTTTCTAAGCTTTCTAGTTTTTCTGGTGTGACTTTATTTTGCATTATTTGGGGTAAAGTTTTTCCGGGAAAAACATTTGTGTTCCATAAAGTAAGTAACCTTTTTATAGGGATTTGTTTTAATAATATACTAAATTTCTTTAGTGGTAGTTCAGAATCTGAACTCTTGACCAAACAAAACAATCGGTTTTGATCAACAAAAACAGCAGAGCGGCCGGCAATAAATTTTTTCTGCATTCTGGCTGAAGGTGATTTATTAGAAAAATAAAATCGTTGCATTTGTGGAGAGGGGTTTACAGGATCTTGTGGGCAGGGTATTAAATCTTGTTTTAATACAGCTTTGTTCTGTGGTAATAATTTCTTATTTTCAGCCGTATAGACCTCGGGTTTTAGTAACTCTGCTATAGGAAGCAAGGCTTGTATCAAATCGAACTGATTATTTAACGATACTTTTGAAAATCTAAAAACAGTGTAGTTATAATATTTTTTCAATACCCAATCGCGCAGCTGATCTTTTGAACGCAGTCTATTCAGTTTATGATGGTGTACGCCGTCTGTTTCGAAAGCAATCTTCTTGGAGGGTATTGCTAAATCGAGCCTATAGGGCCCAACTAAATGCTCCTGACTGAGTTCTTCTTGATACTGGGGAAGAAGAAAGGAGTTAATTTGTTCATAGATATATTTCTGCGCAAAAGATATGGTGGGATAATGATCATGTGCTTTCTCTGAAAGATACGCATCTATGCTTGGCAGGGAAATTTTTATTTTAATTTTAAGAGATAATTCAATATAAACGAAGGCTTCAAATAGATTGCTAAGTTGTCTAGGCGTTAAGTTTTCAATGTTATCAGAATCTTTAATAAATGGATGAATAAGCTTTTGAAGTAAATCTTCTTCGACTGGCAAAGACAATGCCGCAATCGTATTGAGTGCGCTAACATTTAATTCTATTTCATTATTCCCGTGTATTTGCATCCATAAAGTAGTATGGCTCAGTAAATTTTCATGCAGATTTTTCAAATCCTCGTGATACACGCTTAAATTAGGAAGCATGTTAAAAATAATGCTTAATTTACTGGTGCTTAGATCTTTAGACAATCTTGCCGAAGAAATTAAGTTGGACAATCGTTTAAGAAGTAAAGTGGTGATGGTTTCTATTACGCATTGACTTCTTTTCCCTTCTTGAATAATAGAGACTTGCTGCAAAACCTTTAGTACTAACCTTAAGTTTAAGTTATTCCAATTTACCCGTATTAAATTTTTTATCGAAACCAAATTTCTATGCTTGATATATTTATAACCATATTTATTTTGTTCTACACAACAAAGTTCATCTAGCTTAATGGCCAGGGTTTCTTTTTTTAAGTGGGAATGCCTATCTCGATAGGAGAGTTTTTCTTTTCTATTTAAGTATTGATTGGCCTTTTGGGTAAGGACATTTAATCTGGTTTCAGCGAGTCTTGCTGTTATTTTTATGCTTTTTTGAGTTTTACGTAATGCTTTAATGTGCTCTAATTTAGCCGCAGCGCTCCTTTTGCCATTTTTTTCCTTTTCAACTATTTTCTCCTCAGGCTGTTTTTCTTGTGGTATTATCTGGATGCTGTCTGGTTTAACGGTAACAGTTTCTTTTGTGCTTTTCTCTGCTTTGGAGGATGCTTTTGTGCCATCATTTGTAGAGTTATTTAAAGAAAATCCATAGCCATTTTTAGACATCCAGTTTAACTCTATTTGTGCGACTGAATTTCCTTGCTTTGCTGCAATTTCGACTAGAGCAAACAGTCGGTTGACTTCTGCTGGATCTGCTACGACGCCCTTTCCTTCATGATATGCCTTAGCTAAATGGCTCACACCTTTAGGATTACCTTTATTTGCCGCTCTTTGAAAATAGCCAATTGCTTGATAATATTTTCCTTTTTCATAAAGCGCGATTCCTTTTTTTACGAAATCATTTGTTTGTGGGGTAATCTTGACTAGCATTTCTTATCCTTATTTTCTAAATTTGGGCATTCCTTTTCATCCGCGCATTTTATCATAATCATATATAATGTGTAACATATTAAGAGAACTCTTCGTAGTGGCTTTTTTGCTTACTCATTAGGCGCTTCTATAAAATTATTTACTTTTTAGGCAAGTTAAGATATACTTTGCCAGATAGAAAATGGGGAGGTTGAATTTTCTGTAATTTAAGAAATTAAGGTAAACTGTCAAAAAATAGATCACAAAAGGAGTATGCTCATTTTCAGCAATGCGTTAAGAGATAAGGAAATAGGCAACCAATTTGCTACTGAGAAAAATTATATAGAAGCACTACAGCAATACGAACTTTCCATCGCATGTGATCCTGCCTTAGCGGCAGCTTGGTTTAATAAAGGGCTTATGCTAAAACAGCTTGAAAATAGGGATGAAGCTATTCTGGCGTTTGAAAAAGTATTAGCATAGAGGTAAATTATCGCAAGGTTAGGCTAAATTTAGCGCCTATTTTATTAGGTCAAAAGAAATATGCACAGGCATGGCCTCATTTTTATAAATTGGATCCCTCCTCAAAAGAAGCCTTAAAATGTCAACAAATA
>JAJONP010000117.1 GCA_021323555.1 Gammaproteobacteria bacterium | reverse complement strand
GGGTTTTCTAGAATTTCAAACCCCTATTCTAACTAGTTCATCACCTGAAGGTGCGCGCGATTTTTTAGTGCCAAGCCGCATTCATCCTGGAAAATTCTATGCGCTCCCACAGGCCCCCCAACAATTCAAACAACTTCTAATGATGTCAGGATTTGATAAATATTTTCAGATTGCTCCGTGTTTTCGTGATGAGGATGCCCGTGCCGACCGTTCGCCAGGTGAGTTTTACCAGCTTGATATGGAGATGTCTTTTGCAACGCAAGATGATGTATTCAATGTAGTTGAGGAAGTATTGTCGGGACTGTTTACCGAATTTAGTGATTGGAAGGTAACAGAACGGCCTTTTCCAAGGATCACATATTACGAAGCGATGTTGAAATATGGATCAGATAAGCCGGATCTGCGTAACCCACTTATGATCTATGATATGACAGAGGTGTTCGCTGGATCTGACTTTAAAGCGTTTATAGGTCAAACTGTTCGGGTAATACCTGTGCCGAATTGTACATCACCACGCAGCTTTTTTGAAAAGATAACAGATTTTGCTACAAAAAACGGTGCCAAGGGACTCGCGTGGGCTCGAATGAACGACGATAAAGCGTTGACCGGGCCTATTAGCAAATTCTTGACAGAAGATATGTTACATAATATGTCTAAGCAATTTGAGATTAAGCCAGGGACATCTCTGTTTTTTATAGCAGATAAAAAGCAAATAGTTACAAAACTGGCAGGTTTAATTAGAACCGAGATTGCACGTGAACTAGATTTAATCGAAAAAAATATTTATAAATTCTGTTGGGTTATTGATTTTCCGTTATTTGAGCTCAACGAAGATACGAATGCTATTGACTTTCTGCATAATCCATTTTCGATGCCACATGGCGGGATGGATGATCTAATGAACAAAGAACCTTTGGACATCTTGGCATATCAATATGACATTGTATGTAATGGCTATGAATTATCCTCAGGAGCCGTGCGTAATCATGACCCTGAGATGATGGTTAAGGCATTCGAATTGGCGGGATATACACGTGACGATGTAGAGAATCGGTTCTCTGCGCTTTTCAATGCGTTTCATTACGGCCCTCCACCTCACGCAGGCGTTGCCCCTGGCATTGATCGTATAGTCATGTTGTTGGCGAATGAACCAAGTATCAGAGAAGTGATTGCTTTTCCTATGAATAGCCGGGCTCAGGATCTGCTAATGCACGCCCCAAGTGAAATTAGAGAGAATCAACTTAAGGATGTTCACATTAAAATTAGCAAATTCGTAAAATCTTAGATCGCTCTTATAATTTAATTGCTTCAAGGGGAAAGTAATGAACAGATCAAAACGTTTCTCTGCTATAACATGTATAGGTATTCGTGACTTTATCGATTCTGCAGGTAGAGTCAAGATTATCTATGACCTCACTGTAGGGCAACCTGATTTCAAGGTGCCCCCATCTATGAAGAAGGCTGTTATAGAAGCTATTGAATCCGACCAAAATGGTTATATTCCTACAGGAGGGAAGGCATATATACGTGATATTTTAGGCAAAAATATTACTGCGCAATATCCAGCACTAGGTGCCTACAAAGAAGATTTTGATGTAGTAATCACTTCGGGCGTAACGGGCGCCTTATATTGTAGTTTGCTGGCCTGCTGCGATTATGGCGAAGATGTATTATTGCCCGACCCTTATTTCTCTCCATATCTAGATATGATTAAATTGTCAGGTTGCCATCCAGTATTTGTCAATACTTACCCTAATTTTGAGATTACCGCCGAAAAAATTGAAAAATATATTACTTCTAAGACGCGTTTGCTAATATTGAATTCGCCCAATAATCCAACTGGTCACGTTATTAGCCACGCAGAACTCAAAAAAATAATCGAATTATGCGACCGAGAGAAGATTACTATTATTTCTGATGAGATATATGGACCATATGCTTACAATGTACCATGCTCATTAGCCAGTTTAACAAACAATGCAATTATTTTAAAAGGTTTTTCAAAAAGCCATGGTGCATCTGGCTGGCGGATTGGTTATGCAATAGCACCCGTCCATATGGCATCTCTTATCGAAAAGATTCAAGGAAAAATATATGTCAGCGCCCCTTCTATTACGCATCACTCAATACCTGCAGCTTTAAGATATGATTACAGCAGCAAAGTCACTCTTTTTAAAAAAAGGCGGGATGCAGTCTTGGATTTGCTTAGCAGAGTTTTTCCTGATGTAAGCTGTGATGGAGGAATGTTCATTTTTTTCGATGTATCTAGTGTCTGTAAGTGTAGTGCTAGCGATTTTGTCAGAGAAGCTTTGCAAAATGGAGTTGCTCTCTTACCTGGGTGTGTATTCAGTCAGTATGATACCCATTGTAGGATCACCTTGACACTCAACTTAGAGAAACTCTTAAGTGCCGCCCGAATCATAAATACGACTGCAAAGAATATACGAGAAAGAATGGAACTATAAGAGAGAATAATTTGAAAATACTTTTATCTTCTAGTCATAACTACCCAGCACAGAGAAAAATCGGTGCAGGTCTTGAGCCAACACCTCATCCTTCTGGTTCGGCTTATGCGACCTTTGACCTTTTAGCCCGAGGGCTAAAAGAGTTGGGTCATGAACTTTTTTATTTTTTGCAAGAAGGGTTACTGCAATCCTGCATGCCTGATATAAATGTAATTAAAAAGCCTTTTTTCGATGTAGATATCAATCATCGTATGCTGGACTCTAAACATCTTCAGTATTGGAAAACAGTTGATTGGAAAAAACCATTTGTCATTTCATGCCATATCCATCCTAAATTTTCTACTGTGGATTGGGGAAGGCCTAACCAAAGATGGATCTATCCATCTCGTTCCCTCGCAAACAGCTTAGGGAGTGAAAGATACGTTTTTAACGGTGTTGATCCAGATGAATATATATATTCCAATGTGAAGGAGAATTATCTCCTCTTTATGGGCTCTATGGAATGGGACGAAAAAAAGGGACTTAATACGGCGATTTTATTGTCTCAACGGCATGGTATACCACTTTTTGTTTTAGGGGGAGCGCGGAGTCATGAGAAAATAAAAAAGGTAAAAAACCTTTGCCTTCAATTCAAAGATGTGGAATATCTTGGAGATATTAGGGGAATAGAGAAGGCAAAATTACTTGCAAAGGCAAAATGCTTAATCTTTCCAACAGAACTTGAAGAGTCTTTTGGTTTATCAATGGTTGAGGCATTAATGTCAGGAACTCCAGTAATTTGTAGCAATAAAGGAGCATGCCCTGAAATTATAACTAAAGATGTAGGGTTTGTCTGCAAAAATATTGATGATTACGATCAGGCTATTGAGTCGATAAATGTAATAAAACCTGATACGTGCAGGAATATAGCCTTAAATAAGTTTCATTACAGAGTTATGGCTAATAATTTCGTACAGCAATACCAAAAAGAAATAGAGAGCAAAAGTAATTATGCATAACGAACTTTCTTTCAATGATATTATGGGTTTAAAAGACAAAGTTTTTGACCTTGCAACTCAAGATTGGGACAAGGATATAAAAAACTTCTGGTCTACTCGTAGCGACAGAATATATGAATTCTATGTCTTACCAAAAATTATTCACTTTACACCGGGAAGTAAAGTTTTAGAGATTGGAGCAGAATATTATAGCCGGTATATCAAATCAATTTTTAGTGATTATTGCTCTTTATCACTACTAGATATTAAACTACCGTCACATCCGGATATAAGAACAGTTTTAAATGTTGACCGTTATATAAATTTGGATATGACTGGTTTGATAGAAGGTTATTCAAATGAATTTGATATTATAATTAGTTTTGGTGTGCTGAGTCATTATAATTTCTCTAAATTGCAGTGTGAAACATACTTAAATAATCTTCTCCTGATGCTTAAACCTTCTGGCGTATGTGCAATAAAAGTTGATGTGCAGATCATGGAAAAGCTAGAAAAATTTAGTGATTGGAAAAAATTGCTTTTAATGGTTGGCGAACGCTTTTCGATAGAAGCTTCGGATACATTATACGACAAGGATGGAATGGAGCAGTTTATAGTCATATATTGTAAAAAGGAAAAAAATGTATGTGGTCTATAGGTATATATGAAGGCAATTCAATATATAATATGAAGCCTAGTTCGCGTATTAGAAATCCAATTATAACGATTGATCATGTCACAGATGTGCAGGCTAGCTTAGTAGCAGATCCATTTATGATATTTATAAATATGCGATGGTATATATTCTTTGAAGTCATGAATGAAGGTGATAACAAAGGAGTAGTAGGTGCCGCTGTAAGCAAAGATATGATCAAGTGGGAGTATATTGGGATCGTGCTAAAGGAAGATTTTCATCTTTCTTATCCTTTTGTCTTTATGGATGGTAATGATATATATATGACGCCAGAGACGCTAGGTGCGAACGGTGTAGTGTTATACAAGGCAATTAATTTTCCACGTATTTGGAAACGACAAAAAATGCTTATAAATGGCTCTCATGCTGATCCAACACTCTTAAAGCATAAGGGTTTTTGGTGGTTATTCACTTGTCCTACTCCATATCAATATGATAGTTTATCACTTTTTTGGGCTAAAAAACTTAAAGGGCCTTGGTTCCCCCATGTTGCAAATCCTATATACAGCAACAGCAAAGGTATTTCACGACCAGCCGGCAGAATATTAAAGGAAGATAACAAGATTTTTAGGTTTTTTCAGGATTGTAGTCGAATATATGGTGAATCAGTAGGTGTGGCTCAAGTAGAGATACTTTCGAAAGATTGTTACAAGGAGCATATCAAGGAAGATATTAAAATACTAAAGCCTACTGGTATAGGTTGGAATGCGAAAAGAATGCATCATATAGACTGTCATAAAATCAAAAAGGGTAAGTGGGTCGCATGTACAGACGGCCATTTGTAATTACTGACGGAAAAACTTTTTTAATTTCGGAAGACTGTGTAGAAATCGCATAGCTTCTTTTTCATGCGTACTACCTTAATTTTGAAAACTAATTTATAGGTTTTTAAAAGGTACAATAATTTCTGTCGAATTGTCATTCTGTATGCTAATTTTTTATAAAATTGTAAATAATATTGCACGTATTTATCTCTTAATCTTGGCTCAGTATGGTCACGCATGTAGTAATGAGCTTTCGGTTCTCCAATTATTTTGTATCCGAGTAATGCAAGTTCTACGGCTAAAACCTGATCTTCACTCATTGTAATGCTTTCATCAAAACCGCCCACATGCAAAAAGGCTTCTTTCTTTATCAAAAAATTTCCACCACCAAATCCAGGGTTTTTCCCCTCCAGACTCAGCTCCCAACCGTAGCTATTTTGCGCGTAACTGTGGTAATGCTCGAGGAACTTGGCTTCATGCTTAAACGAGTAAACATCCCCAACCACATAATCGGCATTTTCAGTATTTAAAGTAGCATTAAGATGCTCTAAAAAGCTACTAGACCACTTATCATCATCATCCAAGAAAGCTAGAAGATCCCCCTTGGCAACTTTTGCTCCTGCATTTCTTGCCGCAGAGACACCTACATATGGTTCTAGGTTCAGGATAACTACGTCATTCCCAACCCTACCCTCAGGTAAAGGAGCTTTACCATTGTTAACAACAATAATTTCTACAGGCTTCAAGGTTTGTCTACGCACTGATTGAATCGCTTCTAACAGATAATGTGGTCGGTCACAGGTGGGTATAACCGCAGAAATTTTAACCGTTTGCCGTATCATAGCTCTATGCCTCTATATTTATTGTTAAAATTATAGTCATTTAATTGAGTTAAGGCGGTTTTTAAGTCACCGCTCAGGAAAGGTTGATTATTATACTCTTGTAGCACTAGTTTCCATTGTAGCAGGTTTGCGATTTTAGAAAAGTTATAATCCTGCTATGTCTCGAAAACTTGCTCCGATCATAAATAATTTATATTTAATTTAGCAGTTTCGTGTATGGTATAGAAAGTAGCTGCGGTCTGCCCACCCGTCCATTCTTTCTTACAAATCCCTTATCCAAAAATGTCATTAGTATAACTCTTTATAGTTATTCAAAAAATAATGCAAATCAAACTCGAATAATAGCGCCATTTACCGGACGGTTACATTTTTAACCGAAAAACAAATTCTGATATCTGTGAAGCACTCAATAAAATGCTAATGCTAATATTTAAGAAATAGTTGTGCGTATATCAAATAAGAGGTAATTTTCATAAAATAGCTTTTGTGTTATAATCCATATTGTGATTCAAGAGTCATCTGATCCACTCGGACCAAAGATAAAGATTCTTGAAGTTTTGGAATAACTGACATAAGAGCTTCAAGTGTATTCCTTGGGCGGGTAGCTTTTTCGTGATCTATTTCACTCCCATCATGCAAGATAGAGATGCTGCCAGCATGTATACTAGCAATCATATTTTGCGCTATTTCTTCACTTGATATACCCTTGTAGTCCTTTGGATCGA
>JAJONP010000116.1 GCA_021323555.1 Gammaproteobacteria bacterium | reverse complement strand
GCTAGAATCGATAACGAATTGGATACTCTAAAGGAGGGCGCTAAGAATTTTAACCAGAATCTCCTAAAGCAAGGGTTTGTAGATGCAATGGGTCAAATACCTCACGCTCCTCCTCCTGGCTCTGCCGCTGCTGCTGCCGTTGCCGCTGCTGTTGCTCCTGCCGTTGCCGTTGCTCCTGCCGCTGCCTCCCCTGTTATTTCTCTTATACAGAGAGTAGAAAAAATGCAAGATCAACTGAATAGAACAATCGGTCGAAAAAATGATCTAGTAAAGGCGCCCCTTCTTGCCAATAATCTTCCTGCTGCTCCTGCTGCTCCTGCTGCTCCTGCTGTCCCTGTTCCTACTACTCAAAGTGTAGAACGGCGCCATAAGATTAACTTTGTAATACAGTCAGCCCAGGAAAAATTGGAGGTAGCGAAAGCTTCGCGCCCGTCACCAAGCCCTTAGTTTTTTTAAATCCATGCCAATGCCACTTCTTTCCCATAGAACGCCAGACCCATTTTGAGTATATTTTTAATATTTTTTTGCATGAGTTCAGCCGCGTAGCCACGTTGATTAATTTGCTCGAGCGCTTCCTCTGCTGCGACTTGTAGCTCACTGGCTGTGTCGGCGACTTTAAATTCTAAAATGATACCTAATTTTTCAGAATCTTTAGGAATTAACAATACATCATATCGCCCGAAACCGCTTTCTTTATTCGATTGTACATGGTGGGTGTCTGATAAGCTGATGATTAAGCCCATTACAAACCCATGGTAAAATTTTTCAGGTGCGTTACCTTTCACATCAAAATAACTTATAGACTCTACTAAAAATTTTTTTAAAATCTTTAAAAAGATTTTCACATCGCCTACGATTAAACTTTGTAATAAATACTGATAATTTTGTTGACCTAAACTTTCTTTAAACCAGGCGTTAATCACATGCGAATAGAGTAAAGCAATTTCTTTATTTGGCGGCTGCAAGAGACATCTTTTTTCAAAACCCGCTAATTCAGTTCGAGTCGATGTTAAATACCCTGAGAATAACAATAAAGTCCATAATTTATCACCACTGCCATTTAAATCTGCGAAGGTAATGTTTTCATCCACCAGCGCCTCAACCGGTTTGCCTTCTAGGATCTTTTCACATTCTATTTTAAGAAGACCATCCGCATGCGCTATCGTTTGCTTTATTAATGTATTGTCACTGGTATTCAACCAATACGGTTGAAGCAAGCCTTTTTCAAAAATGCAATTCGCAATCGACCAGGGATTATAAATCTGAGTATTTCCAATATGATAACCGTTATACGAAGCTTTAATATCCCTCGATAAATGCTGTAAATTGTTTTTCTCGAGTGCTTCATCTACTTCTGATTGGGTAAAACCAAACTGCTCTGAATATTCTGCGTTTAAAACAGAAAAGACTTTTAAGTTATTGACCCCTGAAAATAAATTTTCTTTGGCAATCCGCAAAATACCCGTAATCACAGCACGGTGCATATATACATTGCCTTTTAAGGTATCACCAAACAAACTGCGCATGTGTCTGAATAATAATTTTTTAAATAGCCCGCTTGAATAGGCGTGTCATATTCATCAATTAACACCCAAGGTTTCACTTTGTGATAACGGTACAGATAATTGCTTAACTTTAATAATGAAGCTGTCAGATCGCTTGTACTGGCGCGTTTCCATAAAATATCTTCAAAAACTCTTTTTTCATCATCGCTTAACACGCTGTCTGATAATAAATAACGGTGCTCTGAATAAACAGAACGGATCACATTGGCTAAGCTCGCATACGCATCTTCATAACGGGCATGCTTGATGCTTTTAAACGTCATGGCAATCACCGGGTATTTTCCCTGATGTTCCATATAACTGTCCCCTGCCTGGCCTATTTTTAAATCATCAAAAATGCCTTGTGTTTTAAGCCCATAGACTTCTGGGCTCAAAAAATGATGCAGCATAGATAAATTAAATGTTTTACCAAAACGGCGGGGGCGGATAATAACGGAAGCCGTTACTTCTTTGTTATCAAAAATTTCTTTAATGAATAAACTCTTATCCACAAAACCTAACTTTTGCCGAATAGCTTCGCCAAAATTATCTAATCCAACAATTAAACCCATACCATTGCCTCCTGAAAAATTTACGGCCGGCTATCCAAAATCTCTTTTGTCACAGGCAGTAAATGTTGGCGTGTGATTTTTAAGAATAACGATAATGAACCCGCCACATAGATAGAGGAATATGTACCCACAACAATGCCAATAATCATGGCTAAAGCAAACCCATGCAACATGCTGCCGCCTAGAAAAAATAATGCCAGGACGACCAGGAGTGCCAGCGCAGACGTCATAATCGTGCGTGAGAGTGTTTGATTGATGGATTGATTAATGACTTCAATGGAAGTTGCTTTACGCATTTTACGAAAATTTTCGCGTATGCGGTCAAAAATCACGATAGTGTCATTCAGCGAATAACCAATCACTGTTAATAAAGCCGCGAGTGCAATTAAATTAAATTCCAAATGAAAAAAAGAAAAAATACCGAGAATTAAAACAGGATCATGAATTAATGCAACTGTTGAGCTGATGGCAAAGCGCCATTCAAAACGCAATGCAATATAGATCATTGTACCGAGCAAGGCAATGACAACAGCCAGTGCGCCTTTGGTTGCTAATTCCTGACCTACTTGCGGACCTACATAATCGACTTGCTGTATTTTCGCATCGGGTAATGCAGATGATATCTGTCGCACGATTTCATCTTTTTTATTCGTTTCTGTATCCGCTTTATTATTCTCAGCCATTTTTTTAGGGACTAAACTCACTAAGACATCTTTAGAAGTCCCATAACTATTGACGATGGCTTCTGTGAAGCCTGCGTTTTGCAAACGATCACGAATTTGGTTGAGATCCGCAGGTTGAGTAAAGCTGAGTTGAGCTTGCGTACCCCCTGTAAAATCTAAACCTAAATGTAAGTGATTCATAAACAGTGAGAGCAATGATAAAAAAAATAAAATAAGAGATAAGATAGCAGCACCTTTACGCTGTGCCATAAAATTAATTTGTGTATTATGTTTAAAGAATTCCATAGTATTTTATAACCCTATTGAAATATGTTTGACAGGTTTTCCACCATAGATCAAATTTACCAGTGCGCGCGTCCCTGTGATAGCAGTGAACATGGAGGTTAATAATCCAATAGTCACTGTCACTGCAAAACTTTTAACGACACTGGAACCTAAACTAAATAAGACGATGGCCACAATTAACGTTGTGATATTTGCATCAACAATTGTAACTAATGCTTTTTCATAGCCTGCGTAAATACTTGCCTGGATACCTGCGCCATTCCGCAATTCCTCACGAATACGCTCAAAAATAAGCACATTTGCATCTGCTGCCATTGCAACAGTGAGGACGATACCTGCAATACCAGGTAACGTCAGCGTGGCACCTAAGAGTGATAAGATCGCGACAATTAATAGAAGATTAACGCCTAAGGCTAAATCCGCTATTAATCCCATCCCACGATAATACAATGCCATAAATAAAACGATCAGTAAGAAACCGACTGCAACAGACATCACGCCTTTATGAATATTTTGTTCGCCCAGGCTTGGCCCCATCTCTCGCTCTTCAATGACAGCGACAGGCGCGCGCAATGCGCCTGCGCGCAAGAGTAAGGCAAGTGTTCGTGCTTCTTCTTGACTCGATAATCCCGTAATTTGAAAAGAATTACCTAAGGCAGATTGAATGGTTGCCACACTAATCAAGCGACGCTCAGTAATATAACGAATTATTTTCTGCCCATGGATAATTTGAATTTCGGGTTTAATATCCACATATAAGATTGCCATAGGCTTTCCAATATTTTCTGCGGTGGCATGAATAAAAAAGCTTTCCTCGCTACCACCCAACCGTACATCGACAGAAGAGCGTCCATCGTCACCCATCCCCGAACGTGCGCTGATAATGGATGAACCATGCAAAATGATTTGATTTTTTAATAAGACAGGCTGTCCATTAAATAAATATAATTGAGTGCCTGAAGGTACAGTATGGCCTGTGATAGTCCGCGCATCGTTTTCCGTATCCACTAAATGAAATTCTAAAGTGGCTGTTTTACCTAAAATATTTTTAGCTTCTGCTGTATCGAGAATGCCTGGTAAGTCGACAGCGATACGCGTTGCACCTTGTTGCGTCACAATAGCTTCCGAGACACCTAACTCATTGACACGGTTACGCAAAGTCGCAGCTGTTTTGTCTAAAATATCTTGCTGTGCTTGTTGTAATAAAGCAGGCGAAAAAATACCTTGAAGGGTTAAATTATTTTTTGTCCAGCTAAAATCAGGAAAATGCTGACGTAATAGACTCTCTGCATCACTTAAGGTTTCTATCGTACGGAAATTTATGGCTATCGTATTTCCATTTTGCTGTGTGATAGCTGCATACCGTATGCGTTCAGTACGCAATAGCTGAGATATTGTACTGGAAACACCTTCCATTTGTTGCTTTAAGACAGAGTCTGTCTCTACTTGCATTAATAAATGAATACCGCCACGTAAATCTAGCCCATATTTCATAGGCATTGCGCCTATTGCTTTGAGCCATGCAGGTGTTTTAGGCGCGAGATTAAGCGCGACAAGATAATCATTACCGAGTGCTGCTTGTATGACATCTCGTGCTCTGAGTTGAATATCAGTCGATGAAAAGCGTACTAACAAACGATGATTTTGCAATTCTGTCTTTTTGAATTTCAATTGCGTGCTTTGTAATGCCTGTTCAACAGTAGTCTGGACTTTGGCATCCAATGGTATAGCGGCATTTGCTCCCGAGATTTGTACGGCAGGGTCATCGCCATATAAATTCGGGGCAGCATAAAAGAATGCAATAATAATTACGCCTAGAACAAGGAAATTTTTCCAAAGAGGATAACGATTTAAAACCATAGGAGTCCTAATTAATTGATTTCAGTGTGCCTTTAGGTAAAACATTGGCAATCGAATTTTTTTGTAGGGTAATTTCTACCGTGTCTGTGACAGCCAGTACAATATATTGATCACTGATCTTAGCGATTTTTCCAACAATACCCGCGACTGTGATGACCTCATCTCCTTTTGCAAGTGAGCTAATCAAGTTACGTTGTTCCTTCGCACGCTTGCTTTGAGGGCGCCAAATCACAAAATACATAAAGAAAATAAAAACCCCTGTCATGACCAAGAGTGAAATACCACCTCCATTAGCAGGGGCAGGGGCTATCGTAGCATCTGCATAGGCAGGAGTTACTAATAAGTTGATTATACTATTAAAGAAATTCATGGCTTTATCCCTTTATTTAATAAAGTTCTCTAATTTACCTTTTTTGAAAGAGTGACGCAAATTGTATCTAGCTAATAAACATCGCATCCCCATAACTAAAAAAACGATAGCGTTCTTGTACCGCTATTTTATAGGCCTCTAACACTGCTTCATGCCCCCCATACGCACAAACTAGCATCAATAATGTGGAGCAAGGCAAATGAAAGTTAGTAATGAGTGCATCAATGCACTGAAATGAATAGCCTGGATAAATAAAAATATCCGTATCACCTGAAAAAGCTTGTAGATGACCTGAACGACAAGCTGTTTCCAAGCTACGTGCAGTCGTAGTACCCACTGCGATGACGCGTCTACCACGCGCTTTTGTCGCTTTGATCTTTTCACAAAGTGCCACAGATACTTCAATATATTCTGCGTGCATACGATGGTGTGTAATATCCTCCGCACGTACTGAAGCGAAAGTGCCTGCACCTACATGCAGCGTCACAAAATCTATTTCAATATTTTTTTGGCGTAAACGTGCTAATAAATCCGCATCAAAATGTAAACCGGCTGTGGGTGCCGCGACAGAACCTTTGGATTCTGCATAAATAGTTTGATAGCGTTCCTTATCATTTGCATCAGGCAGGCGCGCAAAATAAGGCGGTATGGGAATTTGGCCAATCGTCTCAATCACTTCCAATACAGGTCTTTTATCTTCGCACCGCAGCTCAAATAAATCTTCATGACGCTGTAAGACTTCAAAACGAACTTCGGGTGGGAACACTAAAAAACTCCCTGGCCTAGGCGTTTTACTTGCCTTTACCTGCGCAAGGATACGATTTTCATCTAAAATACGCTCAACGAGGATCTCGACCCGTCCACCACTGGCTTTTTGTCCGATTAAACGTGCGGGAATGACACGACTATTATTACAAACTAATAAATCTCCCGCTTCTAATAAATTGATTAAATCTATAAATTTTTGATGAGTAATAATACCTGTTTTGCGATTTAAACACAGTAATCGGCTTGCACTGCGTTGTGCTAATGGAAAGCGCGCAATTAATTCATCAGGTAAATCATAATGAAAATCTTTTAAATGCATGAAAGTTATCAGACTCAGTATTGAATTTTATTTTATAAGACTATATGATCCCTACTTCTAAACCAAAATACAAGAATCCTACATAAGGAGTGGCGCTATGTTTAAAAACAAATTTAAAAAAATAATCATTGCAACAGGTGTGTTAGCAATGAGTTCAAGTATTGCTTTTGCAGGGGCAGCACCTTATGTAGGCGCGGCGTTAGGTGTTAACACGATGACATCAACCTCAGGCAATAATTTTCGTAGTATGCCTCTTGATCTTTTTGCAGGATTTGGCGCGACAATGAATGCGAGTTTTTATCTGGGCGGGGAAATAACAGCGACTCCCTTTAGCGCTTTGCTATCTAAGTCTCCAGGGAATGTTTTAAGAACGACTTATAGCTATGGAATCAGCATCATGCCAGGCGCGATGTTCAGTGACCATACAGTAGGCTATGTCCGTGTAGGAGTTGTAAGATCACGGTTTAATTTTTTTGATGAAACAAAAACAGGCGGCCAGGTGGGTGCAGGTATTCAAACAGATGTGATGCCAGACTTAAGTCTACGTACTGAATACGTGTATAGTTGGTACAGTAAAAGTCGGTATGCGTCCTGGTTTAATAACACTGTAATAACCATGTCGCCAAAATCCGATGCGTTTAAAGTGGGCCTTATTTATAAATTTGAATAATTTAAAAAAGGATACGATTTGTGAGTACAATGAAAAAAATGGCTTTTATCCTAGTGAGTGCAACAACAGTCAGTTTCTCAACCCTTACATTGGCTGAAGTCTCTTTGCCAATGGGTTGGTATCTAGAAGGGAACCTAGGTAGCTCAAAAATAAGTGATGTATCCTATGCCGCTGGCACTCATCTCAATACAACAGGGCTTGGTTGGAATGTAAATGGCGGCTATAAATTTATACCTTATTTCGCGGCAGAAATAGGTTATACATCGTATGGGAATGGTAACATTACACTTAATAGCGTCAAGGTTGGGAAAGATCAAGTTCAATCTTATGACCTGGCTGCTAAAGCCATTGTACCTGTACAAGACACAGGCGCTGAAATTTTCGCTAAATTAGGTGCAGCTCGCGCTAAATCTCATGTAACTGTCACGAATGAAACAGTACTCGCGGCAAATGGTACAACACTGAATACAGGCCGTTATAATTCTACAAATTTTTATTTTGGTCTCGGGGGAGATTATTCATTTATGCCTAATATGGCGGCTAATATACAATGGAACCGAGTTGCTGGGAAAAGCAAAACAGGTAATTTAGATTTATTATCGTTGGGTTTAACTTATTTGTTTGACTAATGATAATTATCAGTTGTATTTTGTAAGTCCTCACCCTCACCCTAGCCCTCTCCCCTCGCAAAAAACGCTCCGGGAGAGGGGACGATCTTAAGCAATGTGCTTACTTCTCATTTCATGAAAAATATTCTAAAAATACTCTAGGAAAAAGGATGACTTTAAGAGGGCTAGGGTGAGGGTAATGCCCGACATTGTTGCGTGGATAAGCAGGGCAATCGTACTGGGATTTGAGGTTTTAGCTAAATAAAAAATCAGTCTTATATTTTTGAAGAGGCATGCGTCCCCGCACCGTCATTGCGAGCTGAGTTA
>JAJONP010000115.1 GCA_021323555.1 Gammaproteobacteria bacterium | reverse complement strand
TTGATCCATACTATTTCTGCCTATCCTGTTGGATAGGGAAAAATATATACCCTATTAAAAATTTTTCAAGAAAAATTTTTAATAGGGGTGACCTGTTACCATTTTTATAAAATTTTCGCACGAGATTGGCCAAATACGGACTTTGCCTATTAAAGCGTGAACACTTACCAATTAAATGAACGTTCTCGAAAATGCGCTGTAATAGGTCAGCAATTTAACCCCTGTTCGCGGGATTAAAAAACCGAAATTAACTTTTCTGAAAAATTTACATATCTACCATGACATCCTTCATTTGTATTGAATGGTCAATCCCGGGTAGCAATGCTTGAATAAATGCATGCCTTAATAAATAACCAATAATGGAAAATAAATGCGTGTTGGGATGGTTAATATTTCCCATAATTTTGACTTTCGTAGCGACAGTTTTATGTTTAGGATTTTCTAGAACTTTTACAATGAATTGAACTGCTTCTTTATAAAGATACTCAACAGGAGAAGCTTTTTTAGCTGGGTTGATGATTTCTAATTTTTTAAATAAAGGCTTGGCATATCCTTTAATTTTTCCTTTAGCCGCAGCAGCTTCAATATATAAACTAAATAAACCATTGCTCACTTTTATTTTAGTATAATGCTGCAAAAAATGATTCGCTTTCTGAATATTCATGTTATCTACTGAGGCTTTTAATAAGAAAGTAGGTTGAAGGGCAAAAGGATTAAATTGCATGTTGAATGTGACAGTAGCAGTCTCCATGGCTATTCCTTCCGCTTTTAGGTGAGCAAATAAACTATTGGAAACACCACTGACTTTATTTAAATTATCTAAAGTTGCCTGAATTTTCTGAATATGCAGCTCAAAAGGCGGTTTGCTGTTATAAGATTGAAAATACGCTGCGCCATTTAAGATAGTGAGATAATTAAAAGGTAAAGGGAATAATTGAGTAACTATCGTCCGCCATTGATCGTCAATAGTCAGTTGTTCATTTTTGCCTGCAGGATCTATGACAAAATGGATAACAGGATGCACAAGCTTGACTTGTGCCACTAAACGACCCTGTAAAAGCGCTTTCCACTGCACTTGAAAATCCACAACGTCAGCAGAGAAAAAGGGCACTGGCAAATTGGCAGTTATCTTGGAAAGTCTCACCTGATTAATTTGATAGCTTCCTCGGTATAAATGCACACTCACAGATTCAATTTGAGTTTTATATCCTGGTATTTCATTTAATTTTTTTTCTGCAAAATACCGCAGTATGCTAGGCAAAGCGCAGCGAGCACTTATAAGAAGAATAATGGTGATTAGCATGGTAAAAAAAATGGTTCTTTTTATCTGCATCTTCCTTCCTATTAATTAAGATTTTTATTAAAGAATATCATAGAAAATAAATGATTAAGACGCTTATCTTTTATGCATTGAAAAATTATTTTTAACGGGTTATGATTTTATTGATCCGACATAAATTAATTTTTAAAACATCCCTAAGATTAACTCATATCCGAAGGGAGAAAATCATGAAAATTATTTTATTCATCATTTATTTTATCATCGCGGCTAGCTATAGCTTCATATCATTCGCAGCGCCTTCTACTAACCAAAATGCCACAGGTGCAAGTAGGTTAAGTACAAACAAACATTCATATGCTCAAATCGAAGAAACCCCTATCTCATCCAGCCAGGCTGAAACCAAAGCAAAACTTAATTCTAGCTGTCTCTATGGTACGCCTGGCTGTTGGATTTCCATAGCACCTTATTTAGGTATCGATAGCAGAGCTCTTGTTTTAATTCCTTTTTATAATCAAGATGCCCAGATTTTACTGCAATGGCAAAAACTAGAAAATATAAGTAAGATAGGACCGCCACCCCCATTGCTAGAGATAAGTGGCATATTTTCACTACAACCCGCAGCTAATCTAGTCAATGATCAACTACGAGATTGGGTATTTAATCAAAATAATGCTGAGTTGGATTTTTCGAGTCATATACGGTGGATCACTGGCTTTATCGATTTTACTTCTAATCAAACAGTCAATGCTAACCAGCTGGCATCACGACCTTATGTCTATCTTGACAGGGCTTTTATTACAGTAGGAGACTTGAACACTTTGCCTCTTTATCTAACGCTAGGCAAGCGCTTTGTGCCTTTTGGTCAATATTATAGTTATATGATCAATGGTTCTATTGCTCAATCACTCGGTAAAATAAAAGAAAATAGCCTGCTTATAGGCTATCAACATCCAGGCGATAAAGGCCCTTATTTAAGTATCTTTTCTTTTAATACTAGTAAACTCATGTATGGCTCAACCATCGGCTATACCTCGACAGGAACATCTTACACTGCTGATATAGGAATGGACTGGATCCAAAATATGGTAGAAGCACAAGCATTACAATCTGTTTTACCCAACTTCCGTAAAACACAGATGCCCGGCATGGATTATCACGCTCGTATAGGCATTAAAAATATTTATTTCATCACAGAATATACCCAGGCGTTGCATCCTTTTAACCCATCTGCTTTGAATTATAATTTTCATGGTGCTCTGCCTGCTGCGTTCAACCTTGAAGCGGCTTATGAATTTACTGCATTTAACAATAAACCTTCTTCGCTAGCAGCAGGTTATGGAGCGACTAAACAGTCGGCTGCATTAGGACTACCTGCGAAACGCTATACAGTCACTTATAATATTTCACCTTGGAAAAATATCATTATGAGCGTCCAATATCAACATAATGTCAATTATGCTCAAATTTCTAGTGCAGGAAATTTTAATTCATTACCAGGCCCTGCGAACAATACTATCGCTGGAAAGTTAACTTTTTATTTTTGATAATTTGTATGCTGCGCTATTTTTATAAAATTTTCGCATGGCCTTGGCTCAAATCCGAACTTTTTTTGCATACTCAAAAGCCCCGTGAACATACGATAATTTTTGTCTCGTCTCCCAAACTCCTATTAATGCGCTTCTGATACCACTTGTTTAATATATTGATCTGCATTTAATAGATGAAGCGCATCCCCTTCAAAAGGACGCACTCGAAATAGCCAACCTTTTCCATAAGGATCTTCATTAATCAGTTGCGGCGTATCAAAGAGCGCTTCATTAATCTCAATGATTTCGCCTGAGACAGGCGAATAAATATCTGCTGCTGCTTTAACCGACTCAAGTACGGCGCATTCTTGACCCAGCTCTAAGTGACTTTCAGGTTCTGGTAACTCGACATAGACTAAATCACCTAACATGGTTTGAGCGTGATCGGTAATGCCCACTGTGAGCATATCATCATCTTCACGCACCCATTCATGTGTTTTTGAATACAGCAGCGATTTTGGCACACTATTCATTTTTTAATATCCACGATTTTATCCCACTGAAAAAGGAGTATAGCGTTTTAAAAATAAAAACAGAAGCATGAACATTACTGATTTAGCTTATGTTTTTCAATTCTTGTTGAAAATTGATCGAGGAATTTTTGTAGAAAATTCCGTGTGTTTTCTTCGATGACAATAAAATTTTCGTCAATCATTCCTTCTTTATAAACCAAATAAATTTCAGGTTGGCCAATCACTATAGCATCCAGTGAGACCATGATGCTACGCAAATGAGATTGTGCAACCGCAGTTCCAATCGCACCCGGGCTCGTTCCCACAATAGCTATCGGTTTTCTCGCCCACACATTTTTACCATATGGCCTTGTTCCCCAATCAATAACATTTTTTAATACGCCAGGAATAGAACGATTATATTCGGGCGTCACAAATAAAACGGCATCTGCATCCGCAACATCTTGTTTAAGCTTAACCACTGAGACAGGCAGATTATTATCGAGATCTTGATTATAGAGTGGAATAGTATCTATTTTACTATAAGAAAACTGTAGCTTGGGATGTTTAAGCTTGTCCAACGCATAAGCCAATTTTCGATTAAATGAATCTTTGCGTAAACTCCCTACGATCACAGCGACTTGCAACATGGCAGATCTCCTTCCTGATGAAGCACTCAGTATACTGCTTTGAAAATCTAAACAGAAGCGAGAAAGTGATTACTGAATCGAATAGAGAAATTATATCAATAGGCGTTTTAACTAATAAAACCGCTTTTCCCCTGCCGGTCTTGTCTTAAAACGCTTATATTGCCATACATATTGCTCTGGGTTATTACGAATGGCTTCTTCTAAAATAGCATTTAAACGCGTTGCATCTGCTACTGGATTATCAGAGGGAAAATTTTCCAAGGGTGGCGATAGCATTACATCATAACCTGTATTGTCTTCACGTCGACAAAAGCTGATAGGAATGACTGTAGCGTGACTAAGATGAACAATACGAGACGCAGACGTTAATGAAGCCGTTGATATCCCGAAAAAAGGCGCAAACACGCTATGTTTTTCACCTGGGTCAATATCATACGCATACCAAATAGCCATATTGTTTTTTAGCGCTTGCAATAATCCCCGTATACGATTACGTGAGATGTAATGCACATAATATTTTTTACGAAACCGCTCATGAATAAATGAAATTAACGCTTTTTTATGCGGACGATACATCACAGCAAATGAATAATGCTTTTGAATTAAGCGGCCGACAAGCTCCAAACAAGTAAAATGCGACCCAATTAAAATAATTCCGCGACCTTTGGCAAAGGCTTTTTCAGCATATTCGAGGCCATATATTTTATATAAACTATGAATTTTATTATCAGGCAGCCACCATGCCATTGCAGCTTCGATTAATCCAATACCTAAAGAAGAAAAATTCTTTCGAGCGAGTAAATCACGTTGTGAATCAGTGAATTCTGGGAAACAAAGTTTTAAATTAATGGCTGTTATATGTTTTAATTTAGTTGGAAAAAGATATAAAATTTTTCCTAGCAAGCTTCCAATTTTAATTTGCCAATGATAAGGCAGTCGAGTGATAAGCCACAATACGCCTAACCCACACCAAGCTGGCCAATAAAGTGGCCAATAAAGTGAATTAAAAAATACTAAATTTTTTTTTGTTTTTTCCATAGAATGATCTATATTCTTAATTTTCTTATAATATACTAAAAATATAAAATAAGAGTATAAAAAATGATTCCAGATAAATTAAGCATACATTGTTTTTGTGACTGGACGCGTCCAGGGCGTATGGTTCCGCTCTTCTGCACAAAAACAAGCGATAGCATACGGTGTTACGGGATGGGTACGTAATTTGCCTGATGGACGTGTCGAAGTGCTGGCTTCAGGAGAAAAAACAAAAGTTATGCAATTCTATGCTTGGCTACAAAAAGGCCCTGCATTAGCCAAAGTAGATTCTGTCAGTTATGAAGAAATCCCATCAGAAGAGCATGATTTTTTTTCTATTAAATAATTCGCAAAACCTTGCCTCAAAACTGGCCGTTTTTATTCAACTCAGGGGAGGCACCTGACCTATTACGTTATTTACTTTAATCTTTTTTTCAGACGCTGCACTGCGCGTATTTGTGCGATTGCTTCTGATAATTCTGCGGTTGCTTTCGCAAAATCAATCCCTGATTTTTTCTCAGAGAGTATTTGCTCAGCGCGTGTTTTTGCTTCCAATGCAGATGCTTCATCAATATCATGCGCACGCACTACAGTATCTGCTAATACGGTCACAATAAAGGGCTGTACTTCTAGCATACCGCCTTTCATATAAAAAATTTCTTCTGCTTGACCAGGTAATATTGCGCGAATGTTGCCTGGCTTGAGTGATGTGAGTAAAGGCGTATGCCCAGGGGCAATACCAAGTTCACCCATTTGCCCAGTCACAAATACCATTTCTGCTTCGCCAGAAAAAATGGCTTCTTCAGCACTGACAATGTCTAACCGTAATGTCGGGGTCATCATATTTTATAAAACCTAATTTATTATTTTACACTCTCTTTCAGCGTATTTGCTTTTTCTACGGCTTCTTCAATCGTACCGACCATATAAAAGGCTTGTTCAGGTAAATGATCATAATTCCCTTCTACAATGCCTTTGAAGGCTCGAATGGTTTCTTTAATCGGCACATAACGGCCTGGAACGCCTGTAAATACTTCTGCTACGAAGAAGGGTTGTGATAAAAAGCGTTGTACTTTACGCGCACGCGTGACAACTAAGCGATCTTCTTCCGATAATTCATCCATGCCTAAAATAGCAATAATATCTTTTAATTCTTTATAGCGCTGTAATGTTCTTTGCACTGCCAATGCCACATCATAATGTTCTTGGCCCACAATTAAAGGGTCTAACTGACGGCTGGTTGAATCTAAAGGATCAATCGCTGGATAAATACCAATTTCTGCAATTTGACGTGATAACACGACTGTTGCATCTAAATGCGCAAACGTTGTTGCTGGAGAAGGATCTGTTAAATCATCGGCTGGCACATAAACCGCTTGCACCGAGGTGATTGATCCTGTTTTAGTTGAAGTGATTCTTTCTTGTAACATACCCATTTCTTCTGCCAATGTGGGTTGATAACCGACAGCAGAAGGGATGCGGCCTAAGAGAGCAGAGACTTCCACACCTGCCAAGGTGTAACGGAAAATATTATCAATAAATAATAATACGTCACGACCTTCATCACGGAAATTTTCTGCAACTGTTAAGCCAGTCAA
>JAJONP010000114.1 GCA_021323555.1 Gammaproteobacteria bacterium | reverse complement strand
GTTATCATCTTGATGCACAGAAGCACTTTGTTTACGATTAGACATCGCACAGTAATAGACAGTACTGCCAAACGTCAAAACACCACCGATAATAATAACGGGTATCCCTGCTGTGGAAGTAACGCTAATAGCGACTAGCAGAGAAAATTTTGCCAAGAGTCCAATCCCCGTCAATAGAATACCTATTGCAAAGCCTGTACCTGCTTTGGTAGTGATTTTTTTAATTTTTTTAGCTACAGCAGCAGCTCTTGCTTTCTCTTCTTCAGCTTTATCTCTTGCTTTTTCTTCTGCCTCAGCTTGAGCTCTTGCTTCTTCTTCAACTTTAAGTCTTGCTTTCTCTTCTGCCTCAGGTTGAGCTCTTGCTTCTTCTTCAGCTTTAAGTCTTGCTTTCTCTTCTGCCTCAGCTTGAGCTCTTGCTTCTTCTTCAGCTTTAAGTCTTGCTTTCTCTTCTTCTTCAGCTTTAAGTCTTGCTTTCTCTGCCGCCTCAACTTTTGCTTTCTCTTCTGCTTCTGCCTTAGCTCTTGCTTTCTCTTCTTCTTCAGCTTTTTTTGCAGCTACGAAATATTCAAACACTTCTTCCTGGCGCCGCAGATCACAAACTATTTTATTGCTTGCTATTTCTTCAGGTATCGTACAATGAGTTTCTTCCTGGACTAAAGTTTCAGCAGTTGGATGAGGACTCAATTGCTCTAAATTACTTGGTATCTTAGCGAAAGCGATGCCTGAATAAATGAGTTTCGCTACTTCTCCAATAATGGCGCTCACATAACGGCCACAATTGACAGAATCTTGCTGCCAACCCAAATAACTAGTACTTGGTGTATCAAAGCGGCTTGCTTGTAACATACGTACCATACCCCATTCGAAAGGTCCTTTAGAATATGGCAGAGATGCAGATTTCCATAAAGGGCAAGGGTCAACAAAATAACATCTATCTCCTCGAATCATTAACAAAGTCCAATGTTGACGAGGAGGCCCGTATGGAACCGTAGGCCAGCATTCCGCAAGCGGAACAAAATAAGTGTTATTCTTTCCATCTTTTTGTAATTCTCGAATTTGTTTTAACATTTGAGGTAACGGGGTTGTTCCAACAGCACTCGCGTCTATTGTTTCAATATCAGAAGCAGGGCTAGTTAGAACAATATTCGAGCCGTCATTAAGATTTTCATTTAAGACAAAACGCGCGGCATAAATATCTGCTGCCGCATCTGGGATAATAATTTCAATGGGCTGTTTTTCTTCTAGGTCTACTAACTCTTCTTTTTGTTCATCTTCTTTCTCTTCTTCCTCTTCTTCTATGGGTACTTGTGGTTTTTCAACCCAGGCTTTTTTAAGTTTTTGAAAAGCAAAATCAAACATTCTATTCGGTCCAAGTCTGGGTGCTTCGGCTGCATCAGGAGGGCTTGGCTGTATTTCTATCTCAGATAATGCTGCTAGCTTTTGAACACGTGTAAATAGAATAGATGCTAATTTTCTAGAGAATTGTTCGTCTGCTCGGTCCTTTCCCAAACAAGCAGCTTTGAATTCATCTATTCCCATATAAGCTGCGGTTGCGTATTGTTCAGATTGCTCTAATAAATTTGTTGGAATGGCTTTTGTTGCGGCAAGTACAATGTTATATAGCTCTTCCTCACTGCATTTTTCAAATAATTCCTTTGCATATACAGATACAGCTTTATATAAGCCAGGAACATTCTTGTATAAAAGATGGAAGCCTTTGGTGTAATACTTAAACCAAAATAACCCATGATATTCAACGGGATTCATGATGTCTATATTTCTACGATCGCCTATATAACGCAAGGCAGCCCCAAAATCAATTTTAGAAAATAATACTTCTTTTTTTTCTTCTGCTGAATAAACAATATTAGCGCTGTGTACGCTATAGTCGCCCATCATTAATGAGTACAGTAAGCAAATAGCTAGACTATTGATATCACCTAGCTCAGCTAGCAAAGGGTATTGTTGCGTTTGGCCATACATTATTTCATACGGTATATTGCGATCATACGGATTCGAAATAAAATCACTTATGCCTTTCAGGGCGAATTGAACATAGCTTTTTGGCTGGTTGGCTGCTTGTTCTACAAAATATTTCCATACTTCTTTAATATTTTTTCTAGGTTGGATTAAACCATAGGTTCCATCAGGTAACTCAACTTGGTCTGCGCAAATGAGCGACTCACGATACTGTGCGGGGAGGAATTTTTTAAATTGATCTAGTATCTTACCCGTAAACAATTCTGTAAAAAGTTCTGTTTGATCTGAGGGCACTTTTATAAAATATTCATTGCCCTCTTCATCCTTATAAAAACCATCTAATACACCGTTATTTTTTCCTGCTTGTTTTTCTTTATATCGAGTAAGCTTTTTTTCATTATAGACAAGAGTCACAAGCGCTTCAGGCTGTACATCTGCGTAGGGTGCCTTGCGAGCTACTGCCTTGTTTCCAACGGTACTAAGCATAGCTAGGTTAAATTCTTGATTTTTTATTTGATGAAATTGTTCTTCAGTTAAATCAAGAAATATACCATCGTAGTATCGGTTAGGCCCATGACCTACCAGGCTATTATTTTTCCCAAAATCTTCCCCTGCCGTGGCAGAGAGTGCATGATGCGTTGCCATTACCCCATGGCTCCCGCCATTTTGATCTGGGCATCCAGGCGCTGATTGTTCAATGCCCACCAGTAAACCTCCATAGGTAGAATCTTTCATGGCAGGTCTATAAAAAACATAAAGATGTCCATGTTGTCCATGAGGCTCAATTACATTTCTTGATGTGAAGTGCGTATTACCTGCGCCGCCTAACGCAAGGTTAATGCCAAAATGAACTTTTCTCGGTTTAATAGCGTCTGAAGCGCTTTTCCCAAACAATGGAATCCATTCTACTAAATCAGCTAGAAACTTTACACTAGCCTGAGAAGCAGCCTTCTGCATGGAAAGTTTGATTTCTCTAAGAGAATGATGGGGATTAAATTGAATCTCAGATTTCTCTCTCGCTTTAAGGCCATGCGTGGCAGCGTTACGAACATATTTATCTAGTTTATTCTCGCCTTCAAATAACCATGCCATAATGTCTTTACTTAAATCGTTTGGAAACTGAATAGTAACTCTGGCTCCGTGAGAGATAGCAGAGGCTAAAGGTAAATCCCAGGGATGCCACTCTCCATCTTTGAAATAACGAAGGTCTCCATAATGAAATAATGTAAAAATTTTCTTTAAAATAGCAGCAGAGAAAGGATTTTCGCCAGGGCGCTCGATAGCGCCTGTAATCATATCAATATCGCGTTGGAATTGTGCTTCACGTGTAAAAGAAAGCGGTTCGGGAAGATTATCCTGCTTCTCATCAACGTCTACCCAATCATTTAGATTATTTGACTTTTCAAAATGTTGTTCTGGTTCTACGCTGCTAATACCCATATCGATCCAGCTATCTTCTAATCCGGGTGGTGCCATACTATTAACTCCTCGCTTGGTCTATCCAATCTAATTTTGTCTTATTGTTGCACAAAAAAAGCTTTATGACAAGCTTAATAAACTTATAGAACAAAATAACAAGGTATAACAAGATGCTGTTTTCAGGTATTCTAACCCCATGAAAAAAATCATTAAACAAGTTATGACATCCTACGAAAAAATTATCGCTCTTATTGTGATATTCTTTTTTTGTGGGATGCTAACTAACTGTGGGCAATCGGGGCATTTATACCTGCCAGCTAATGACCTTGGCCATACTCAGCAGTTGGATAAATAAAAATGAAATCCCTCCAATTTTGCAAAATGCACAGCCTGGGGAATGATTTTATCGTGATTGATGCGGTTCATCACGTGGTTGAGCTAAAAGAAATATCTATTCCATTATTAGCTGATCGTCATTTAGGTATTGGTTTTGACCAATTATTATTAATTGAAAAATCCAGTAAAGCAGATTTTGCCTGTCGTATTTTTAACGCGGATGGGAGCGAGGCAGAACACTGTGGGAATGGGATGCGTTGTGTGGCTCGTTTTATTCAGGAGGAGAAACTATCACAAAAAAAATTATTAACGCTTGAAACATTATCGGGTTTAGTTGAAGTAGTTATTCATCCTGATCATTACTATCAGGTAAAAATGGGTATTCCACGTATTGAGCCTATAGTATATACAATGGATGCTTTATCGTTTGCTGTGGTTTCTATAGGGAATCCCCATGCTATTTTGTGTGTACCTTCTATTCAGGCAGCCTCGGTCATAGACATCAGCTCAAAAATTGCAGCGCATTCTGTTTTTGCAAAGGGCGCTAATGTCGGATTTATGGAGATAATGAATCCACGCCATATACGTTTGCGTACTATTGAGCGAGGGGCAGGGGAAACATTGGCATGTGGTAGCAACGCATGTGCTGCTGTGGTTGCAGGTATTTTTTATCATGGGCTAGAACACAAAGTCACCGTTACACTGACTCATGGAGATTTATTAGTCGAGTGGCTTGGAGAACACTCGCCAGTGGTGTTATCAGGCTCTGCAATACGAGTTTTTTCAGGTAGTTATCCTCTATAAAAATGTAGTATCATGGCGAGGGGTTTGCGAAGGATTGTTGACTCAATGAAAATATGTCCTTTTGTCATTAAGCTTTTTTCTATAGCGATTATAGCTATTTTTCTTTCATTAACTTTGTTAAATCGTATTGCTTTTGCCGCGCCCCCTTTACCGGGTAGTGTGTACCCTGCGTTAGTCCCCAAAAATTATTTACCCGGGCGAGGGCCTTCCATTCTTCCGAAACCCGTACCCAAAGCAACGGTGGCACAGGAAAAAGTCAATAGCCTTGGAACAGAAGCAGAAAAAATTAGATTCAAATTAATAAAAATCATTTTTGAAGGTAATCACACTTATTCAGAGAATCAATTATTTCCATTATACAAAAAAAAAATTAATACCCTGATCAGCATTGCTGAATTGCAAGATATAGTGCAAAACGTCACTAATTTTTATAGAAATAATGGTTATATTTTATCACGGGCTATTATTCCCCCTCAGCATGTAAAAAATGGTGTCATACGAATACGTGTTGTTGAAGGTTACATTGACAAGGTGAAAGTAGTAGGTAATGCGCGGGGCGCTCAAGCGCTCTTACTGGCGTATGGTGAAAAAATTTCTGAAGCTCATCCTTTACAGATAAAGGTAATGGACAAATATTTGCGTTTGGCAAATGAAATTCCTGGCGTACAGGTGAAAGCAGTATTAGAACCCTCTAAAACTCAATTAGGCGCTTCTGATTTGAATCTTGCTGTGCAGGAGCAAATGGCAAACGCAACTCTTTCTTATGATAACTATGGAACACTTTATATAGGCCCTTTGCAAGTCACTACCACGGCGAGTGTCAATTCTATTTTCCTATCAGGAGATAGCACACGTGCCACTTATCTAATGGCAACGCATGGCAAGCAATTACATTATTTTGACCTTGCTTATCAAGCCCCTTTAGGCAGTCATGGTCTGCAATTAACTTTTGATGGGAACCAATCGCTGACAGCCCCTGGGTTAACCTTGCAGCCTCTCCAAACACAAGGTAAGGCAAACACTTATTATGCTACGCTTCAATATCCCGTGATTCGTTCTCGCTCGGAAGATTTAACTTTAGATAGTAATTTCACTTATATGGATAGCTCAACTACATTATTTAATCGAGCCATATTATTATATAGAGATCACGTGCGATCTATCAATATCGGTGGAACTTATAGTTTTGCTGATCGTTTTAACGGCACTACTTTATCTGCACTGCACATTGAAAAAGGTCTTAATATCCTGGGGGCGAGCAACGACCCCACATCCATCATCACTTCCCGTTTTGGCGCAGATGGTATATATACCAAAATATACGGACAAATTGGACGTGTGCAACCTTTCTTAAATCGATTTTCATTATACGTGCTTGCATCGGGACAATATGCATTTAATCCCTTATTATCTTCTGAGCAGTTTGGTTTTGGGGGTAGCCAAGTTGGGCGTGGTTACGATCCTGCGGAAATATTAGGTGATAGAGGAGCAGGGGGTACGATAGAGTTGCGTATGGATACCTATCCGCAAAGATTGATGGTGCAATCTATGCAATTTTATACTTATTATGATACGGGTGTTATATGGAATATCAAGAATGTAGCTAATACGAAACAAAAGCAAAGCGCCGCTTCGACAGGTGCGGGGGTGCGTTTCGCCCTTTCTAAATTGCTAACGGGTAATTTAATGTATACCCAAGTGTTAACAAGAAGCATCGCATCAGAATCGCTTATCGGTAGAGGCAGAACACCGAGGATATTTTTTAGTTTAACCGCAGCTGTTTAATTGGTTTTAACCTAATAGATATAACCCAGACACACTTTTGGCGTTCCGGCAGCCAGTGCGAGGCAAACCTACCTTACTAAAGTAATTTATTTTTGATTAAAGGGCCCTAGGGCGACCACCCTCACCTTTTCCCTTATTAGCTAAATTTTAAATTAATTCTGACGATATTTTTGATCACATCATTAGAATACTTATGGCTTTTCAGAAAGAGTAGAGCCTGATAATCATCAGGAGGCTCCAGTGGTACCCCTGCAAGTGGTTGCATTAAAAACGATTGCAAATAAGCTTGCACGAGCAACGTATTTTGTTTTACGAGACGGAGTGGAGTTTAATATGAAAAAAACATTCGGATAAACGGTT
>JAJONP010000113.1 GCA_021323555.1 Gammaproteobacteria bacterium | reverse complement strand
GGCATTGTTGCGTGGATAGAGAGGGACGGGAGAAATATAAGTAGTTGCAAATCTTAAAAGTATAATAGAATCAGGCCTAAAACCGTGCAAGGTAGGAGGCTAGATGTCTAAGACCCAAAGAATTTGCAACTGGAAAGATTATAATGATTCTCTCATCAAAAGGGGAGAAATAATTTTTAGCTATGATACAGCGTATTTAGCCAAGTTATTCCATAAAGGGAAGCAAAACCGAGGAGGCATAAGAAAATTTAGTTGCAAGATGTATGAGTATTTATTGACAGTCAAAGTCATTTTACGTCTGCCCTGGAGAGGCACGTTAGGTTTTGTCAAAGGATTACTAAAAGAAATTCATTCGGAAAACATAGAGCTACCTCATTACGCACATGCGAGTCGAGAAGCAAATAAATTAAACTTAAAGATTAAAACGTACACTCAAAAACAAATCAAGCGTGGGCTTGAAATAGCATTTGATAGCACAGGAGTCAATGTGTATAGCACGAGCGGCTATCACCAAAGAAAGTATGGAAAAGAAAATATCTTCCGCAAAAGAGACCCATGGAAAAAAATACACCTTGCGGTTGATTTAAATGCCCAACAAATTCTTTCGATGGCCTATACCAAAAGCAATGTCAATGATTGTGAAGCGGTGACTGAGCTGAGTCAGGGTATAAAAGGAAAGGTTGACAAAACGATAGCGGATGGCGCGTATGATACCGAAGACATTCATAAATTAGTTTGCGCGTGGGGAGCAACCGTTTTAATCCCTCCTGCCACCACAAGTAAAGCGCAACATGAATTGAAAAACAAAAAACCCTATAAAGCTTATTTGAAGTAAAGAGATAAAATAATTGAAAGAATTAGAAAAGAAGAGGATTTTAAAACGGGTTTAAAGGAATGGAAAATAGAATCCGGTTATCATAAACGATCTCTGATTGAGTCCACTATGTTTAGATTTAAAAGGATTTTTGGATTTCATTTACAGCAAAAAAAAGAAAGCGGTCGCAAAAATGAGATTATTGCAAAGATCAATGTTTTGAATAAAATGACTGCCTTGGGCATGCCAAAATATTGAATGATTTTTAAACGTTATAGGGAAAAGCATTCGTGCTTGAATAAATATCCACGCAACAATGCCGGCCCTATCTCACGGTTGCGATTGATGTATTTAGTCGCTGTATCATCGGCATGTTGGTGACACTGGAGGCACCTTCAGCCGTATCAGTCGGCTTATGCCTTGCAAATGCAGTGGGTGACAAACGACCTTGGCTGGAACAGCTAGGTGTGGAAGTTGATTGGCCCATGAGCGGGAAGCCCCTGTTTCTTTATCTTGATAATGCCGCAGAATTTAAAAGTGAAGCATTGCGTCGTGGATGTGAGCAGCATGGTATTTCATTAAATTATAGGCCGCCAGGAAAAACTCATTACGGTGGTATTGTTGAACGTGTCATTGGCACCTTGATGCAGAAAGTGCATGCACTGCCAGGCACAACGTTTTCAAATCCATCTCAAAAAAGAGAGTATGATTCAGAAGGAAAAGCGACATTGACCCTGAATGAATTAGAAAAATGGTTAATTCTAGCGATTAGCCATTATCATGGCACCCTTCATCAAGGACTGAAACAAACTCCTTTTGCACGTTGGACAGAAGGCTTGTCTCGCTTAGAAAAAATACCCCTAGTTAAAAATACGAGTGCTTTTCTCGTTGATTTTTTACCTGTGTTACGCCGTAGAATTAGTCTCAGCGGTTTTTTAATCGATCATATTGCTTATTACGCTGATGTACTCAAACCTTGGATCGCAAATCGACATGAGCTACAAAAATTTATTATTCGGCAAAATCCACTTGATTTAAGCCGTGTTTGGATACTGGAGCCTGATCGCAATCAATATGTGGAGGTCCCCTATCGCATAATTTCCCGCCCCGCATTAACACTGTGGGAGCATCGACAGGCAATGGTACAGTTGCGTGCAAAGGGCAACACACAGGTTGATGAAACCCTGTTATTTCGCATGGTGTTGGAAATGCGAAAAATTACGAAGTCAGCACAAACGACCACTCGTAAGGCCAGGCGTAATCAACAACGTCTTAATCAATTAGCTAAATCGCCAATGGCCTCAAAAAAATTAGTACTTCCAATAGAGCTGCCCGTCAATAATTCTTCTGAACTTGCGAAACCATTTGATGAGATTGAGGAGTGGTGACGATGAATGAAAAGGAAGGCGGTCCTTTTGATTTATCTCATTTAATACCCTCGGCGCGTAAAATAGCGATGTTGCCAGGCGTCGAGCGTGTTCAGCGGATCCGGGTGGACCGATGGATTGGCTATCCCAAAGCGCTTACTGTATTAAATAAATTGGAAACGTTGTTAAACTGCTCATCAAAGCAACGAATGCCAAACCTGCTGATTATAGGGCCTACTAACAATGGTAAGTCAATGATCATTGAGAAATTTCGGCGTGTCCATCCAGCTATAACTGGACCTGATGTAGAGAAAATATCTATAGTCAATGTACAAATGCCATCTGACCCATCAATAAAGCGATTTTATTCTGCACTGCTTGCAGCAATCGGTGCTCCTGTTCGGCATCGACAGGAATTAGGTGGAATGGAGCAGCAAGTATTGGGGTTATTGCGGTCTGTCAAAGTAAGGATGTTAGTCATCGATGAGTTGCATAACATTATGGCTGGCTCCGGGAAGAACCAGCGGGAGTTTCTCAACCTGCTACGTTTTTTAGGCAATGAATTACGCATACCTCTCGTTGGCTTGGGGACAAAAGAAGCTTATATGGCAATCCGCACAGATGACCAATTGGAAAATCGCTTTGAACCCATAGCGCTGCCATTATGGCAAGAGGGCAGTGATCTTGAGTCCTTATTGGCTAGTTTTGTCGATTCATTACCTTTACGTAAGCTCTCGTTCATTGCTACTGCAGACATGGCGCGTTATTTGCTGGCTAGAACAGAAGGGACGATTGGTGAACTCGCACAATTATTGACGTGTGCAGCGATTGTGGCCATTGAGTCAGGCGATGAGTCAATTACTCCACGTACACTCAGCTTGGCGGATTATGATGGGCCAACAGAAAGGCGACGTGCTTTTGAGCTTGAATTAGCATGAACCACTTGCGTTGGCCATTACACCCTCAGCCGCATAGCGAGGAATCTTTATTATCATGGTTGACGAGAATTGCAAAGTGCTATGACTTCACGCTCGATGAGTTGCTACAGCATGATTTAGGGTTTCAAGGGGACCTACGTGACCTCAATATGAATGCACCCGATTGGTTGCTTTCTCTCTTATCCAAGCGAACAGGTGTTTCAGAAGAAACTATTCGTGCATTAACGGTGTTATCTTGGGTGCCACTTTTACTGGACGACTTGACTGCGCAAGAAGTAGATTTTGGGTTCTACGTCAATCATTACTCGTTGTTATTGCCTTCTCATAAACGCAAAAAACCTCAACCAAAATCACCTTGGAAACCGTGGGTCGGCACATTGCCATTCACCATTTCAAAAGCGTGTCCTCTTTGTCTTAAGGACAAGCAAGTGAGTATCCTCTATTTAGTTTGGTATTTGCCACTCATGCTCAGTTGCCCAGTACATAAGTGCCTATTGCAGCAATGCCATATCTCTTATCCGGGATATCCTATTTACTTTATCAATGAAAATGCTGCACCTATTTTTGCCCCTGCTGCAATCCACGTGATGGACCAAAGAACATGGTCAGCATTAACGACCGGCCAAGTTGCACTACCACACCGAACCATTCATGGTGGTGTTTGGCTTCGGCTATTGCGCACACTGCTTAACGAATTACATCTTCCTATATCATCCATGGGCCCAGCACATGTAAAAGACATTGCGGGCATATGGACATCGCTAGGGCTTAATTTCCGTTGCGGGATGGCAAATTGGAAACCGTATGAGGTATTACCAGCTAAAATACAAGAACAAACATTAATGGCTTCTGCTACCGCAATGGCCAAAATAGAAAATCGATTAATCAGTCCGCCTGGTGGACACTGTTTTTTGTTTTTACCAGAGCCAACGTATACCAAAGACTTACCATCTCATCAAGAAAACACGGGCGCTAAAGAAACGTTCTCAGGGCCACCACTAAAAAAAGAGACTGATTTGATCAATCAATTTATTGAAATGGCAAAACGGGATCCGGTTGCTGCTAAAGATTTACGTCGCAGTGCCCTTTTTGGAAGAACGGATTTAAAAGTAGTGCAAGAGGTTGAAAATTTATTGATTGACGTAGGGATACCACCCCAATTTTTACAGGGATAGAGAGCACGCAGGGACACATCATTTAACAATACAACAAATTGTTATGGCGTGAGTGATTGTAATGATCTGGATTGCTGTAGCTGCTTGAGAGAACCCATTAGCTCGAATTTTTCTTGTGTTAAAAATAATTTTTCCTGTCGCAAAGCTTCAATTTTATCCTTTGCCTGTTGTAATGCCACTGTTGATTGCTGGTGCTGTTCTGTTAAAAGGAAGATATTTTTTTCGAGCTCATTGGCACGTGCTTGATAATGACGGGCTTCTTTTTGTTGTACGTTGGACGACTGTTCTGCAAGGGCACAACGTTCGGTGATTTTAGCAACTTCTTGCTTTGTTTGTTGGCATTGTTGAGTGAGTTCATCTGTTTGTGCTTGAAGGGCGTCAATGATTTTCTTAGATTGTAGAAGGGCATGCTCATTACTTTTGTTTTTTTCTTGTAGTGCAGCGACTTCTTGCTGGGCTATCACTGATACCTGTTTCATCTCTTGGATGTGAGCTTGAAAATTGGCTTCCCGCTTTTCAGTTTCCAAACTTTGCTCTGCCCTGAGTAACTGCATAGCTTGTTGGTAATGTTCTAGGTTAGCTTGGATTTGGGTGGCCATTTGATGTAAGCGGGCGTTGTCTGCCTTTAAATCTCCAATTTGTTGTAACGAGGTTTGGTAGCGTGACTCCAGTTGAATATGGGTTTGCTGTAACTCTTGTAGCAACTGGTCAACAGTCTGCTTTTCTTCGGCTTTTTGTCTGCCATTTTCTTCTGCCTGGTGCAATTGCTGTTTCAACACATGGGACCCTTGCTGCATTTCTGCCAAGGATTGTTGTAAGCATTTTATTTGTTCGTCATAAGAGGATTGCATTTCGCTAATGCGTTGTTCTGCTTTTGCTTGCAATCGTTCCCAGAGTCCAGTAACCAATGCAGACAGTTCATGAGGTAGCTTGCCTTGACCATCGGCTTGTTGCACTTTCCAGCGCTTCAGGTATTCAGTAATGGTAGTCTTACTGCCGGTGCCTAAGACATGACGAATTCGATCTATCGTAGGAAGGTTGCCTTGTCCTTGGAGTTGTAGCGCTGCTTTTTCAACATCGCGATAAGTAATGCCAATGCGTGCCATAGTGTCTTCACTGGTTTTTTCATAGTTAAGTACATGGTACGCAATATTACTCTATTAAGATTCAAATAGCATAATAATATACCTGATAATATTCATTGATAACTCGTGTTATCAGTTTTAAGCGAGTAGGATCCATGTTACCGTATCGTACTAAAATGCCCTGACTCGGGTCACTGATTATGAGCAAAGAATTAAGCAATCCCAGTGCGTTAAGCAACCCAGGCAACACGACTGAAATGCAGGCCCTTACTACACACCTCTACCTGCAAGCTGCCACCAGCCCTAACACACGCCGTGCCTATCAATCAGACGTCCGCCATTTTATAAACGGCGGTGGCCTACTGCCTACAACGCCTACCTTATTATTACACTACTTACAAAGCTACGCTCAATCCCTTAACCCACGTACCTTAAAGCGGCGGTTAGTTGCAATTCGTCAATGGCACACTTCCCAAGGGTTCCCTGACCCCACGGCCCATCCCCTGGTACGAAAAACATTAACCGGCATCCTTCATGTTCATGGCAAGCCACCTAAAAAATCACCTCCACTGCCAGTGGAACAGCTCATGCTAATGGATCACTATTTAAGGGCACGCAATGGGACAATAGCCTGGCGCAATAATGCGTTGCTCCAAATTGGGTTTTTTGGGGCGTTTCGTCGTAGCGAATTGGTTGCCATACAATGGGAACAGGTTTCATTTGTAGTAGAAGGCGTAGAAATTAGTGTCCCACGATCTAAAACAGACCAGGAAGGCCACGGTCAAATTTGCGCTATTCCTTACGGCAACTCTCAGCTATGCCCTGTGACCACTTTACACCGTTGGCGTGAGTTAGCAAACCACACGACAGGCGCTGTGTTTCGCCATATTACTAAAAGCAACTGCATTACCACTCGCCCTCTTTCACCGCAGTACGTGAGTGATATCATTAAAAATGTCGCGATGGCCTGTCAATTGCCTAATGCAAAACATTACAGCGGGCACAGTTTGCGCCATGGGTTTGCCACAGCGGCCACGAAAAAAGGGGCTTCTTTTGGTGCCATTATGCGACAAGGCCGCTGGCGCCACGAGGGGACGGTACGGGGTTATATTGAAGAAGGGCAGCGGTTTGATACCAATGCAGCTAACTCCATTTTAGAAGCATTAAATTCCTCTGTTAGTCCTGATTAAAATACATATCATACGACCTGGTTAGCCTTAAATAAAGACGGGTTGCAAATTTTTTCACAGTGAAGTCGACTTCTGACATGAGTGAAGAGCACTTCTGAATTTGACAACCGGCTTACCCTGTACAATAGATCAAGCTGCTCTTAGGGTTTCTTTCATTCTGACCAAGAGCGCATCTCTCTTTAAAACTACGACCGTATTCCCAAAGACTTCGAGGTAGATTTTGTTTCGTCTAATCGAGGCGCAAATGCCCATTTCTCTCTTTTATATATTTTTCAATCTGAGTATCGGACTTATAGAATGACAGGGTTATTTTCTCCTTCAATTTCTCAAGAGGAAAATTCAGTGATGGATGATTATTCCACTTTTTCTATCGTTAATTTCTTCAGGGAGTGATCTGCTCCGTTTTTTTTAGGAAAACTGATCCATAACATCCCTTTTTTAAAAGAAGCTTTCGCTTCATTGGTATCGACATAAGTCGGTAAATCAATGTAGCTCTCATAATTGCCATAGCTAATTTCACGCCTCACATATTCTTTTCCTTCATCTTTCTGAGAAATTTCTTTCTTAGCGTGAATATATAACTCTCCTTCTTTGATAGACACACTAATATCTTTTTCACTTAATCCCGGCATTTCCATTTCAATCTTATATATTTTATCGTCTTCCACAATATCAAATACGGGCCGAATGGAGAGGTCTTGCGTGTTTTTTTTAGAAAAATTATCGGGCAGAAATTCTTTATAGAATTGATTAAAGACCTTATCAATTTCTTGATGCAGAGAAAAAATGGGATTATCAGAATGTTTTGAAAAAATAGGTAAGAATTGTTCCAAATTAACAAGATTACTCATAAATTTTCTCCTCTTTATTAGAATAAAATGAGATTTTTTAAAAAAATGAAATTTAAATTTATTAAATAGGAAAGTTTATATTATTTATCATAATACACTTTTAAAATAGGAAAACAACGTTTTTATTACAGAAAATCTTGATAAAAATTTTCATCTAAAAAAAATTTATCAAGGATTAATATAAAGAACATTATCAAAAAAAAATATTTTTATACGTTCTAAAAACAATAAGATTATTATCCAGAATTGATTAGATAGTTCGATTTAAATCGTGGTAATTTCAAAAAAATCTTAGCCATTTTTCTCCAATTAATAAAAAATAACGGTTATTTATTTTATTAGTATGTTGATTGAATCCTCAAAAACCTGTTGTGACATTCTGTATGGCTTGAGATAGTTGATAGTAACAGATTAAATTTTCTGATGGCCGTTTCTAAAAAATACGGCTGTCAGATTTACTTTTATTTTAAGACGCTTCATTAAAAAATTTTTTTTTATTTAATAATGATTTTTGTGCCGAGCTTGGTTGCCTTTGCGCCCCATCTCCTGAAAAGCATCAGGATCATGTTTCTTTCGTGTTCTGGCAGCTTTTCTGGCAATTCCACTTTCTTCTTCCTCGCTTATAGCATGCCTTGCCTCAGAACAACCGCGCCTTCCTGCTTCTTCACGGCTCATCAGATGATATTCATCATTTGTACGCGAAGAATGTCGTTGACCTCTAAAGCCATCTCTTTCATCATCGTCTTCCTCATACCGGCTTCGACTACGCTGGGAGTTTCCTCTACGGCTGCCACTGCTCTCTTCCTATTCTCTGCCCCAACGCGCTTCCGCACCACGCCTCCCTGCTTCTTCACGTCTCATTGGATGGTGTTCATCATCGTTCGGCATTGTTGCGTAAATAAGTAGTTGCAAATCTCAACAGGTTGTAAGATTAGCGTTTTTAACCCTGCAAGAGGTAAAAATATGCCAAATAACAACCAACGGATTTGCAACTGGAAATAGTATAACCTCGCCTTAGTAAAAAGAGGAGAAATGATTTTAAATTTTAATAAAAACTTTTTATCAAAACTCTACTATTATAAAGGAGAAAAAAACGATGGAGACAACCTAAATATGGTCAAGACATGTATGAGTTTTTGTTAACGATAAAAGTGAGCCTTCGTTTGCCCTGGAGAAGCACAGTCGGTTTTGCAAAAAAACTATTAACAAAAATATTCAGCACGGAGGTTTGCATTCGAGATTATGCGCATGCTAATCGAGAAGCAAAGAAATTGAATTTAAAAATTAAGGAATTGACTAAAAACAAAGAGGAAGGGATAGAGTTAGCTTTTGATAGCACAGGATTAAATGTGTATTCTACCAGCGGTTATCATCAAAGAAGATATGGAAAAGAAAGCTTATGTCGAAAAAGAGATCAATGGAAGAAAGTGCATTTGGGATTAGAATTAGAAGAACAGCAAATTGTATCCGTGGTATTGACGGAAAGTAATGTAAATGATTGTGAGGCCATAGAAGCTCTTAGCCGTCAAATCAAGAAGAAAGTTAAAAGTGTAAGAGCAGATGGCGCTTACGATACGAAGGGATTTTATAAGAGGGTCAATGACTGGGGAGCCGTGACATTGGTTCCGCCCTCGATAACCAGCAAGACTCAAGAGGAATTAAAAATTAAAAGGCCGAAAAAAGATTATCTTAGACAAAGAGACGAAATAATAAAACAACGTCAGTATTGTCTAAGCGGTTGCGGTAAGCATTAATTTTTTCTCTTTATATTGAAAGATGAAGAGAAGGCTTTTTTGGATGCAAGATATAAGCAGCAAGAGCGCTAAGAATATTGACTATAAAATTCCATACACTGCGATGTCGCGTATGTTCGGCTTGGCTGATATTCTTTAACTGGTCATTGACAGTTTCAATTAACGCCCGTTTTCGAAGTAAAATCTTATCAATGAATGGCATCAGTTTATTCTTCATATTGCTTTTGAGGCGTGT
>JAJONP010000112.1 GCA_021323555.1 Gammaproteobacteria bacterium | reverse complement strand
TTTAAAAAGAGATGCAAAAATATTACCGATTTATAATGTCACGATAGAAGAATTATCTCATTGGTTTCTGAAAAATTTACTGCTTGATAAAAAAGAATAAGAGCGTCATCGCATTCAAAGTATAAAAATGAAGGTTGGAAATGGAACGGGTCACGCGGGGTCGGCTATTTGGAATAAATAGCATGGCAACAAGTCTTTTGCTATATCGTTGTTAGCGACCCACGTTTTATTGAAGATAACGTTAAATTAATAATTTTATCTTTTTCTTCTGTATCTGCATTTAAAGTAGAGACTGTATCATAGATATCAAAACAATGATGAATTAATCCAGAATAAGATAATTTCACTGATTCATCTTCGAATAAGGTTTCAGCGGCAAGTAGAATTCTTTTAAGTAAGGCAAGATCAATATGTTGGTATTTCATATTATTTTCATTAATGTTGGGCGAAATTGAAAAAACTTCTCTTGCAATAATGGCTTTTTTATCTTTCTGGCCTTCCACTAAAAAAGGTTCGCCCTCGCCTGTCAATAACCAAGAAGGGTTAATTTTAAAATAAGCGCTATAATTCATAATTAAATCAGAACTAATGCTTCTTTTTCCTGTTTCATGTTGGGAGTATGTTGAAACAGGAACGCCATACTCTTTAGCAAACTCTTTTGCAGATTTAAAGCCTGCTGCTTTTCTAGCAGCTCGCAATCTTTTTGAAAGTTCTTCGGTTAATTGAGTTGGCATAATTATTTATCCATTACTATTTAAAAATAATTGTTGTAAATGAGCTTCAATTGCGGTATCTTTCTTTTCGAGTAATATGTTTTATATCGAACAAACATCTCTTCTGCGAGAAAAATTGTCTTAAGAGGGACAAGTTTCTACTGCGATTGAGCCCTATAACGCTATAAAAATAGCTTAGCGCGTCATTTTACCTAATTACTAAGGGAACGCCACGAAAATATTTTTAAGAATGAGGCAAGCCCTCTATTTGTTCAAAAAATGTCACTAGACTTGCACTGGAAGGAGAATAAAGGCTAGTATGTTTTATTCTTTACTATAAGTTGTCATAAAACATGGTTCAAAAAATAAAAGCAATTCTAGCACTTCTTTTTTCTTTAGGAAGTCTTTGGAGTATCATCTGTTATTCAGAAGGGCATCCCTCATCTTCTCACTTCTCTCTTAAAAAAAAACACGTGATGCATCATCATTTGCAACACACTCACCCTCCTCTATCGAAAATAGTAAAGTATCAAAAAAAGACGAAGGTTGTAACAGTGGTTTCTAAACCTATTTCTATCGCTACACACCCTGGCTTAATGTCTTCAATCGGTACGCGTATGGTAGAGTTTGTGCATAATACTATTTCCACCTTGCGGTATACAGCTTATAAACTAGGCGGTACTCATTTCGATACATCGAATGGTATTTATATTCTGGATTGTTCGGATTATGTGGATCATTTATTACAAGCTGCAAGCCCTTCTGCGTATTCTAGTCTGGTTAATTCAACAGGGTCAGATAAACCTACCTCCGAACACTATTATCATTTTTTTACAGGACTTACGTATAAGCCTCGGCATTATTGGAATAAAATAAACAGTGTCAAGGAATTGCAGCCGGGTGATATTTTAGTGTTTCGCAATCAGAAAAATTCGAGAACGGGTGTTGAGGGGCATGTGATGGTGGTGATGAAAAAACCTGTTCGCACTGAAAATTCATTTATTGTTCGGGTGACTGATTCCGCATCTACAGGTCACAGCCAGGATACACGCTCACCCCATACATCAGGCATTGGTATCGGTACGATGCAATTGAAAATAAATCCGGAAACAGGCCATCCTTCAGCGTATGCATGGAAGCTAGGGGCTTCTTGGGAAAGGCACGTCAATTTCGCGATGGCACGCCCGCTGGGACACTAAATAATGTGGGGTGGATTAGACGCTGTTTTTTGGTATTGTAATCCACCGAACCAAATCTACCGTAACTGTTCACGCTTTAATAGGCAAAGCCCGGTGAGCTTACAATCTACCTTATAGCTTTTTGATAATGCCATTCTATTTGGTGGATTACGACGCCAAAAAACGGCGTCTAATCCACCCTACCATTTAAAGCTTCATCCGCTTTAAAATCAACAAACATCCCAAAGCGAGTAGCAAATAAATAGGCAATAGTGACAGCGCAAACTGAAAATCTCGCGTTGAAAAATAATGGACTCCGTTCACTATTTTCCCCTGCCAAAATAAATCTAATAGCTTACCAATCATGGGTTCCGTGAAAGAACCTAATAATGCATCGCCCGTATTGATTAAAGCAACTATCGTACCTGCAAGCCCGCTTAAATTTAATTCTTTAGCCAATGCAAAACAAGACATATAAGAACCTAGTCCCAGGCCAAATAAAAAAAGTAGCACGCTCGAAAGCCACAAAGGCAGCCCAGGAACATAAATAATCAAGAGGAGTGTGACGAATGCCAACCCTGTGCCTATTAAAGTCACATTAATACGTTGCCGCATGTCATCTGCAAAATAACCTAACAATGGCCCGCCTACTGCAAACCCGAAAAAAATACACGATGTAAAAGAAGCGGCTTGTGTGGGTGTTAAATGGTGCGCAACTTCAAAAAAAGGATTGCCCCACAACCCTCCTAATACTGCTATGGGTGTAAATGCAAAGCCACTGAACAACATCAGTAGCCAATTTTTTTTATCTTTTAAGACGGCTACCACATCTGACAATTGAATCACGCTGCGTTTAACTGATATAGCCATGTCTTTATCTTTGACTACACTTAAAAATATAACAGCCAATGCTAAACCTAATACGCCGCAATAGACTAAGCTAGTACGCCAATTCGTGCATGAAACTAGCATGGCCAATGGAATTTGGCCGCACATCGCGCCGATCATGGCAGCAGTTCCTGCAAACCCATCCACAAAAGCCACTTGATGGGGCTTAAACCAAAGCGCTGACATTTTCATATAGCCTACAATGGCAAATGCAGTGCCAATACCCATTAAACTTCGCGCAAGGGCTGCTGTGATGAGTGTTTGCGTATTAGCAAATACAATAGCTGCAATACCACAAATACCAATAGCAAAAGTCAAAAGATAACGGGGGCTGTAGCGATCAAGCAAAGGCCCTGCGAATAACTGTGCCACCAGATAAGCATAAAAATAAGTCGCAGCCAGGTTCCCTAACCCTGCCCCGTTGACATGAAACTGGTTCATTAAATCGTGAGTCATCACACTGGGGGATACTTGCAATATATATTTATAAAATGCAAAAATCGCGCAGAGAGCAATCACTACCCATGGATAAAAAGGGCGTGCTGCCCATGTATTTATTTTTGTGGTGAACATATTTTTTATTCTCTCGTTTCCATTGTAAAATCCTCGCCTAGATAAACAGCGCGTACCTGTTTATTTGCCAAAATAATATCGGGTGTACCATCGCAAATAATTTCACCTTGATTGACTATATAGGCACGTTGACAAATATCTAAAGTTTCACGCACATTATGGTCTGTAATCAAAACACCTATATTACGTTGACATACATGCGTAATAATTTTTTTAACATCTATCACTGAAATAGGGTCAATCCCTGCAAATGGTTCATCTAATAAAATAAATTTGGGTGCCGTGGCAAGCGCACGAGCAATTTCCACACGGCGGCGTTCCCCCCCCGATAAACTGATGCCGAGTGTATCACGGATATAATCAAGATTGAACTCTTGCAACAGGTGCTCAAGCTGTTCCTGGCGTTGTGTTTTAGTAAGATCTAAACGCAATTCTAAAATGGCAAGAATATTATCAGCAACGGTAAGCTTACGGAATATAGAAGCTTCTTGTGGCAAATAGCTCATACCTAGCTTGGCTCTGCTATGAATTGGCAATGATGTAATATCTTGCCCCTCTAAAAAAATTTTACCTTGTGTACATCGAATCAAGCCGACAATCATATAAAAAGAAGTGGTTTTACCGGCCCCATTAGGCCCTAGCAAACCTACGATTTCACCTTGACTGACATGCAAGGAGACATTTTTGACAACATCACGTGATTGATATTGCTTACTGATTTTTGTGACACGTAACATATTCAATATAACTCTTGAGAACAATAATCTTGGAATAAAAAAACCCAAATTGATGTTAGATAATAGCAAGATGAAGCACTTTTAGCCAAGATTATTAGAAAAAGAAAAATGGACTCTTGTAGGAGGGGTCTTTTTATGTATAATTCAATTTACCAAGTTACTCATAATGGCATTGTATGACGCACGCAAGCGCGATAATAGCAGAGAACGAAGAAACAAAACAAACGTATAATCAAGAAGTTAAAAATGAATCTTATTCAGTAGTAAACCAATATCAGACTTTATTTTCCACTTTAACAAGCATAGAAAATAAGGATCTTCTAGAAAATCCAGGGAAACCAATTTCTGAAACCACTCTTACAAAAGCAAAACAAACTCTGGCATTGGCATTGTTTTTAGCTTATAGAGATGGAAATGGTGTTCAAGTAGACGAGCAAAAAGCAGATTTTTATTTAGCTCACTATTTCTGTATGGAGCCGCCAGAAAGCTTATTTGATAATGCTCTTCTTTATCTTAACTGGTTTACTACTTGGCGCTTGGGGATTATTGCTCGAAGCAATCGTCAACTTTGTCTTTCCCCTGATTTTCCTATCCATAATACGGAAGACAGTACTAAGATAGGAAGTATGTTTCCTGACAGTTTTAGTTTCCTTCAATTGTCTTACAGCCTTGAAATTATTGTCTACCTGGGAAAGATTTTCTATTATTCATTTCGACCTGAAACACAAAAAGAGGCTCAAGCTTATCAAAATAAACCTGTGATTAGCAGATGGTATTTTAAACTAAAAGCAGCAAAAGCCAGATTCGAGTATAGTCGCTTTCATCAAAGCATAGATGATAATAAATTTACAGATTGTATCTCTAATGCGTTAGTATGGCTTTTGGCAAATGGAATTGGGCTATATTTGGGAGGAGGCTTAGGCTGTTCCATCGTCCAAATATTGGGATTCTGCTTTGATATATTTCACGATTACTATTTTACAAAGAAAGAACTTGATACAGATAAAGAATCGCTCAAAATCCTGGAGAATATAGAAGAGGAAGGTTGGGATAAAAATAACCTCGCAGACTTAAAGTATCTATCGCTAAAAAAAATGCAGGATAAAATTAAAAAAAGCTCTGAGAAAGCAACTCGTGCTGTTAGGATTGCTGTCATCATTTTTATAGGCATGGCAATTATTTATTTTTTCCCTTTAAGCAGCTATCTATTGCATCATCCCTTTCTAATGATGGTGGCTAGCTGGTTATTTTCAACTGACAAGGATAAGAGTGTAACATATAAAGTTGCTGAACTACTTCAATTCATTGGTTCTATTCTTGTAATGCTGGGTGGTTTTTTTTATGGAGGCTTATGTGGGAGGCTTTGGAGACTACCTAACTGGAAAAAATCAGGATTGTGGTTGCTTGGTTCTTTAAAGTCAAATGTACCCCAGCTAGTCGTTGCAGGCGTACTCGCTTATTATATTGTTGCTCCAGCTATTCTTTCCTCCGCTATCGTAATCGCATCCTGTGGTGCAGGTGCAGGTATAGGTGCTACTCTCGTATTGGTAAATACTGTAATAGTAACATCCATACTCGTGTTTGCTGCTATCAAGTGTCTTATCATTGCCGCTAAGAAAATAAAAGAATGTCTACAATCACCTCCTACTGCGCTCACGGTGAATAATTACCCTGAATTGGCAAAGTTATTGAAAACATTACTATCCAGTGCAGACATAAAAAATGTGATTAACACACTTGGTTCTCTTGAAAAAGAAGAAAGGGAAATTTTGCAAAAAGCATCTGGTTTTAATGATAGTGAATGGCTAAGGCATGTTAGAAATTGGTCCATAAAAGACCCCTTACAAAGAGAAGCATCACTCATTTATCCGTCTTTTGAAGATTTTCTGAATGCGTTAATAAATGATAGGAATAACGTTGTTTTACCAGCTTTACCACCAGAAGCCTTGGCAGATAGGCCTGGGGTTGCTGAGTCATTCAGTTCTGCTCCTTCAAGCTCTGACAATTATGCTTCATCAGATGAACAGAAAGACGAGCTGCCTGCAAGCTCTGCCAATCATTTTGGAGGAAGCTTATCAAATCCATTGTCGCTTCAGAGTAGCACTCTCCTAAGACTGGCTGAGGATAAAGAGCCAGCAATCTCCGTTTCTGATGCGTTCATCTCCTCTTCAGATGCTTCAGCTATTAGGCAAGAATTACTGAATCCAGTATCGCCTCCTCTTCGGATATTGACTAAAGGACAGAAAAGAGTGATAGAGGAGCTCACACTTCCCTCTCCAAAACGCTTTTGTTTAGGACAAGACTCTTGTACGCTTTTTTATAGTGGGAATCATGAAGACAGGAACGGAGGTGTACGTCTAGAAAACATACCCGTAGGAACACCACTATTTCGCTCAACCAGTGCTCCTGCCGCCGGGCAGGGCTTGCCCTTTATGCGCTCACGCTTATAAATTACCGTCTTTTCCTCCATAATTGCTGGCACGATTATTTATCCTGTCAACTTGTAAGTGTTGACGGGGCTTTTGACTTTACGAAAAAAGTTCGGATTTGAGCCAAGGTCGTGCGAAAATTTTATAAAAATAGCGCAGCATACACGTGTATGTGAGCACATTTTTATAAAATTTTCGCACGAG
>JAJONP010000111.1 GCA_021323555.1 Gammaproteobacteria bacterium | reverse complement strand
GGTTGCACAAATTCCATGAAAATTGTGACCGTGGGTGATTTACCTTTGGTGGAAGAATATAGGTAAGCTAAAAGCATCGCTTTAAAAGCTTTGATCGAGCTAATGAATTTAAAAAAACGACTTAAACTCGAATTATTTTAAATAAAGAAATTGAATTTGTCTTTTTTATGAGCTATTCTAGCGGCCTTATAGTTAGATAGCCTGGAGGCGAAAATGCCAAAGCTGTACTACCTTGATAAGTATGTAAATTTTCGTGTCTACGAAGCTTTTGCTGAGGAGAAGCGTTTTGACAAGTGTAAAAGCGTTTTTCTTTTTGCCAGCAATACTGGCCATCACACTCCAGAGCATGCACTTTATAGTAGAAAATCAGGTGCAGGGTTAGCAGCAGCCGCAGATCAATTATACACGCATGAGATTCCAAGCTTAGGCTTACCGACAACAGGTATGCCACCCAATATAAAGCCAGGTCAAATTCCGAACAATTCATGTGCTATAAACGCCATTAATGATATTTGGTCAGCTTTGGGGTTTGGTCTTAATGTGGTGTGTCCTGTGAGGAAGAGGCAAGATGGAAATCCTCTATATTTTTCTGCACCTTTAACAGAAGATAATAAAGAAGCGCGTTTATGGGGAAGTATGGAAATAACTCCTAATTTGGCTTTAGGCGATTATTATCATGAGCAATTACGGCTAATTTATTCTGCAACGACTTATGAACCACAAAATCAAAATGATGAAAAAGATGAAAAAGACAAGGTTTTTGATCCTATATTATTTTTTTTAAAAGAAAATCGAGGTAAGGTTAACGAGCTTTTTATCAATGCCTACACACAGGGTAAAAAAGCTGCTGAACGAGTAGCAAATTTTGAAGACTTAGCAGAACTTCCTTGGGGTTGGTATCAAGAACCTCTTACCTGGAACATTCCTGAGGAAAAAGAATTCGCGGAAGGATTTAAAAAAATCTATGCCGCCTTGCGTGATGGACAATCAGGATTTGATTGTTTTAAAACTAATTTTATAGCAGGCAAAGAACACTTAACGCCTGAGCATTTTATAAAAAAAATAAAAGAACATGCCAAAGAGTTTCCTAATAGCAGAACCGCAAAAGCATTACGTTTAGCGAAAAAATATGCTCGTAATGGTGAAGATATAAAAGACAATACAAATCTCTTTAAAGAAATATATACAGAGGCTTTCGCAGCAAGTGGGTTTGGTTTATTTAGGCAATCTAAGATTACTCAAAAAACGATTTGGAAGATAGAGAAGCTGAAAGCCGCTTTAAATGAACCCTCTTTTAGTATCCCGGCTAATAGGGAGGGCAATAGCCGTACGGCGGCTATCAACCGTGCATTAAGCTCTTAAAATACCCAATTACAGTTGAGGCGGGTTAATTCAACCTAGCCCATACAAACAATAAAATAAATCATATTAGACGACAATTTTAAATAAAGAAATTGAATTTGTCTTTTTTATGAGCTATTCTAGCGGCCTTATAGCTGGATAGCCTGGAGGCGAAAATGCCAAAACTTTATTATTTGATGGGTGCAATAAATGATACTGAAACGTATATAGAATTTGCCGAATCAAATGGCTTTGACGCACACAAAAGTGTTTTTCTTTTTCCCAGCAATACGAGCCATCATACTAAAGAGAACAACATTTTTACCGAAAAGCGCGGCTCCGGGCTTGGCGCAGTCGCGCATAACTTATATCGCAGCAGGCCCCCAATATATTCTTTAGGCTTACCGACAACTTATATGCCAAAGAATATGACAAAGGAGCAAATTGAAAACCCTATTGATGATAAAGAAAAATGCGCTAAAAAAGCCATTTCTGATATCTGGGAAGCTTTAGGGCGTGGTTTTAACCTGGTATGTCCTGTAAGGAATTTCAGAGCTAAAGGGGCATATTTTTCTGAACCCTTAATAGAAGGTTTAGAAGTGTCGTTATGGGGAGGTGAGGACAAGAGCCCTAATCTTGTGTTAGGCGATTATTATCACCAGCAATTAAAATTAATTGCCCTTGTCACAAACTATCAAGATCAAGAAAGAAAAGAGGATGACGATCCTATATTATCTTTTATAGAAAAGCATCCAGAGCAGATTGACCCTCTATTTAAAAAGGCTTATGAGCAAGGAAAGGTGAAGGCTGCACAAGAGCAAGTAAAGGCTCAAGCTCCAGATAACATTAGTAACGAAGTACCACAAGTACCTTCTTTTGGTGAGCCTCTTACAGAAAATATCCCTGTGACCGCAGAATTCACAGGGGCATTTGAAAAAATCTATTCAGCGTTGCGTGATGGACAATCTGGCTGTTTTAAAACTAATTTTTTAACAGACAAAAAACAGCTAACTGTTCAGCGCTTTATAGAAGAAATACAAAAACATGCCAAAGCTTCTCCCAATAGCAGAACTGCAAAAGCATTACGTTTAGCGAAACAATATGCTCGTAATGGTGAAGATATAAAAGACAATCCAAAGCTCTTTAAAGAAATATATACAGAGGCTTTCGCAGCAAGTGGGTTTGGTTTATTTAGGCAATCTAAGATTACTGGAAAAACGATTTGGAAGCTAAAGAAACTGAAAGACGCTTTGAATGACCCCCTTTTTAGTATCCCGACTAATAGCGAAGACAATAGCCGTACGATGGCTATCAAGCGTGCATTAAACCCTTAAAATAGGCATTACAGTTCATGCGGGTTAATCCAACCTAGCCCATAAGCCACAAACAATAAAATAAATAATACGAGAGATAAACCAATACGCCAACTGAGTGCTTTCACTATCCGCGCCGAATCACCGCGATGGCCCCGTGCTAAATAAAATAGCGCGCTTCCAAGACTATACAATATCACTAAAACAAAAAATAAAATAATTAAATGAGCTAGCATAAATGTCCTTGTGGATGATAGACGTTGATTATAAGCAACGAGCACTTATTTATCGAGTGCTACTTTGCTTCTATCCAGCTATAATCACCTCCCTTTTAGGAAATAGTGCTTTTATCTTATGCGAAACCGATTAAAAATAGTGATGCAATATCTCGTACCTCAGCGTTTGTTATCCTGGTTTGCAGGTGTTCTTTGTGAATGTCGTTGGCGTTGGTGGAAAAACTGGCAAATTAATTTTTTGATTGAGCGATATGGCGCAGATTTGAGAAGCGCTCAATTAGAAGATATTGAAGCATATCCTACCTTTAACAGTTTTTTTACGCGATATTTAAAACCTGACTTGAGACCTATTGTCCAAGGAGCTCAACAAATAGCTTGTCCTGTTGATGGTTCGATTAGTCAAATCGGTTCCATCCAACAAGACCAATTATTTCAAGCAAAAGGTTTTTATTTTAATTTAAATGAATTGCTCGGAGGTTCAGAAGCCTGGACGAAGGTTTTTATCGGCGGACAATTTGCAACGCTTTATCTCGCGCCTAAAGATTATCATCGCGTCCATATTCCGTTTACAGGTATACTCCGTGAGACAATTTACATTCCAGGTAAACTGTTTTCAGTAAATACATTAACAGCACAATCTATCCCACAATTATTTTCTAAAAATGAGCGCTTAGTTTGCCTTTTTGATACCACCGCAGGCTCTATGGCAGTTATTTTAGTAGGCGCGATGTTAGTCAGTAGCATTAGAACGGTTTGGGCTAGGGAGCAAATGATTGCTTCGAAAATAATAAAAAACGAGATGTATCCTGAATCTACTATTTCATTAGAACGTGGCGCAGAGCTAGGGCATTTTAGAATGGGATCGACCGTCATTGTGTTATTTGCTAAACACAGTATGCAATGGGCAGAGAAACTGCAAGCAGGCAGTGTAGTCCAGATGGGACAGTTATTAGGAACTTTTTGTCACACTGCTTAATAAACCTGAAACGGTCAGAAATGAGGCAAGGTGTTGGGAAAAAAGTAATAGATTAAGCACTCTCCTTGAGTTGAATAAAAACGGCCAGTTTTGAGGCAAGGTTTTGCGAAAAATTGCTGAAAAAGCGCAGCATACACGTAGTATGTGAGCATTTTGAAGAAATTTTTCGCAAAAGATTGCCCAAAAATGGCCGTGTAGTTCTAAGAACTCAGCACACAGAAAGAAATAAGGGTAATCTCTCGATTACCCTTACCTTGTTGCCTACCATAGGCATCCTGCCTTGGTTACTCATCCTGAGTAAACTATCCTAAACGCTCTAAGCATGTATCCTTATGCCGGTCCTTGACTCATCCATGAACAGAGGTATCATATCAAAAATGAGTCTAGAGCTACGCCTGGAAAGTAAGTTAAAGACTATTAAATACCCAGTAAAATCATCTAAATCCCTTAATATTCAATTGGTTATATTCGGACATCTAAATAAGCGCTAATAAACTTAGGGTATTATCTTCGAGAGATTAAGCAGTAATCTCACGTTTATATAAGCAGGTGGTCATATTTATCTCATTGTCCCCTACTAAAAAAGCAAGAGAATGATTAATAATGGGAGTTTAACTGTAAAATATAGGATTAAGAATTTTTTTGTACTAGGCTTAAAAACTCGGCTCGAGTAGCACGATCAGTGCGGAAACTGCCTAACATCACAGAAGTGGTCATGACTGAATTTTGTTTTTGAACCCCGCGCATCATCATACATAAATGTTTAGCTTCAATAATAACACCGACACCTCTGCCATGGGTAATTTGTAATAATGTTTCTGCAATTTCTTTGGTTAAACGTTCTTGGACTTGTAAGCGACGTGCGAATAGATCAACGATACGAGCAATTTTTGATAATCCAATCACTCTACCATGGGGGATATAGGCGACATGACATTTACCAATAAACGGTAATAAATGATGTTCGCACAGTGAATAAAGTTCAATATCTTTTACGATAACCATTTCATCATTATCAGTTTCAAATAAAGCGCCATTGACAACGCTTTCAACCGATTGCTGATATCCGTGCGTTAAAAATTTTAGCGCTGTTGCTGCGCGTTTAGGGGTATTTTCTAATCCATCGCGATGAGGATCCTCACCGATAGCTTTTATGATTTCTTTAAAATAAGTTTCCATGGTTTATCCTGGTGGCCAGGCAAGTTGTCTACCGCCTAATAAATGCAAATGAAGATGAAATACAGTTTGGCCAGCGCCAGCATTACAATTAATCACGAGACGGTAGCCATCTTCAGCGATATTATTTTCTTTTGCCAAGTGCTTGGCGGTTTGTATAAGGTGGCCTACTAATTGTGTATCTTCCGCCTCTAAATCATTGAGCGTTGAAATGTGTTTTTTAGGGATAATCAGTATATGCTGGGGCGCATGAGGTTTAATATCATTAAATGCCACCACCGAGTCGTCTTGATAAATAATCTCGGCAGATACCTCGCCCTTTGCAATTTGACAAAATAAACAATTCATAGCGGTGGATTCTCAAAAAAACTGTAGCTTACTTGATCGTGTTGAGTTTTTCCAGTAAAGTGAGCGCTCTTTTTAAATCTGATGACTCTCTTTAAAACTGATTGATGGCTGGTGGATGGAAAAGCTTAATATTGCGGGTTATAAATTTATTGCTTTACATGACTTAAGTCAATTACGTATAGATTGGCTAGAAGTGTGTGAGCGGCTCCATTTAAAAGGCACCATTATATTAAGTCCTGAAGGGATTAATGTGGCGCTGGTGGGTCAAGTTCCAGATATTATTGCTTTTAAAGCAATGATAGCAGGTCACGAACTTTTTTCTGATATTTCTTTTAGAGAAAGTTATTCAAATAAATCGCCTTTTAAACGCCTGAAGGTAAAGATTAAAAAAGAAATTATTACATTGCGTTGTCCTGAGATTCGCCCTGAAATAAAACGTACACCGAGTATTTCACCCGATCAGTTTAAGCAATGGCTAGATGAAAAACGTGTATTGACTGTTTTAGATACGCGTAATAATTATGAAATAGAGTTTGGCACTTTTGTGGGCGCAACACGGCTCAATGTAGATGATTTTAGTGAACTGCCGACTGTAGTCGATCAATTACCCACTGATAAACCGATTGTGATGTTTTGCACGGGTGGTGTGCGATGCGAAAAAGCAGGTTTGTATTTAGCAAATAAGGGGTTCGCAGAAGTCTATCAATTGGAAGGCGGTATTTTAAATTATTTTTCTCGTGTTGGCGCAGCGCATTACAGTGGTAATTGCTTTGTTTTTGATGAGCGCGTTGCGCTTAAACCTGATTTACAACCTATCTGTTAAAAAGGAAATATAGAATGAATTTAGACTCTATGCCAACAGGTCATCACGTGCCTGATGATGTGAATGTGATTATTGAAATTTCGGCTCACAGTGATCCTATTAAATATGAAGTGGATAAAAAAAGTGGAATGCTGATGGTGGATCGCTTTATAGCGACTTGTATGCACTATCCTTGTGATTATGGATTTATTCCGCATACGCTATCTGAAGATGGTGATCCTGTCGATGTCTTAGTCGTTGCGCCCTTCTCAGTTACGCCTGGGGTAGTCATTCGTTGTCGGCCAGTGGGTATGTTATTAATGGAAGATGAATCGGGCGTTGATACTAAAATTTTGGCTGTGCCTGTTGATAAACTTTCAACGCGTTATAAACATATTCAAAAACCAGAGGATTTGGGAATGGAATTTCTGGCTTCTTTGGAGCATTTTTTCCAGCATTATAAAGATTTGGAAAAAGGCAAATGGGTGAAGACAAATGGCTGGCAGGATGCTGCGGCTGCTAAAAAAGAAATAGTGGCGGGTGTG
>JAJONP010000110.1 GCA_021323555.1 Gammaproteobacteria bacterium | reverse complement strand
AAAGACCTCATGAATCATTAGGAAATTTATCTCCTAAAAAATTTATTGAGAAACAGTTAATCTCTACTAATCCGTTGTACTAAAAAGGGGGGCTTGACAACGTAAATTCAGATTCTTATATTGACTATGTCGTCATTTGATTTATATATGCAAGATGTTTTAATGGTGTTATCTGTCACTCATCCCTTGAAAAGATCCGCCTAACCGTAGCATACAGAACCCTCTAAAAAGGGCAGAAAAATGTGGCAGTGTTATTACCAAGGGAAACTGTCGGACTAATTACCGAGCGATTTTGAGACCGCAAAAAATTAGCGGCGGATTTAAAGCTGATTTATAGTTCTGCTACCCTGGAGGAAGCAGAAACTGCACTGACAGTCTTTGCTGAGAAATGGAATACGCGCTATCCGACTGTCAATCAGATTTAGTTAAATCACTGGGAAAATATCACGCCGTTTTTTGACTATCCGCTTGAGATCCGAAAAGTCATTTATACAACGAATGCAATAGAATCGTTGAATATGACCTTACGGAAAGTGATGAAAAACAAACGTGTTTTTCCCTCTGATGAAGCTGCATTTAAACGAATTTATTTGGCCTTGCAAAATATCTCGAAAAAATAGACAATGCCGATTCGTGATTGGAAGCCTACACTGGCCAGATTTATGATCGAATTTGAAGGGAGAATTTGATCAGCGAGTTGGCCGTTTACACCAGGGCAATCGCACTTAAATTTTAACATTTCCCTGCGTTTTTCTAGTTTTTAAAAAATCTTATTTGGGCAGTTTTTTTAAGTAAAATAAGCTCATAAAAAGGGCGGTACCTGCATTTAGATCATTTTATTCTGGTATTTAAAAACTTTTAGAAAATAGAAATTTATGTTTTTTTCTTTTGTAAAAATTGCTTAAAGAAAAAATTATTGAGTAATAGGATTGGTCGTAAAAACTCGCATAAGAAACTCTTCGTCCCAACCTGCACGTTTACGAGCCGCCGCAATACCTGTCTTCCGCGTTTTTTCTTTTTGAAGTAAATTAAGTGCCATCCTTCGGACAGTTCCTAAATTTTCTGCCGCATGGCCTATTCTAACGCGAGAAGAATCTTCTTTAAAACTCACATCCAAAGACCAATGCAAATTATTTTCGATCGACCAATGGCCTCGAGCAGCTCGCACAAAATCATCGACTTTTTCGTAATTTAAACTCGTGACGTAATAGCGAACTTCTCTTTCAATTTTATTATCGATATTGCGCATAGAATCCACTCGACCAAGTCCTTGTAGCCCTGGCCATCGGCTCCGAAATTCTTCTTGTTCTCTTGCAGAAATTAATGTGTAGACACGTGTCTCTACACGGCCATGGCCATGGTTACTTTTGCGTACGCGATGATGTAACATTTTTTTAAATTTGCAACCAATGCCTTTCGTGAAGACTGAAGCAATATCTTTACGTAGTTGAGGTTGATTGTCTTTGACTGCTAACACATAATCGCCTTCACCTCGTAGCACTGTTTTTGCAATGTTTTTCTGACATCCCATGGCATCAATCGTCACAATGTTGCCTTTAATATCAATCATTTTTAATAGCTCGGGCAATGCTGTAATTTCATTGGATTTATCATTTGTTTTCAGTTGGCTTAACAACAGCCGACGGCTTGTCGCCCAAGCGCTCACAAGATGAAGAGGATTTTTTCCTTTCTTTCGATGATGAGAACCCCGTAATGTTTTTCCATCGAGTGCAATCACTTCGTGAGTACAAGGCAATTCCAAGGCACTCATCCAGTGAGAGAAACACGTAAAAAATGTGTCTGGATTTAATAACGAAAATACGCGACCAAATGTATCGTGCGAAGGAATACCATTGGGAAGTGGTAAAAATTTTTTTAACCACTTTTGCTTTGCACGCGCAAAATCGACAATCTCCGTCCACCCCTCTGCACCGCAAATGGTTCCGAGTAGAGTGATAACTAAAATAGAAATTAAGGGATGGCGATGGTTATAGTTTTTCTTGCGAGGGTCTTTCAGCGGCTCAAAGTGTTTCAGAAAATCAGATGATAGTTTCATAGGAAAGTCCTCTTCATTTACTGAGAACTTCTTGTTTCACGTTTTTCTATAAAAATCAACTAACTAGCCTAGTGCGATTGCCCTGCCGTTTACACAAAACTATTTACATACTTTATTGCCCACCCCGATGAAGAAACTTATTAATATCCTATTTTCTAGCGTTTAAAATCACATGCTTGCTTTCCCTCCTACCGCAGTTCTTTTCTTGATCTTCCTGGGAATTCAGGCCAAGCATTCGCCATTTCCTCTTGAACTTTTTCAGCACCAGCAAATTCTGATCCGAAATCAGTCATTTTTTTCTGCATTTCATTAATACCTTGTTGTACTGCCTCCATTTCATTATTCATTCTGTTTTCAATTTGATTCATTTCTTTCCTTACGTCTTGATGGAACTGCCTCATCTCTTTTTGTTGATTCTCCCACTGATGGCTTACTATGCTAAATAGTAGGTGAAACCCAATAAAAGCAAGCAATTCGCGTAAAATAATGAGTCCAAAAAAAAGGCTACCACTCCATACCATTATTTTCTTTACATTTAGATTTTTTATAAAATTTTCAATATTCATATTTTTTCCTTCGCCTGGTATCTTTTGAAAAATCAATTTAATAATAGCTGCTAAATATTTCCTCAAGTTTTTTCTTTCAACCAACATTTCAATTAAATCTGATAATCTCCAAGAAGTAATTTAAGAATTGCTCGATTTTTTGAATGCTATCTTTCATAAATGCCTCTTACGCAGAATCTGTGGGTCAACTAAATTAGTGTAGTTCAATAAATGAAGCGAAATTAGTATGATATTTTGTTGGGGTGAACTCAATGATCTGATAGTCAGCTACATTATGAATATTGAACGGATCTTGTTTTATAATATCCTCCAATTGATCACGGTTTTTTAATTGAGAAATGATAATACCGCCATTTCTTGGATTTTTAGGCCCGGATGCCACAAAAAAGTTATCTATATAACCATTATCTAAAAATTTTTTATGCTCATCGAGATGTTTATCAACATCTGCTAGGGATTTTTTATAAGTTAATATGATTATAAACATGGTTTTTTACCCAATTTAACCCAGCTGTAAATTTTAGTTGAACACTGCATCCATGAAGTGTATAGAATGCAATCGTCAAAAAGTATTCAATGCACACAAGGAATAAGCAATGCTCGTCAAAACGATACTGAACACAATAGAGAAATTCAAGTCATTTGTTTATGGAAAGACATTCTGGGAAAAGCGAGCAAGCGGAAGCGTGCTTATTGTTGAATTGCAAGCTCGCAAGAACAGCCAAGGTGAATGCTGTGATTGTGGCATGCGCTGCCCCACCTATGATACTCAACCATTGCGCGATTACGAATATGTGCCATTGTGGGGTATTTCAACCTATTTTCGCTACTCTCCTCGGCGCGTGAGCTGCAAACAACATGGCATTCATGTTGAACGGGTGCCTTGGGCGGAAGGTAAAGAGCGCATGACAAAGAGCTATCAAAATTTTTTGGCACGGTGGGCAAAACGTCTATCATGGAAAGAAACAGCAACAGTATTTCGAACAAGTTGGGAAAGCGTCTACCGAGCAGTTAAATGGGTAGTTAGTTACGGGTTGGCCAATCGTGATTGGGATGGTGTCGAACAAATAGGTATTGATGAAATAGCTGTATTTAAGGGGCACCGCTACCTGACATGCGTATACCAGCTAGATAAGCATCGCCAACGTTTGTTGTGGTGTAGCAAAGACCGAAAGATAAAAACGTTGCTACGCTTTTTTAGGGAATTTGGCAAAGAACGTTGTGCCTTATTACGATTTGTATGCAGCGACATGTGGCCAGCCTATTTAAAAGTTATCAAGAAAAAAGCTGTGAATGCGCTCAACATACTGGATCGATTCCACATCATGAAAAAATTTAATGAAGCAATTGATGAGGTAAGACGGCAGGAAATAAAAAAATTAGCTGCACAAGAAAAAGAAAATGTTCTCGCCAATGGTCGTTGGGTATTGCTGAAAAAAGTAGCTAATTTAACCCAAAACCAAACTCGAAAATTAAGTGAATTACTGAAAGTAAATTTGACGTCTGTAAAAGCTTATTTATTGAAAGAAGATTTTCAACAATTCTGGGCGTACAAATCAGCAGTATGGGCAAACAAATTCCTTGAGGACTGGGCAACGCGAACCATGCGATCCAAAATAGCGCCAATGAAAAAAGTTGCCAAGATGCTACGATCACATAAAGAGCTTATTTTGAATTGGTTTCGTGCTGGTGGTGAACTTTCGTCAGCTCCAGTTGAGGGGTTAAATAACAAAGCAAAACTCGCTATCAGAAAAGCATACGGTTTTAAAACCATGGAGTGTCTTCAAATAGCGTTGTACCACCAGCTTGGCGGACTTAATGAGCCACCGCACACCCACAGATTTTGCTGACGAGCCTCATAAATAAAGAAAATGAACATAACATTGTTCTTATCGGGTAAAACGACTGTTTTTGGCTGCTTCCTCGCCATTTTTATTGTTCAAATTCGCCTGCGATTTTCGTGTGTACTGCTTTTTTAATGTTTGATCCAATTTAAGCCGTAATTGCTTCAATACAGTGATTACACTTTGTGGGTGGCGAGCGGATATAGAAGTTACTTTCTCGGTAGGGCATACCAAAGCCACTGCATTTATTAAGCGATTTATCATAGCGCAAAACCCATTCATTTTAAAAACGAGATTATCTCCCATTTTAAAAAAAATGACTACTCAAAAAATCATAGAATACATTAAAAATTTTATTGCGATAATTATTTGTTATTGCAACAAGAAGGCTTCCTACACAAAAACCATCATGAAAAAATTTAATAGAAAAATTTCTAACAACGAACAAACCTGGATCAGAATGAATTAGATTTAATTTTTCTGAAATTTCATTCTAACAATCCGGATTTTTTTAATTTTTGTCGGACTGTGCCACGACTTAAGCCTAACCATTTTGAAATTTTGACATGGTTATTTTTTGTGTGGTTGATTAAACACTCGAGTAAAGGCATTTCGATTTCTGACAGAACCATGTCGTAAACATTTTTAGGTTCTTCTCCGTCTAATTGGCTAAAATAATTTTTCAATAATTCCCTTACGCTGTCGCTTAGGCGCTCGCTTTTTTGAATTATCTCCTCGGTAGATTTTAATTCTTTTGCTGTTTTAAAGGAAAACATACGGACTCTTTTGATTGATGATATTATTAACATGATTATACAGTTATTCGAATAACATGATACGTTTTTATGCTCTAAAATGCATTGCCCGCAAGCATTTAAAAAAGTCTAAAGAGTATAATAGAAAAGCTAGATTAATTTAAAACGCTACTTTATTGCTAGGCTTTTTATCACGTTTTTATACTTTCACTAAAGCCAAATTTATTGAGAGAGCATGGCAGTATTCAAAAATGTGGGACAATACCTATATTTTTGTTTATTTTAATCCTTCCATTTATTACTGGTGTTAATAAAGAAAAAAGAAAAACCCTTATAAAATTTTACGATAAAAAATACGACATACGACTTCAATTTTTGGTATGAAACGTGGTAAAAGCCTATTGAAAATAACATAGAAAGAAACTAATAAAACTGAAGTTGAAGAAAGAAAAGACAGGGATAAGTTATTAGATCTTCATAAAAAAATATAAAAAAGAAGTAATATTGCTTATGGATTTTAAAAATAAGAAACGTTGTTAAATGCCGCCCATTCTTTTTACAAAATTTTACTCTTATTTCCTACAGACAGCTATCATTGTCAGTGTATAATTTGCCTTACGAATCCAACGCGTTATTTATAATAAAGATATGTTTTATTTATTGTATAGAATATTATGCATTATATTTTATATATAAGAAATTCTGAAGTAACTACTTGTATCTCACATGGATGAGTTTCGTTAGCTAAATTAAAATTAGGAATTTTTATAAAGGGAGGGCGGGTTGTGTGATTGAATTAGGATTAATGTTATGTTTGAAAGAATACATCAGTATTTTGAAGAAGAAGCGGATAAACGTCCAAATGCAGTAGCTATCATTGACGGCATTCAACGTATCACTTATCGAGAACTGAATCAAATATCAAACCAGTTTGCGCGCTACTTACTCAGCAAAGGTGTTAGCTGTGGTGATTTTGTGCCTATCCTTGCTGATAAATCAATTAATTCATTGATTGCATTATTAGGCGTACTCAAAGCGGGAGGCATTTATGTTCCTATTAATCGTGATTTACCTATGGGAGCCATTGCTGCTATTTTTGTGGAATTAAAGGCATCCATTGTTTGCGTAGATGATTGCATAGCGCCTAAATTAGAACGTTTTTCTTCAGTAACGCAAGTGACTTTAGGTGGCTTATCTGAAAAAATTTCTAACTTTGATTATCATAATTTAATGATAGTAGGTTCAGAGAAAGCCTATGTGATATATACCTCGGGAACCACAGGTAACCCCAAAGGTGTTGAAATCACGCACGCCAATTTAAGTGTGACTTATTCTTCATGGAAAGAAATATATGCGCTTTGCGACACCGATATTCATTTACAAATGGCAAATTTTTCCTTTGATGTGTTTGCTGGCGATTGGATACGGGCTTTGTCTTCGGGTGCCACCTTAGTATTCTGTCCGCAAGCCATTTTATTAGATCCAGAGCGATTATTTAATTTTATTCAGAAAGAAAA
>JAJONP010000109.1 GCA_021323555.1 Gammaproteobacteria bacterium | reverse complement strand
TGTTGAACCTGTAAACATCACCCCTGCAACACGTGCATCCGCTACTAATAAGCCACCGACTTTTCGGCCACTCCCCAATACCAGTTGAAGTGCTGCCTCAGGAATTCCTGCCGCATGCAGTAATTTTACAGCTTCATACGCAATCAACGGTGTTTGTTCTGCGGGCTTCGCAATCACAGTATTTCCAGCAGCAAGTGCTGCGACTATTTGTCCAATAAAAATGGCTAAAGGAAAATTCCATGGACTAATGCAAAGAATAACGCCACGCGGATGCAATGAAAATTCATTCAATTCGCCTGTCGGCCCTTTTAATAATCGTGGTTCTAAATCATGACGAGCACGGCTCGCATAGTAGCGACAGAAATCGACAGCCTCACGTATTTCAGAAATGCAATCTACAACCTGTTTTCCACCCTCACGACAAAGCAAGGTCATTAAGGCAGGTCTATTTTCTTCAAATAATTCAGCAGCGCGTTCTAAATAAGCTGCACGTGTTGAGACAGACGTATTGGCCCAAGTGATTTTAGCACCAGCGGCTTTTTCTAATGCTCTTTCAATAGCCTCTGACGAATCTTCTGATAAGTTTCTGTAACGTTTAACATCTATCAATGTCATAGATTCTTTTAAACCTTGCAGGGTATGTTGATTAGTCAAATCTAAACCCGCCGAATTCAATCGCTCTGGACCGTAAATATCTTTAGGTAATGGAATCTGTGGATGCGGTTTACAGGCTTGTCTTTCAACAAAGGGCATGGGGTGCGCCACGATGGTTTCAATCGGTATTTTTTCATCGGCTGCACGATTAATAAATGAAGTATTAGCGCCATTTTCTAAAAGACGACGGACTAAATAACCCAATAAATCTTTATGGCCGCCAACAGGCGCATAAATACGACAAGGTATTTTTGCAATAAGTTGGTTATATAAAGGCTCGCCCATGCCATACAAACATTGAAATTCAAAATCAATTTTTTGCGATCCTACCATCTCTAAAATAGTCGCAACTGAATGTGCGTTATGTGTTCCAAATTGCGGATAAAAACAATCTGAAAGAGCTAATATTTTTTTTGCGCAGGCAATAAAAGAAATATCGGTTGATTGCTTGCGAGTAAATACAGGATACCCTTCAAATCCTAATACTTGGCTTGTTTTAATTTCAGTATCCCAATAAGCACCTTTAATCAGCCTTACCATGAATCGCTTCTTTTGACGTCGAGCGACATCTGCTAACCAATCAATCACAAAAGGCGCACGCTTTTGATAAGACTGTACTGCTAATCCAAACCCTTCCCAATTATCTAAAGAAGGATGACAAAACACACTTTCAATAATATCTAATGAAAGATCTAGCCTGTCTGCTTCTTCAGCATCAATAGTCAAGCCAATATTTTGTGCTTTAGCTGCTTGCGCCAATGTTAAAACACGGGGCATTAATTCAGTCATTACGCGCTCGCGCTGAGCAAATTCATAACGTGGATGTAAAGCAGATAATTTAATAGATATACTAGCGCCTTTAGCAGGATCAAACGTTTTAGTATTCTTTTCAATCGCAGCAATGGCTTCTTGATATGCGTTAAAATATTTTTCGGCTGCCTGTGCAGTACGTGCCGCTTCTCCAAGCATGTCATAAGAATAACGATAACCTTGGCTCTCTCCTTTTTTTGCATTGGCCAATGCTTCTGTAATAGTCCTACCAATAATAAATTGCTGGCCCATCATCTTCATCCCCTTCAAGATAATAGGTCGAATAAAAGTTCCGCCTGCGCGGCTGATCAAGCGTTGAAGAGAAGCCATTAAACTTTTTTCAGTGTTGAGCGTTGGTTTAAAAATTTTCCCAGTTAGTATTAATGACCAAGTCGCTGCATTCACGAACAATGAACGATTCGTAGAATGCATATGCCAATCAGCCGTTGAAATTTTATCACTAATCAAGCGATCAATTGTCGCTGTATCAGGAATACGTAGCAGCGCTTCTGCCAGGCACATCAATGCAACACCTTCTTCACTGGAAAGGCTGTACTCATGGAGAAAAGTATCAAGACCGCCTTGTTTTTTACGCTGTGTACGTGTCTCATTGGCTAATTGTGTAGCTGTGTTCGTAATACGTAATAAAGCCTCAGGTGTAAAAGTAGCTTGTTGCAACAGTGCTGTAATGCAATCTGTTTCATCGCTACGATAAGCCTTTGTGATCGCATCACGAAAAACGTTGGGCGGACGAGTGTTTGTAAATAGCATTATTATTTCCTCATTTATTTTTTCTTAGCATCACCGTGTTATAATGAGCCACAAATTAGCATCACTTGCTAAGCACTTATTATAAAGGAGCGGACCTGCTATCAAAACCAAAAATTTGAAGTTTTTAGACATTTCAACCCGCTTTCGTGGATTTTTGCCGGTGGTCATTGATGTAGAAACATCCGGATTAAACCCTCTTACCCATGCATTGTTAGAAATTGCCATGGTTTCTCTCGCAATGAATAAAGAAGGATTACTTTATCCGGCAGAGACAGAAGCCTATCATGTAGAACCTTTTGCGGGCGCACATTTTGATCCTGAATCATTGGCACTCACAGGGATTGATCCAACGCATCCTTTTCGTTTTGCTATTCCAGAACAGCAAGCATTGCACAATATTTTTTTAAAAATTAACCAATTACTCACTAAGTCAGGTTGTCAACGAGCTGTTTTAGTTGGCCATAACGCATGGTTTGATTTGGCTTTTGTTCAAGCGGCTGTGAAGCGTTGCCATTTACATTCTACACCTTTTCATTCTTTTACAAGTTTAGATACCGCAACACTTGCAGCCGTTTCTTTAGGAGAAACAGTTTTAGCAAGAGCGTTACGTGCAGCAGGTATTGCTTTTGATATTAACCAGGCACATTCAGCAATGTATGATGCAGAAAAAACAGCCGCATTGTTTTGCTATATCGTCAATCAATGGCATAAATAAAAAAGTGATGTAAGTTTGGTAATTTGTCCCAGCCCCAATAGACAAATCGTAAATGTTCACGTCCTAGTAGGCAAAGTGCAGCGAAAAAATAACGAGAAAGCGCAGCATACATGTAGTATGCGAGCATTTCGAGGCGTTTTTTCGCTGCAGATTGCCCATGGATGGCCGTTGGCTGATTTATATACCAACGATTACAAAAAAAGCCCGCATACGCGGGCTTTTTGGTTTTACAGTAAAGATTAACCAAATTTCACTGCAACGCGCAGTCCGATTTGATTATTGCTATTTCCTGTGCCGCCATTAGATACGGAGTAATCAATATCATGGTCGAGTTCTACGCCCACATTGGTATTCTTCAGAACATCAATACCATAGCCTGCGACCCAACGGGATTGTGGCAAGAACAAGTTAACAGCATTTTGTGTACCTTGGTAACCCAGGTAAACATTCTGGTTCTTGTCCCAAGCGTTAAACACATAGCCAGCATTCACACCAGCAGCCCAAGGCTTAGCACCTTGTTTTGTAGAAAGACTTGCTGTTGGGTAAACATTCTTCGATAAATCATACACGTTGAATGTTTGTAAAGCTGTCACGTAACGAAGTTCGAGATCAAATGGCCCTGTTTTGATATCTCCGTTAAGAGCAAAACCGCCAACTCTGTTTTCGTATGTGCCGCCAGTTGCTGTGCCATTATTACCAACTTCTCCCCCGAGGTTCGACCCATTGAATATGCCTACAGCATAAGCAACGCCGTTCACACCGATCATGTTGGAGATGTAGTCAGCAGAAAGATCCCAGGAAAGCGAATCATTTGTCTGACCGATACCTAATCTCGCGCCATAAATTGGCTTAGGATGACCTTGTGATGAACCTGTCAATGGAGGTACGACTACAGGCACTGTACCACCAAAATCAGTGGTTGCAGCTAATTGTTGTTTGTATGGGCTATCAAATACATAAGCCGATCCAAATAAATCTAGCGGACTTACCATGCCTGTCGTAAAGCCGATAGTAGCAGCATTACGCAATGTTTCTGACATTACTTGAGTAAGAGGCTGAGCTAACGGATGTAAATTGTATTTACCGAAGTCAACAAATTGTTTACCCAATGTCAAATAAACGGGTGCTTGGTTAGCATTGGCAATTTTGACATAAGCTTGTTCAATGACAACGCTACCAATAGAGTCTTTGATATTGTCGTATTTACCTGGTTTACTAGGAACTCCTGAAGCAAGCTGGTTTGCAGCAAGGGTACCAACGCTAGGCAGTACTTGGCTTGCATTGTCATAGCTGAAGCTAGCAAATGCTTTAACCCAGTCATTCACAAGCGCTGTCACGTTAAGATGAATATCGTTCAAAGAGATTCTTTGATTGTTTTCACCTTCGTAACCCATGCGGCGATTACCCCACTTGGTGTCAAAGTTAATACCACCATCAACAGCAATACGATTGTACCAATCATTAGCTACTAAGGTTTCTTCGCCTTTATAGCGTACTTCTTCACCTTTATAGCTTTGAACAACCGTGGCTTTTTGCTGGTGTACTTTATGATGTTTGTGCTTAGCAGTATTGGATTGCGTTGCTGCAAAAACTGGGCAGCTAATCATTCCTAACACGCTCATTGATAAAATTACCTACAACGACAGAATATTGCAAGCAAAATTTAAACCATATGCGAATAAAATAAGTATTTTAACCATTTTCATTTCAAAATTTAATCAAATATAAAAAAATGGGCAGTTTCTGTTACTTCCATATTGGCAAATAATTTCATTCGACCCACTTTGCGGATGCATTCTAATAAAAAAAAAGTAAATTGCAAAGAAAATTTATTTTTTATTTTTTTTAGGTATTAGAGCCCTTCTGCTCGGATGGCAAGAAAATCAGCGATTCCTTTTTCAGTGGGCTTGATACCTATATCACCTTTATTCCAACCTGCAGGGCAAACTTCTCCGTATTTTTCGTGAAATTGCAGTGCATCAATTAAGCGTAACATTTCATCTATATTACGACCTAAAGGTAAATTATTCACGGTTTGTGACTGAACAATACCGTTTTGATCAATAAGAAACGAACCGCGTAAAGCCACGTGCGCTGTAGGATGCTCAATACCATACATTTGGCAAATATGATGATTCAAGTCGGCAACAAGTGGGTAGTTCACAGGGCCAATGCCCCCTTGATTAACAGGTTTCTTACGCCATGCATCATGCGCGAACTGTGAATCAATAGAAATACCCACAACAAGGGTGTCTCGGTTTTCAAATTCTTTTATACGATTATCAAGGGCAATTAACTCGGAAGGGCAAACAAAAGTAAAATCTAATGGATAAAAAAACAGCCAACAATATTGGTCTTTAATCACTTCTGTTAATTGAAATTTATCTGTTATCTCTCCATTTGCAAGGACTGCTGATGCAGTAAAATCAGGTGCTTTTCTACCAACAAGTATGCTCATAATACGTGAAACCTCTTTAAGTTAGACGAAAGGCGAGTATTGTATAGTTAAATCATTGTGATTAGTAGCATGGAATAGGGGTTTACGGTATGATCACCTCCTAATTTTTAATTCATTAAAATCTATCGAGGTATATTTTCTAATGATAGATATTATTAAGTATTTTTTGTCGGGGGCAATTTGTGAGTGAAGAATTTTTACCGTTTTCTCGACCTTCTATTAGCCGCGCTGCCATTGATGAAGTCGTTTCGTGTCTTGAATCAGGGTGGATTACGACAGGACCACGCGTTGCTCAATTTACAGAAAATCTCTGCGCATATTTATCTGCGCCTCATGTATTGCCTTTGGCATCTGCAACGGCGGGTTTGCATTTAGCACTGCTTGCTTTGGATTTAAAACCGGGTGATGAAGTCATTACAACACCTTTAACATTCGCAGCGACATTAAACATGATCGTTTTAGCAGGTGGTAAACCTGTTTTAGTCGATATTGATCCTGATACATTGAATATAGATCTAGCTCAAGTTGCAGACGCCATCACAGAAAAAACGCGTGTAGTAATGCCTGTGCATTTTGCAGGGCTTCCTGTCGATATGGATGTTTTATATCAATTAGCTGAAAAATATAACCTTCGGGTGATTGAAGATGCAGCCCATGCGATTGGGTCTATTTATAAGGACCACTATATTGGCAGCTTTGGTGACACGCAAGTATTTAGTTTTCATCCCAATAAAAATATGACGACAGGTGAAGGGGGTTGTATCGTCACGCGTGATGCTGAACTTGCTCAAAAAATTAAACTGTTACGGTTTCATGGGATTGATCGTGATTCGTGGAACCGTTATGGTAAATCAGGTCATCAAGATTATGAAATTGTATTGCCTGGTTTCAAATATAATATGATGGATATTCAAGCGGCTTTAGGTATACACCAACTACAAGCATTAGAAGGTTTTATTGAACGTCGTACAGTCCTTGCCGAGCGCTATCAAGAGGCGCTTGCCGATTGGCCAGAATGGACTTTACCCAAAACACCTGCGTTTTCGCATCGTCATGCCTGGCATTTGTATACGCCTTTATTGAATGAACAAGCGGCTGGAATGACGCGCGATGAATTTATGCAAAAAATGAAAGAAAAAAATATTGGTACTGGATTGCATTTCCGCGCAGTGCATTTATATCCTTATTATCGTCAAGAATTTGGTTTTGATCGGGGTGATTTTCCTTTTGCAGAAAACGCAGGTGATCGTATCGTAAGTCTACCATTGTTTCCTTCCATGACAGATGCGCAACATGATCGGGTTTTAGATGTTATGTACAGTATTTTTAAATAGAGAAATAATAATAATGAATATATTAATTTTAGGTGCGAATGGTTTTATCGGTAGTCATTTAAGTGAGGCTATTTTAACGCAAACAGATTGGACTGTATTTGCAATGGATTTAGCGCAAGATAAATTAGAAGCTTGTTTATCGCATAAACAATTTCATTTTTCTTTAGGAAGTATCCTTGAGCAAAAAGACTGGGTCACATCTCATATCAAAACATCGGATGTGATATTGCCATTAGTGGCCATTGCTACACCTGCTGCCTATGTACAAAATCCTTTAAGTGTCTTCGAGCTAGATTTTGAAGCGAATTTAGAAATCATCCGGCAATGCGTACGCTTCAAAAAGCGTATAGTCTTTCCATCCACTTCTGAAGTATACGGGATGTGTCCTGATACAGAGTTTGATGAAGAAACATCTAATTTAGTGACAGGGCCCATTCACAAAGAGCGTTGGATTTATTCAACGTCCAAGCAATTATTGGATAGAGTGCTTTACGCTTACGGTAAACAAGATAATCTCGCTTATACCTTGTTTAGGCCTTTTAATTGGTATGGGCCAAAATTAGATAATATTTTTAATCCTAAACCGGGTGGCTCTCGTGTGATGACTCAGTTTTTGGGAAATATTTTACGTGGGGAAAATATTATATTGGTCGATGGGGGCAAACAACAGCGTTGTTTTACTTATATTGATGATGGAATCAGTGCATTACTTAAAATACTTGCGAATAAAAATAATGCTGCACATCAGAAAATTTTTAATATTGGAAACCCGCATGAAAATATTTCAATTCGTGAGCTGGCTGATTTATTACTGGCTTCTGTGAAGAATTATCCAAAATATGCTGATATGGCAAGCAAAACGCAATTAGTCACCCTCGATGCTGAGAAATATTACGGCCCGGGTTATCAAGATGTGCAATTACGTGTGCCGGCTATTCAACGAGCGCGTGATGCTTTAGATTGGCAACCTGTCGTGAATTTTAAAGCAGGGTTACAGAAAACAGTGGATTTTTATTTAGCTTAAGAAATGTATTAGATGCAGGGTGGATTAGACGCGTTTTTTGCATCGTAATCCACCCTTGTGTTTAGAGTTTTACAGCTCAAGTACTCTACTTGCTGCTGTATTAGCTAACTCCATTGGCTGTTGAGCTTGAGCATTATTAGCAGCGAATATGCTCTTCTTAGATATTGGACGTTTGACAGGGCTATTAAACGGCCCGCGGAGAGCAGACATACCTGCTGTTATTGCTCTCAATTCTTCTTCTACTTCTTCAGCAGATTTTGCGGCTGCATCTTCTGTTTCGCTATCACTCATCTTACTCTCTTCTTCATCATATTCAGGAGATACATTGTTCGTTAAAGAATAACGTACTTCCGGAATACTCTGTTCAAGCCCTGCAATAAGCATTCTGAGTGAGGTACTTTTGGAGGTGGATAGGGCATCCCAGAACTCATATGGAAGGCTTTTGATAGTATCCAGCTCATTTTGGCATTCTCCCAATCCATTTAAGGCGAATTTCTTTTCATCCATACTTCCTGCCAAGCATAATTGGGCAAGATAACTCCGAATTTCTTCTAATGTTTCTTGCGTTTCTTTGAGTTTTAACTGGATGCTCCGGTCATTATCCAGTCGTCGTTTTCCTGTGTTTTCCTCTGCTGGCTCAGCATTCATCGATCTTTTTGGCATATTATTTACTCCTCGCTATGATTTCAATTAGGTTTTTATTTGTATAAATTAATAAAAATTGTTTATTTTATATATAAAATAAAGCAGGTATTATATTAAATAAGATTAAAATATCAACATATAATTAAATTATGTATTATTTTTATATTTCTATCGCGTTATTCGCTCTTGGATAACTTTGCTTGTATACTTCAAAAAAACATTAATCATTCAACGGGTTATATGCTGCGAAAGTTAACGTCAGACGATAGCCCTCAATTAGTTGCTATTGAAACAACCACCCAGATTTCACCCTGGCCTGAAGAAATATTTCACCAATGTTTTAAGATGGCAGGGCATGGTTGGGGAATAGAGACTATTGAGGGAAAGATAATCGGATTTATTCTGGTGACATTCCAAGTAGGAGAATGCCATATTTTAAATCTGTGTGTCGCAAGCGATTATCAACACCAAGGCTATGGGCAGAAATTATTACATTATGCTCTCACAGAAGCGCAGCAACAAAATATTGGCATCGTCTATCTTGAAGTACGCAGCACGAATACCTCTGCTATCCAGCTTTATCAAAAGTTCGATTTTAAGAAAATCGGTGAACGTAAAAAATATTATCTGTCGGAAAAGGGTCATGAAGATGCATGGGTATTTGCTAAGATTTTAGGTAATCCTTAGAATAGGATACGTTTTTTTTAGGTTGATAAAAAATATGATGGAATTGACTAAACAACTCGCCAAACGCCGCACATTTGCGATTATCTCTCATCCTGATGCGGGTAAAACGACACTGACAGAAAAACTGTTATTATTTGGTGGAGCTATTCAATTGGCTGGCACAGTCAAAGGCCGTAAAGCGTCACGTCATGCCACATCAGATTGGATGGAATTAGAAAAACAACGTGGTATTTCAGTCACAACGTCTGTGATGCAGTTCCCCTATCAACAGCACATCATGAATTTGCTAGATACACCAGGCCATGCAGATTTTTCAGAAGATACTTACCGTACATTGACTGCTGTTGATTCTGCCTTGATGGTGATTGATGCAGCTAAAGGCGTGGAAGAGCGCACTATTAAATTACTTGAAGTCTGTCGATTACGACATACGCCTATTATTACATTTATTAATAAAATGGACAGAGACAGTCGTGATGGGATTGAGTTACTCGATGAAATTGAGGCTATCTTAAAAATTCAGTGTGCCCCTATTACGTGGCCTATTGGAATGGGTCGGGATTTTAAAGGGGTTTATCATTTATATGAAGATGCTATTTATTTATATCAACCAGGTAAAAATGCCGTACAGCAAGCAGGTATGAAAATTTTGGGGTTAGATAATCCAGCGCTTGAAGAGATATTGGGAGATAGGACACAAGAAGTACGCGCGCATATTGAATTAGTCAAAGGGGCAAGCCATCCGTTTGATCGCACAAAATTTTTAGCAGGACAATTGACACCTGTCTTTTTTGGTTCTGCATTAAATAATTTTGGCGTGCGCGAATTATTGGACGCCTTTGCGGAGTACGCACCTCAGCCGCAGCCGCGTGAGACTTCATCGCGTATTGTATTGCCTACAGAAGAAAAATTTTCAGGTTTTGTTTTTAAAATTCAAGCGAATATGGATCCAATGCATCGGGATCGCATTGCATTTTTACGTGTCTGTTCTGGGCGATATCAACAAGGCATGAAAGTTTTTCAGGTGAGCTTAAATCGAGAAGTTAAAATCCCACAAGCGCTGACTTTTATGGCAGCAGATCGCGAACATATTCAAGAAGCATGGGCGGGCGATATTATTGGATTATACAATCATGGCACTATTCAAATTGGAGATACGTTTTCTGAAGGCGAATCTTTGAAATTTATGGGCATTCCTTATTTTTCGCCAGAATTATTTCGTTTGGTTCGTTTGAAAGATCCACTTAAATTAAAAGCATTGCAAAAAGGATTAAAACAATTATGCGAAGAAGGCGCAACTCAATTATTTCGTCCATTGAATAGTAATTATTTAATTTTAGGCGCAGTCGGTTTATTACAGTTTGATGTAGTGGCCTATCGTTTGAAGCATGAATATAATGTCGATTGCGTTTATGAACCTATTTCTGTCTCTGCAGCACGTTGGGTTTATTGCACTGACAGTAAACGATTAGAAGAATTTCGTGTGAAAGCCTTTGACTATTTAGCGCTCGATGGCAGTGATCACTTGACATATCTTGCTCCCACACGCGTTAATCTTAATTTAACCATGGAGCGATGGCCTACCATTGAATTTAAGACAACGCGAGAGCATTAATAGTAATAGTAAACAATTACCACTTACCATTACTAAAGAGTAAGCCTTCGTGGAGCTTTTGACTTTACGCAAAAAGTTCGGATTTGAGCCAAGGTCAGGTGAAAATTTTATAAAAATAGCGCAGCATACACGTGTATGTGAGCACATTTTTATAAAATTTTCGCACGAGATTGCCCAAATACGGACTTTGCCTATTAAAGCGTGAACACTAAAGACACAATTGGTTTTGTCTTTTTTTCAAGAGAGCCAAATAGGATTTTTTCATCTTCTCTGATAAGAAACTATTTTTTATCATCTCATGCCAGAGGGGTAATTTAACTTGAATGCTTTTAACAATTTGATCAATTATCTTTTCATTTAATTTCAATCTTTGCTTCCCATAGTAGTCCAGAAAATTATTTCTTGTGATATTATTTTTTCTTCCTTTTATTGGAAGCGCCATTTCTTCTATAGATTGATTAATTGCTATAGTAGAATTAAGCAAGTCATAAACTGGCGATAATGTAATTATATTATTTTTTGAAATAAGAGAAAAATTTTTTAAGTGCATATCTTCATTACCAATAAGAAAATTAAATAAGGTAAGTTTTAATAATTTAACAAATT
>JAJONP010000108.1 GCA_021323555.1 Gammaproteobacteria bacterium | reverse complement strand
GTATAACTCACAGGAATAAAATAATCAATTTTTGAAGTATATAAGATTTGAAATGCATCCGCATGAATATGTCCTGGAAGGATGCCTGCAATAACAGGTGCATATTGTTGTAATAACGCCAAAAATTGTTGATTATATTCTTCTCGCCAAAGTAAAGGGTGGCAAATAGCACGAACGAACCTAAAACATTCTTTCAAACTTTTAAATACATCAACCCCCATTGGAATATGGAGCGCGATAAAAACCCTTTGGTGTTGTTGTTGTGATTGTTCTAATTCAGATTTTAACCAACGCAATTCAGATTCTGCAGCAGGTTGCGCGCGCGTGTCAGAATTCCTTTCTGAAAAAAATACGCTATTTAATACAATAAGACGGCTATGTGGATTTAATAAAAAAGAATAATAGCCATTGCTAGAGAATCCATCAAAAAAGAGTTTTTGCTGTTGTTTGTTTTTTATTAATTTTTCGAAGCTATGGGCCGTATCAAATAAAAACTGACTGTGAGGCACACTATTATAATTACTATCATAAGAATCATTATTCCCTATCACAGGATAAAAATTCTTCACGTCCGATATTTGATTCAGTTGGTCGCTTAGATAAAGCATGACCTTTTTCACAAATGCATGATAACCTGCAAGTGACTCATCGCCTGAATATTCTTTATATTTTTCAGGAAAGTGATGGGCAAGATAATCCCCCAGTAAAAGTACAAACGCAGGTTTTTCTTGCTTATTTAAGGTTTTCAATTCAGCCAACGTAGATTTTAATAATAAATAATCACTGTCCTGATGATAACGTGTTGTCATGACAGAACGATATTTTTCAAAAATATTATCCCATGCTGGGGTATCTGCTGTACAAAGCGCATTAATGATAGGACAAGGATGAGGCAACTCATCGCACCCAATAAAAGGATCAAAATGGATATCAGAAATAGAAATAAATTTAGCAAAAGCAGGTGGCGCAGCAGCTTCTGCCTGGGCGATAAAAACCTGAGGAATAAAAGGAGTAACAGTAAAAACAATAAATAGAAATACTGCCCTAATTATATGCATGGCTTCAATCCTCATTTATTCGCGTTTTTCTATTAATTTAATGCTCTAGCTTTTTATATCGAATCCTACGCGGCTGCTTAGCCTGTTCCCCTAAGCGGCGCAATCTATCTTCTTCATAGTCAGCGTAATTTCCATTAAAGAATACCGCCGTACTATCCCCTTCAAACGCTAATATATGCGTTGCGATACGATCTAGAAACCATCTATCGTGTGAAATAACCATTGCACAACCAGGGAAACTTAATAAAGCATCCTCCAATGCACGTAGTGTTTCAACATCCAAATCATTGGTGGGTTCATCCAATAATAATACATTCGCCCCTTGACTCAATAATTTAGCTAAATGCACACGATTACGCTCACCACCGGATAAATCTTTAATAAATTTTTGCTGATCAGAGCCTTTAAAATTAAATCGACCCACATAAGCACGAGAGGGCATTTGGTAAGTACCAATCGTCATAATATCTTGGCCACCTGATAACTCTTGCCAAACGGTATTTTTATCATTTAATGAATCACGACTTTGGTCAACATAGGCTAATTTAACCGTCTCACCCAAGCGCACAGTACCTGTATCAGATTGCTCTTGACCAATAATCATTTTAAATAAAGTTGATTTACCCGCGCCATTCGGACCAATAATACCGACAATAGCACCAGGAGGCACAGTAAAACTTAAATTATCAAACAATAAGCGCTCATTAAATTCTTTACTCAAGTCAGTTGCCTCAATGACAACATCACCTAATCTAGGTCCTGGTGGAATATACAGCTCTTGCGTTTCGCTGCGTTTTTGAAATTCTTTAGAACTCAATTCATCGAAACGTGCCAAACGTGCCTTGCTTTTTGCTTGACGGCCTTTAGGATTACTGCGCACCCATTCAAGCTCTTGTTTCATAGCTTTTTGATGTGAGGTTTGTTCACGTTCTTCTTGTGCTAAACGCTTTTCTTTTTGTTCTAACCACGCAGAATAATTACCTTCATACGGTATCCCTTGACCACGATCTAATTCTAAAATCCAGCCTGCAACATTATCTAAAAAATAACGATCATGTGTCACAGCAACCACTGTACCCGAATAATCATGTAAAAAATGCTCTAACCAAGCTATACTTTCCGCATCTAAGTGGTTAGTGGGTTCATCAAGCAATAACATATCCGGCTTAGAGAGTAACAAGCGACAAAGCGCAACACGTCGACGTTCGCCTCCTGATAATGTTGTCACATCTGCATCCCACGGCGGTAAGCGCAGCGCATCCGCAGCGATTTCTAATTTACGTTCAAGCTCCCAAGCGCCTGCCGCGTCAATTTCACTTTGCAATTGACTTTGCTCTTCAAGCAATTTATTCATTTCCGCATCGCTCATGGGCTCAGCAAAGCGCATGCTAATATCATTAAAACGCGTTAATAATGCAATTGTGTCTGCAACCCCTGCCTCTACATTTTCGCGAACATTTTTATGAGGGTCGAGTTGAGGTTCTTGAGGAAGATAACCAATTTTAATACCTGGCTGTGGGCGCGCTTCCCCAATGAATTCTTTATCAATGCCTGCCATGATTCTTAACAAAGTGGATTTGCCAGAACCATTTAATCCTAATACGCCAATTTTTGCGCCGTGAAAAAAAGACACCCAAATGTTTTTTAATATTTCTCGCTTGGGGGGGACAACTTTGCTGACGCCTTGCATGGTGTAAATATATTGTGCCATATTGGTACCTAATAACGCTGATAAATGATTCGTTTAACTGCGTGATTCTCGAAAAACTTGCTATTCCGCCCACGGCAGAAACTCATTGTGACATGCAAGTAGACCTGCCTTAATAAGTAGAAATTATTTTACTAAGATCAATATATCAAAAATAGATCCCTATTTTGGCAGGAATGACAAGCTTTCATGAGAACGACACAGTTAAACGGAGATTCCTGTAAATTAGGTGGATTACGATGCAAAAAACGCGTCTAATCCACCCTACCCTCATTTTATTTATTCCCAGCTTTTTTCTCTTTTTTTGCTAGTCTCTTTTCTTTTAAAGTTTTCTGCGGTGCTTTTTTATCTTTGGAATCTTTTTTTGTATCTTTAGATTTACTCATTATACAATCTCCATTATAAAATATAAAAAAGTTGGGTTAGAAAATCAGACTCATAAGTTATATAAAAAACAACTTGTTAAGTCAACTCTAATTCCAACTTTTATATCCATTATCTTGAAAGATTATTGTAAGAACGGCCATTTAACCGCATCATTTCCGCGATAGTTTGTCATCATCTTCTGTCATCTCTGGAGTTGCTATCTCTAAAAGACTTTTTTTTCGGATATTTATCTTTAAAAACACTACTCCCTGTTCTTTCACCTCTACCTTCACTTCGACGGGTATCGCTTCTGAAGCTACTGCTTCTTACCCTCTCACCTCTACCTTCACTTCGATGGGTATCGCTTCTGAAGCTACTGCTTCTTACCCTCTCACCTCTACCTTCATTTCGATGAGTATCACTTCTGAAGCTGCTGCTTCTTACCTTCTCACCTCTATCTTCACCTCGAGAGCTATCATTTCTAAAACTGCTACTTCTTTTCCTTTCACTTCTACCTTCGCTTCGCGAGCTATCGCTTCTAAAGCTAAAGTCTCCGTTTTTATTTCTATTATGACGGCCTGGGCTAGCGCCTTTAGATCCATTCGGTTTAAAGCCAGCCTTGCTATTGCGTCCGCGTTTTTTCTTTGACGCACCAAAATTAAAATTCTTCGTGCTTTCTAAGCCTGTTACTGTAATGAGTTCAAGCTTTTGGCCAATAAAACGCTCTATACCTTGTAAGTGTCGGCCATCATCAGGCGATGCAAAAGAAATCGCAGTACCTGATTTACCCGCACGCCCTGTGCGTCCAATACGATGCACATAATCTTCGTGAAATTTAGGTAAATCAAAATTAATAACATGCGTTATATCACTAATATCAATACCACGCGCAGCAACATCTGTCGCAATCAAAAATTGGATTTTACCGCGACGCATCGCGTCAATTGTACGATTACGCATATTTTGCTTTAAATCACCATGCAATGCGGCCACTGAATAACCTTCACTATCCAATTGTTTCGTTAATTTATCCGCATTCATTTTTGTAGCAGAGAAAATAATCCCTTTAAAAATATTTCCATTTTTGATGAAATGCTGCAGTAATTTTATTTTATGCTGCACGCTATCCGCCATATACACTTCTTGTTTAATTAAAATCGGAGCCATTTTTTGTTGGGACAAATCAATCCTGATAGGGTCTTTCAATAATTGTTTGATAATAGCGTTTAATTTATTGTCTACGGTGGCACTAAACAATAATGTTTGTCGAGTGGAAGGCGTTGCTTTCGCAATTTGTTTAACATCATCAATAAAGCCCATATCGAGCATACGGTCTGCTTCATCTAAAATAAGCATTTGAATACCCGATAAATCTAATCGGCGGTTTTCCATATGATCTATCAACCGTCCTGGCGTTGCGACAATAATATCAACAGCGCGTGACAAGCCTTTTAGCTGTTGACGATAAGGCATACCACCCACCAAACTGACCATATTAATCCGCATAAATTTGCCGTATTTAGCGACTGCATCCATAATTTGTATCGCGAGTTCTCGTGTAGGCGTTAAAATTAAAACACGCGGTTTAGCATTAGGTGCTTTCGCTTCACTTAATAAATGCAATGCGGGCAATACAAATGCCGCCGTTTTGCCTGTACCTGTTTGTGCACAAGCCACTAAATCCTTTCGGTTTAAAATATCAGGAATAGAACGCGACTGAATAGGTGTGGGTTTCTTGTAACCACACGCAAGAATCGCTTTTGAAATATTCGCGTTTAAATTTAACTCTGTAAATGACATCATTTTATTTTCCTCAAAAAAACAGTAATGCAAGCCAAGACAGCATGACATTTCTCTAAATTCATGAAGAAATGAGTCTGAAATTTAGCTGGCGCCTAATAAATCATCGCCAACGTAAACCTAACTCTATGATAAAACACTAAAAAGAGGGTAACTAAACGCATTGGTAATGATTAACGAAAAAACAATTAGCGAGGTATGATGACGGTTTGCCCACAAAATTGCAAGAGACATATTGCAATTCAATCACAAAAAATGATAGACTGCACAAAAATTTGTCGAAGCGATTCGATCTATAAAAGGTAAAACAAATGCAATCCGTTTCTCAACTCGAAGAACCTATAGCTACTCCTGCTAAAGAGCATGAACTACACCGTTGCTTAACGGCATTTGATCTCACCCTTTTAGGCATTGGCGCCATTATTGGCGCGGGCATTTTTGTATTGACAGGTATCGCCGCAGCCACACAGGCAGGGCCTGCGATTATTTTTTCTTATATTTTAGCGGGCATCGCGAGCGGATTTAGTGCACTTGCTTATGCAGAGTTGGCATCGAGCATTGGCGGTTGTGGTAGCGCTTATGGCTATGCGTATGCTGGGATCGGCCAATTTGTGGCTTGGGTCATTGGATGGGATTTATTATTAGAATACGGTACCGATGCTGCAACAATCTGCATCGGCTGGTCGGGTTATTTACAAAATATTTTATCCGCTTGGGGAATTAACTTACCTCATCAATTAACCAATGATCCTTTTCATGGCGGTATTATTAATTTACCTGCTGTATTTATTATTTTTAGTTTAGCGAGCGTATTAGCCGCAGGCGCTAAAGAAAGTGCTCGTTTTAATAATATTATTGTTTATATTAAATTAGCAGTGATTGCTTTTTTTATTATTATTGGCGCATTGCATTTTAATACGAATAATTGGCATCCTTTCGTGCCATTTGGATTTCAAGGTATTGTAAACGGTGCTGCTTTAATTTTCTTTGCGTATATTGGATTTGACGCGGTTTCAACCGCAGGTGACGAAACCATTAACCCAAAACGTAATTTACCGATTGGTATTATCGCTTCTTTGCTGATCTGTACTTTCATCTATGTCGTGTTTTCAGGTGTATTAACAGCACTTACTCATTATTCCTCTTTAAACACAAGTTCACCTGTTGCAACTGCACTTCTCGATACAGGCCATCGATTTATCGCAGAGATTATAGGTATAGGTGCTATTGCAGGCTTAACTACGACTATTTTAGCGATGTATTACGGATTCACACGCGTTTATCTAGCGATGGCACGTGATAGATTGCTTCCTAAAAGCATCGCTAAAATTGATGCAAAAAGCAGAACACCCCGCCAACTTATTTGGGCAACAGGCTGCGTCATTGCAATAACAGCAGGTTTTTTTCCTATTACACAAATTGCAAATTTAGTGAATATTGGCACACTCGCCGCCTTCATAGCAGTTTGCCTCAGTGTGATTGTACTGCGCTATACCAAACCTAACTTACCACGTCCTTTCAAAACACCTTGGAGCCCTGTGATCCCACTGGCAGGTGTTATTATGTGTTGTTATTTGATGTGCAATTTACCAGGCATTACCTGGATAGGTTTTGGTATTTGGACATTGCTGGGGTTAGTCATTTATTTTTCTTATAGCAAAGCAAGCGCAAAAAAATCTTTAGCGACTGATTAAAAAAATAGTTATTGCGCTATCCCCTCCTTTCCCCTACTATTTTGCTTTTTTATCTTATGAAGTTCACAAGCCGGTGTAGCTCAGTCGGTAGAGCAACTGATTCGTAATCAGTAGGTCGGGCGTTCGATTCGTCTCACCGGCATAGTAGAATCAAAGAGTTATAGAA
>JAJONP010000107.1 GCA_021323555.1 Gammaproteobacteria bacterium | reverse complement strand
ACAACATATTTATTCCAATTGCGCCATTGCGGTTTGTAATCGAGATGATCCATTAACAGACTGTGGCCATTCTTCAAAAAAAATCACATTTACATTAAATACGCCAGGGAAAAATGAATTCGGATTATTAAAGCAAAATAATGAAATGTATTTAGCTTTTGAAAATCAACTACTCATGCCTGTAAAAGAATTACCAATTTTGGGGCGACATTATCAAGCCAATGCCCTTGCAGCATTAGCGATTGGCTATGGTTATGGCTTGCCCATGGAACCTATGCTACACGTATTACGTACCTTTACAGGTTTGCCACATCGTTGCCAATTTGTACGTGATCTCAATGGCGTGCGCTGGTATAACGACTCTAAAGGAACAAACGTAGGCGCGACATTGGCAGCGATAGAAGGGCTTGGAAAAGAAATAGAAGGCAAAATTATTTTAATTGCAGGTGGCTTGGGGAAAAATGCAGATTTTACACCACTTGTCGAACCTATTACACGGTATGTCAAAACAGCCGTATTGATAGGCGAAGACGCTTCTATTTTAGGAAATGTCATTGGCGAGCAAGTTGAAACCTATTTTGCAAAATCCATGGAGGAAGCGGTGATAGAATCCGCTAAAATAGCAAAAAAAGGCGATATTGTATTGCTTTCACCTGCGTGCGCTAGCCTTGATATGTTTAATAATTTTGAGCATCGCGGGCAAGTGTTTACAGAAGCTGTATTAAGATTAAAATAGCATGAAAATCAAGAGGTTATATATTATTTAAAAAAGTTGTTATAAAAATAATTGAATATTTTTATTGCAAATTGGCTTATAAAAATATAAGCTGCTGCTAATTTAAAAAACAGCATTGTGAAGTGGTTTTGATTGGCAATGAGGTTAATTGATTGAAATAGAGAGGATAAATTAACATGCAAATAAGAAAGATTACTATCATAGACAGTGAGGCCACACAATGGAGCCAGATAAAGGACAGTGAAACTCCAGCACTTTTCGGCATGGAGCAGCAGCGAGAAGAAGGGACGCTGTATGTGCTGAGGTTAAAGAATGCGGCAAAAGATGAAAGACTTTATATGCTGGCGGCACCCTGTGACGCTCAAAGATATAATGGTTATGGGATAGCATTAGAGGATGATAAAAGCTTACTGTACGTTTATAAAAGCGGAGATTACCCCAAACCTAAAGAGAATTTAGTAGATGACGTGATGAATCTTAATAATTTTAATGAGTATGTAGGAATGTTTCTTGCCGGTGTTCAATCCTCCCTCCAAGGAGAAGCATCCAGAAAATCCTCAATATTAAATAATGAAGCCTATAATGAGGAAAGTGAGAGTGATGAACCTCCTTCTTCTGCCTCACCTGGGAGAGCGCAAGCAAAACAAATTCCATCCGTGTTTTCATCATTGGAAGAAACAAATATTAAGGATTTTTGGGGCAGTGATCTACTGGCTTCTGTAAAAAAACTTAATAAGATGCTGAATAATGGAAAAGGAAGTAATCAAGAATCTCAAGACGAGCAGGAGTTAAAAGATAATAAAGACGTTTCCAACAATGAAACAAAGGACGAAGAAAAGGAAGCGCGAAGACTTTTTGAAGACTTAGTCCAAGAATTGAAAAAAACTCCGTTGCAAGAAGATATATATGAGATAAGTAAATCTGCGGAAATAGCTCGCCATATAGAAGCAGTTAAGAATGAAGCAAGCGCTCTTAATGAAAAATTAAAACTGACTAGTCGATGGGAGCAATTCAAAAAATGGATGTATCGAATTCTAGGTGCTATTGCTTTAGCTGTCCCTGCTACCATGCTAGGCTTTTTTAAAGCAGGGCCTGTTGGTGCAGCCGCGGGTGCAGTTTTTGGAGGAGTTGCTGGCTATTACGTTGGTCATCGAGTAGGAAATTTCTTTAGCCCTGCCCGTGCCAAAGCGGAGCATGCCAATATCATCAATGAAACTGCTAAGAAAAAGATGCCAGGAGTAATAACAACATAACAACTGAATAACATCTTTTTAGAACTTTTTTTTAGAACTTCATCTTAAGTCGCGTAGGTTTTTTTCTCTTGATAGGGGAATCAGCCTCTCGTCCCGTGAATCGGTATGAAGCTGCTTAAGATCGTCCCCTCTCCCCTCACTGCGTTCCGGGAGAGGGGACGATTTTAAGCAGCTTCACACTGTTACTTAAAACCTAAAATTTCAGTACGATTGCCCTGGAAGATCACATAAAAAAAGTGATATTGTATTGCTTTTAACAGATTATTTCAGAGACTTTGCACAGGTTAAACTATTCATGTCAAATGCTGCTTCTTCCCGCCGTGTCATGTCCCCGCCAGTGCCTTATGATCGCTGGTTAATTTTTACCGTGGCGAGTTTGGCGGGGTTAGGGTTATTGATGGTGGCTTCTGCATCTATTGTTATTTCAGATCAACAATTGCATCAGCCTTTTTATTATTTATTTCGTCAGTTAATGGGGTTAACGCTCGGCGTTCTGCTGGGCGGTATTGTTGTCCAATTTGATAGTAACGTATGGAAAAAAATGGATGGATGGCTGTTAGTGATAACAATGTTATTATTGGCATTGGTGTTGCTGCCAGGGGTAGGCCATGCTGTGAATGGAAGCGCACGTTGGATTGGTTATGGTGTGTTCAAAATACAAGTGTCTGAGCTGGCTAAGTTTGCTGTAGTGGTTTACATGGCAGGCTATTTAGTCCGGCGGAATAGAGATGTGAAGACTCATCTGGGTGGTTTTTTAAAGCCAATGTTACTATTAGGAGTGATTGCGCTTTTATTATTATGCGAACCTGATTTTGGAGCGACAGTTGTCATCGTCACAACAGCATTGGGCATGATGTTTTTGGCCGGCATGCGGTTGCAGTATTTTGTTATGTTATTCGTAGGTGTGTTGTTGGCCATGACAATATTGGCTGTTTCTGAACCTTATCGTATTGCGCGTTTAACGACTTTTTTGAACCCGTGGGTGCATCCGTTCAATAGTGGCTATCAACTTACACAGTCTTTGATTGCTATCGGTCGTGGGGGATGGGTAGGTGTTGGATTGGGAAATAGCATTCAAAAACAATTTTATCTTCCTGAATCACACACTGATTTCCTGTTTTCTGTCATTGGAGAAGAGTTAGGTCTTGTGGGTATGTTGGTTGTGATAGGGTTATTTACTTTTCTAAGTCTACGTATCTTTTGGATTGGGAGACAAGCCCAAAAATTGGAGCGGCATTTTGCTGGTTTTTTAGCGTATGGTTTTGGGTTATGGCTTGCAATGCAGTTTACAGTGAGTATCGGTGTTAATTTAGGTGTTTTGCCAACCAAAGGATTAACATTACCGTTATTAAGTTATGGTGGTAGCAGCATGTTAGTTAATTGTGTGGTGGTTGCGCTTCTTTTACGTATTGATTATGAAAATCGGATGATTAAGCTGGGTTTGAAGGATGGCTAGATTAACACGTGTGCTTATCATGGCGGGTGGAACAGGCGGACATGTCTTTCCTGGGCTGGCGGTTGCAAAGCATCTGAATTCTTTAGGGGTGGAGGTCCAGTGGTTAGGCACACGAAAAGGATTAGAAGCGCGTTTAGTGCCTGAGTCGGGTATTCCTATTCATTTCATCTCTATTAGTGGTTTTCACGGCAAGAGTTTAAAAGATAAATTATTTGTACCTTTTAAACTAGTTATAGCGCTTATACAGTCTATTAAAATTATTCACTCATTCAATCCAGACAGCGTGATTGGAATGGGAGGATTTGTCAGTGGCCCAGGAGGAGTCGCAGCTTGGCTATTACGTAAAAAACTCGTAATCCATGAGCAAAATGCAAAACCCGGGTCTACTAATCTGTTATTAGCAAAAATAGCCACTCAAGTACTCGAGGCATTTCCAAATACTTTTTTAAATTTAGATAAAACAAAAATCCAAACAGTAGGCAATCCCGTTCGGGAAGAAATTATGGCGCTGCCTTCTCCTGATGATAGAATAGATTCACTTGATCGACCTAGGCATTTATTAGTTTTAGGGGGCAGTTTAGGTGCCCAGGCGATTAATGAATTATTACCTAAAGCACTCGCTCAATTACCCGAGAAAATCCGCCCAAAGGTACTTCACCAAACAGGCGAAAAGCATCTTACTGAAACGATTAAAAGCTATGAAGCACAAGGGGTGATTGCGGAAATTGTTCCGTTTATTGTAGAAATGAATAAGGCGTATGCGTGGGCAGATGTGGTATTATGTCGAGCGGGTGCGTTGACTATTGCAGAATTGTGTGCGGCAGGGGTAGGGGCGATTTTAGTGCCTTTTCCTTATGCGATAGGCGACCATCAAACAGCCAATGCAAATTTTATGGTGCAGAATGGCGCTGCGTTATTGGTTCAACAAGCGGTATTAACTGAATATTTATTAGCGGATATAGTAAAAATGTTGTGTAGTTCAAGCGAAAAATGTAAAGCGATGGCAAAAGCCGCGTACGCGTTGCGTCAAGCCAATGCCACGAAAAATATAGTGACTGTTTGTCAGGAGATAAGTGAGTGAACTGGACACTTGAAATGGGGCGGGTTAAACATATCCATTTTGTGGGTATTGGTGGCGTAGGGATGGCGGGCATTGCAGAAGTATTACTGAGCCAAGGTTATCGCGTATCAGGTTCGGATTTGGCAAGCAATAGTTTAACAAAGCGTTTACAAGGGATAGGCGCTGATATTTATCAAGGCCATGCGGCAGAATATATAAAGAATGCGGATGTGGTGGTGCGATCATCCGCGGTTGAGATAGATAATATTGAATTGGTCGAGGCGCGTGAACGCCATATTCCTATCGTGCTTCGTGCAGAAATGTTAGGTGAACTGATGCGTTTTCGTTATGGTATTGCTATTGCAGGAACACATGGTAAGACAACAACCACCAGTTTGGTTACAAGCATATTAACAGAAGAAAGCATTGATCCTACATATGTGATTGGCGGGCGTTTAAATAGCACAGGCAGTAATGCGCGTTTAGGTGCGAGCCACTACCTAGTCGCAGAAGCAGATGAAAGTGATGCATCATTTTTATATTTAAAGCCTCATATTTCAGTCGTGACAAATATTGATGCGGATCATATGGCGACATATGCACATGATTTTGGTCAATTACGCACTGCTTTTTTGAAATTTTTACAGCAATTACCTTTTTATGGGCTAGCTGTTTTATGTCTTGATGATCCTGTTATTCGTGATTTATTGGGTGATATTTCACGGCCTTTTGTGACTTATGGATTAGATGAAGAAGCCGATTTTAGGGCAGATTTAATTTTGCAAACAGGCACAAAAACACATTTTGTTGTTCATCGACCTGAAGGAAACCCATTAGAAATTACTTTAAATTTACCTGGTAATCATAATGTATTAAATGCATTAGCTGCAATCGCAGTGGCGACAGAGCTTAAGATTTCTGATAAAGCCATTCAACGTGCTTTAGAGGGTTTTGCAGGTGTGGGGCGGCGGTTTCAAATTTATGGCCAATTTGTTTTGGAACAGGGAGGCAGTGCAATGTTGGTTGATGATTATGGCCATCATCCCAAAGAGATTGCGGTAACATTGCAAGCAGCGCGGCAAAGTTGGCCTGACAAACGAATTGTCATGGTCTATCAACCACATCGTTTTACCCGCACACATGATTTATTCAATGATTTTTGTACGGTATTATCGAAGCCCGATGCACTATTATTGCTGGAGGTGTATTCTGCTGGAGAAGCGCCTATAGCAGGTGCTGATAGCGCTTCCTTAGTGGAATCAATTAAAGCCTTTGGCGGCATTTCTCCTATCCTTGTCGAGGAACATGCAGAATTAGCTAGTTTATTGCAGAAAACTCTTCAGGATGGCGATATATTGCTTATGCAAGGAGCAGGTAATATAGGGGCGCTTGCAGCGCAATTAGCCGCAACAGATTTAAAGGTAGCTGTAAAAGAGGTCGCATAAATTGGAGAACAAAGAATCATTGCGAGGTTGTTTATTAGAAAACGCCCTACTGTCTGACTATACTTCGTGGCGAGTGGGTGGTCGCGCAGAGATTCTTTATATTCCTGCTGATTTGGATGATTTAGCGTATTTTCTGCGACAAGTGCCTGCTGAAAAACCGATATTATGGTTGGGTTTAGGTAGTAATGTTTTAATTCGTGATGGTGGTTTTGAAGGCGTAGTTATTATTACGCAAGGAGCGCTTTCGACTATTTCTCAATTGGAAACAGATTATGTTCGTGCTGAGGCGGGCGTGGCATGTGCGCAAATCGCGCGTTACACTGCTCGTATTGGTTTAAAAGGACTTGAATTTATGGCGGGTATTCCAGGCACTGTGGGAGGTGCGTTGGCCATGAACGCAGGTTGTTGGGGTGGGGAAACATGGCAACACGTTGTGCAGGTTGAAACTATTAATCGTTTGGGTCAGAGACAGGTACGGCCTGCGGCAGATTATGAAATAGCCTATCGCCATGTAACAGGCCCTAAAGAAGAATGGTTTACGGCGGGTTATTTTAAATTAGCACTCGGCGATAAAAAAAATTCCTTGACGGAAATTCATAACCTGCTCGAAAAACGCAGCCTTTCGCAACCTACTGGCTTACCGAATTGCGGTTCGGTGTTTCGTAATCCTCAACCTGATTTTGCCGCGCGATTGATTGAAAAATCGGGCTTAAAAGGCATGAGAATGGGAGATGCTGTTATTTAAAGCAACTGCAGCTGATATAGAATCACTCATCATAAAAATAATGAATACGGTTTTTAAATTACAGGGTGTGCGCTTAGTCACAGAAGTGTGTATTATTGGAAAGACAATATAAAACAAGAAAACCTCAAATCCCAGCACGATTGCCCTGCTTATTCACGCAACAATGCCTCGCGGCAATGACAAGTTTTCGTAGCAATGATATAGTTAAGCAAATATTCCATAACACACAGGATAATGAAATGATCAATAGACAAGTAGGGAAACGTCATAAAGAGTTTAAGTTTTCGTGGTCGAATATAAAAATTCATTGTATTTGTTTTTGTATCTTTTTTCTCGGACTGATTTATTTTATGAGTGTTGCTGTTCATCAATTTAAATTAGTCAACTATTTTCCCATTAAAGAAGTGAAAGTCGCAGGCATTCAGCATATGACTCATCAAGAGATGCAACATTTGCTGACACCCTTAGTGAACCGAGGATTTTTTGCAGCGAACGTGGCACATATTAAAGAAAGCATACTTCAATTTCCCTGGGTGGCCGAAGTCTCTGTACGACGTATCTGGCCTAATCAAATCGCCGTCCAAGTCACAGAAAAAAATCCACTGGCGCGGTGGAATGAAACAAAATTATTAAGCGTTTCAGGACAGATTTTTAGTCCTTCTAAAGAAACCTGGCCGCCTGATCTGCCAGAGTTCATTGCATCTGAAGGCGAACAGTTGAAATTGGCTCGTTATTATGAACAAATAAATACTGTTTTAACCCCTTTACGGATTAAAATAACGCGTGTTGAATTGACACCAGGCCAAACGTGGAAGCTGACGCTTGATAATGGTATAAAATTACGGGTAGGGCATAAAGATGTCTTGACTCGTGTGGCTGATTTTGTGAAAGTGTATTCTAAAATCATTCAAGATCGTGAAGGGGATGTAGATTATATTGATCTCCGTTACGCCAATGGGTTGGCGGTACATTGGAAAAAATAACCGTGATATAAATAGGATAAGCGAGAGAAGATTATGGCAAAAAAGCCGAATAAAGATTTGATGGTAGGAATTGATATAGGCACATCCAAAGTAGTTACTATGGTATGTGAAACGTCAAAAGAAGGTGG
>JAJONP010000106.1 GCA_021323555.1 Gammaproteobacteria bacterium | reverse complement strand
ACATGGATTAATTATCCGTCCCATTAGTAATAGTATTTATTTATTACCGCCGTATTGTATTTCAGAAATAGATTTAAAACGTGCTTATGAAATAATCCGGCATGAATTTAGTTATTTTTCAAAGGGATAACCATTATTTTGACATGCGCAAGGAATAAGCCCTGAGGTATCTGAAATAAGGTATAATAATTATTTAATCAAAAGCAAATAACCGTCAAGGAAGCGATTTTATGAAATTAATTATTTTTGTTATGGTAGCTTGGTTAAGCTTGTTGAGCAGTTCTAGCGTATGGAGTTGCTCTGATGATTTAATGTGTGGTAGTTATCAACAAAACACATGCAGCGAGTCACAAAACTATTGCCGATGCACGGATGTTAATGCGGGTAAGAACCCTTGCCTAAGTAAAACAGAATATTGCCATCATTTTGGGAACGCTGGTGATAATGAATTCTAGTGAAATTCTTGGTTTTAATTTTTTATGGCTGTTAACGTGGAATAACCGCCAATATATTCGATAATTTTTCCATGACCTGCAAAAACTAACAGACTGGTCGCAACATTATCTAAAAAAGAACGATCATGGCTGACGAGTAATAAAGTGCCTTGGTATTGACTGAGTAACTCTTCAAGTAATTCTAGTGTTTCAATATCTAAATCATTTGTCGGCTCGTCTAATACTAATAAATTGCTTGGACGACTGAATAAACGCGCGAGTAGTAAGCGATTACATTCGCCACCGGAAAGAGCTTTAACAGGTGTGAGCGCACGCGCTGGCGTAAAAAGAAAATCGCCAAGATAACTCATAATATGGCGTTGTTTGCCATTTATTTCGATAGTGTCATTCCCTTCAGCGACATTATCAATGACTGTTTTTTCTAAATCCAGTGCCTCACGTAATTGGTCAAAGTAGGCAATATTTAATTGAGTTCCGTGAATCACTTTACCTTCAGAAGGTTCAAGATTTTTGAGTAAAATATTCAGTAAAGTGCTTTTGCCAATTCCATTAGGGCCGACTAATGCAATGCGATCACCACGCATGACCCGTAATGAAAATTTTTGTATTGCACATTTTTGGGGATTACTTTGATCAAAATAATGTATGATATTTTCCGCTTCTATGACTAATTTTCCTGATTTCCGCGCTTCATTCAAGTTGAAGGTTGCTTTACCTTGTAGTTCGCGGCGTTCAGAACGTTTTTTACGTAATGCTTCGAGGGCACGGACACGGCCTTCATTACGGGTACGACGTGCTTTAATGCCTTGACGAATCCAACGTTCTTCTTGCGCTAATTTTTTATCAAATTCGATGTTTTGATTATGTTCTGCATTCAACATTTCCTCTTTGCGTCGTAAGAAATTGTCATAATCACCAGGCCAAGATGTTAATTGGCCTCGATCCAACTCAATAATACGTGTTGCCAAACGCTTTAAAAGAGAACGGTCATGTGTAATAAAAATCAAACCGATATTCCAATTCATTAATTGTTCTTCCAACCATTGAATTGCTTCAATATCCAAATGATTGGTTGGCTCATCAAGTAATAATAATTCAGGGGAAGTGACTAACGCTTGTGCCAATGCAGCGCGACGTTGCCAACCGCCTGATAATGTGCTGACTAATTGATCGGGATCTAATTCGAGTCGCGTTAAAATAGTTTGGATAGTTTGCTCAAGTTGCCAACCATTCTGACTATCAATGGCTTGTTGTAATGATTGTAATTTCTTTAAATCTTGTTTTGTGTGCGAATGCATGAGTTTATGCGTGAGCGCATGGTATTCTGTTAATAATTTTCCTGTCTCTGCTAAGCCTTCTGCAACAAATTCATAGAGAGTGGCTTGGCTTTTTTGCGGTAATTCTTGTGCAAGACGTGCTAAACGCAAATGGGGTTTACGCCAAACTGTACCTGTGTCTGCTAACTGAGAACCTTCTATTATTTTTAATAAAGAAGATTTGCCTGCGCCATTGCGGCCGATTAAACACACGCGTTCGCCCGATGCGATCTGAAGTTTAATTTTATCTAATAAAACATCCAACCCAAAGGCCAGTGATATATTATCTAACAGGATTAAATTATCATTCACGAAATGGTATCTCTTATTTTTATAGTCCTCTCGCCTTTATGGCGAGAGGAGGTGGGAAAAGCTAATTTTTATTTTTCAAGCATTGAATTTTATAGTAAATAACAACCAATGCAGCAAGGCCAATTGCCATGTAGATACTACGTGTCAGTAATGTGCTACCACCAAAGAACATAGCTACTACATTGTAATTGCTGTCTATACCTACCAAACCCCAATTAATACCACCAACTACCACTAACAACCAGGCTATCCACCCGACTATTCCATATTTTTTCATGCGCTCAGCTCCTTTAAATTTAAAGAAAGATAACGTTTGTTAGAATAACATACGCAGAGCAGCGTTGTCTAAAAAAATAGCGCGTTGGCTAGCTATGTTGCAAGCGTTTGGAATATAACAATTTTTCATAAAAATTCATGTGCGCGTAATAACTGCATAAAATGTTTACCCTCCTCACTTTGATCTTCATAACAATAGGATTTAATATAATTCTGCAATAAGGGTTTATAACGCGTATCAGAAAATACGTTTAAAATATCTTGAATGCGAACGGCATTCAGCGCACTGTTCTCTCTACAACTTTGATATAAAATAGCGGCTAAAATTTCTGCCTTACAAGCTTTGCGTATAGAATCTGCCTGGTGAAAACTTCGAATGCAGGAATGTAGGGCACGGTCTTTATTCCATTCACGCCATTGGTTAAAAAATTTTAATGCAATCGTTTTGTATCGTCCTATTTCTTTTTCAGAATAATCAATTTCTGAAAATAATAAAAAGAATAAGGCAGGGATGCAGGCTTCTACGTTTGCCCAAGAACAATTACCGCTAATTTGTGCTGAAATTTTTAATTCTGTGATAGGTGTTAAATGTAATAACCGAGGCAATTCATGGTTAATAAATTCGTCAGATTTTTTATTGTAAATTAAATTACTAATAAATTGGGTGGTCATGACATCTGGACGTTGAATGCGATAAAAAACTATATTGTCGTATAAACGGCTGTCTTCACGGCGGTCGCATTTTATTAAAATAGTATCCAGTTTTACAAAAGTAATCGCATGTCCTTCATAGCCAATCGGTATAATCAAGGGTTCTTGTTGAATGAGAGCATGAATTTCTTCGTGGTGTCTTTTAATATTTGTGCGGTATTGTTGATATTTAATTAAACGTGCAGCACGGCTCATGGATTCAATACTCAGTTGCGTGAAATGTGCATACCGGCGCAAATCACGCGCGGCGAAATGATTTTTGAATTGAATGAGTGATTCTGTGATAATCGCTAAGCTAACTTCTAAAAAGAATCCTTCAAAATCTAATTCTACAAAATGATTATCAGGATGAATAATATTTGCTGTGCCGACTAACTCAAACATGTGTCCGAGTAATTTCGCATTAATAAAATCTTGTGCGAATTCGAGATTAGCGCCATGCTTTAGAAATAATTTTTTTATCGCATTTTGCTGACGTAATAATGGCATCACCAGTGCAGGTTGCCCTGCAAAGGTATAAGGATTGGGATTAGCGCCTTGTGCGAATAATAATTCTGCTAATTGAATATTATTATTTTCGGCTGCCCAATGCAGTGCTGTACCGCCTGTTGCATCTGCTAAATTAACATTCGCGCCTTGGTTAATAAGCAATGTGCTAATAGCAATGTTATCTGCAATAGCTGCTTCGATGAGCGGTGTAAAACCGTATTCATCTAAATGATTAACAGGCGCACCTGCACGCAATAGCGCAAGCACTTGATCAGGCTGTTCTTCTATGATCGCATCGGCGAGGGATAGCATATTGATTCTGCCAATAATTGAACTGTTTTTAGTGTAGACTACAGGTTTCTTTTTATCAAATCTCTTTAGGGTGTATTGACAATTCTACTATGCTGGCCGTCATTCTTTGATCTTCTACGTTCCTCGGTTCGTTTACTTCTATCTAAACTGCGCTGCGGTACTCGCCAATAATATCAGGAGCAAAGAGTTCCGCCTCAGCCTAGCGAATTGTCAACAGCCCTTAATAAGGCCGTGGTTTAGGGGAGAATTTAGGTGTGTTTTTATACTGATGTTGATGTTGAAAACGTAAATCAAGTTTTTCTATCAACTCTTGCTTTTCATTTTCGTTTGTTTGAGCGAGATTGTCACTCGGCACACCAGTTACTTTTTTATCAGTCGCGCCGCTAAATTGTGCATGATTCGAAAGCGGATGTGTTTTATAAACCGACTGAGTACCGCCGCCACCACCATTGTGTAATCCGAGGGAATCATAGCCTGCTGTTGATTTTGGATTATTTTTTATTTTTTCTCGTTCTTTTCGAGTGGCTTTTTGCGTATCGACTTGTACTTTATGTAATTCTTCATGCATATGTAATAAACGAGCCATCTCATTGGGAGGCAATGTATCATCGCGAGAGGCAGGGATAAAGAGGTGAAATTCTACATCACCTGTCTTACCTCCTTTTCCTCCTTTATCTTCCTCGTTTTTTTCCGCATCTTTTCTGATAGCCATATAAAACCTTTTTTATCATATTTTACTTATTATAGCAAAAAAGACATATTTTTATGATTCTACACGTTAATATATTTTGAGTTTTTTAACCAGTTTGGTTCAGGATAATAAGCCACGACTACCGTTTTATTTTTAATAGTATCAACAAGCGGTTTAATAGTGTCTTGTCCGACAGCCATACAGCCCCAACTTCGTCCGAGCATTCCTCGTGATTTCGCTACATCTGCACCCACATATCGCGCACCATGAAAGACAACAGCACGGTGATATACATTATCATTGATGCCCTGCTCTAACCCTTGAATTCGCATAGAATAGCCATGACTGCCTATATAACTATTTTCTGTGATAAATACGCCCAAGCTTGATTTTAGACTACGTGCATTATTTGAAAAAGAAGTAGCGTTTAAACCGCCACTATTCTTTCCATGGGCTACCCAGGTGTTCAATACGATAGTGTTAGTTTTGAGATTAATCACCCATAGCCGGCGTTCATTAGAAGGTTTAGAGTAATCAATCACCGTCAATAATTGCTGCGTATCTAAGCCTTGTTGACGGGCTTTCTGGTAGGCAGTTAGGCTTAATTTTAATGCGGTTAAATTTAATTGGGGTGCTTTAGCATGAATTAATGTGATTTCTTTTGTGCTCCAGTCACTAGAGCTGGGCGTTTTAGGTGTATGTTTACAACCAATGATAGATAACATCATCATAAAAATAATAAATTTCAAATATCTCATTTACTTAGACCTCTCGATTATCATTATTTAAATTGAGTTGATAGGGGTAGAATAAAATCACAAAAAGGCGCAGTATAAATGTTGTACATTAAGGTAATATTAACGATAGAATATTTAATTAGGATAAAAATCCAATAGGTTTCGTAATTAGCTGTATCCAACATGTTTCAAGGAAATATAGAATATTGCATCTTAAGGGATGTAGAGGTATAGATTAGCGGTCCAGTCTCATGTTAAATTACGCAGCAGGTTATTCGTCTATTTTGCCAGGCTATTTTACTAAAAAACAGGGTCATAAAAATGAATATCATGAAGAAGAAACTATTTTTTTCACAAGTCACTTATATTTGGATTGATGGCACAAGCCCCACTCAAACATTGCGTTCAAAAGTTAAAATTGTGCCATTGACGCAAGGAACTTATGACCCAAAAGATTATCCTCAATGGAACTTTGATGGATCATCTACTTATCAAGCGACAGGGCATGATTCTGATCTCATCTTACAGCCTGTTTGTATTGTAGATGACCCTATTCTTGGCGCAAATAATTTTCTAGCGCTCTGCGAAGTATTAAACCCCGATCAAACACCTCATGTCAGTAATAAACGTACCCGATTAGTTCAAGTGATGGCTGAGAAAGGCTACGCCTATCAACCGTGGATCGGGTTTGAACAAGAATATACGTTATTTCGAGGCCAACAACCTTTAGGTTGGCCGGATCGCGGTTACCCTGCCCCACAAGGTCCATTTTATTGTGGTGTGGGTGCAGATGAAGTCTTTGGAAGACATTTAATTGAAGAACATACCCAAGCCTGTTTAGATGCAGGACTTATGTTATATGGCACGAATGCAGAAGTGATGCCTGGTCAGTGGGAATTCCAAATAGGTTATCGTGGCGTTGATACAGAAAGTGCAGATCCTGTGACGGTGTGTGATCATTTATGGCTTGCACGTTGGTTATTATATCGGCTAGGTGAAGATCATGATATTACCGCAAAATTGCATCCCAAGCCTGTTAAAGGGGATTGGAATGGTGCAGGAAAACATACGAATTTTTCGACTCAGGAAATGCGCGACCCTAAGACGGGCATGGCCGCTATTCATAAGGCCATTGAAGCATTGGAAAAACGCCATAACGAACATATTGCAGTCTATGGGCATGATTTGGAATTACGTTTAACGGGAAAACATGAAACCGCTAATATAGCCGAATTTATTTCAGGTGTGGGTCATCGAGGCGCATCTATTAGAATTCCACGGCCTGTGGCAAATAAAGGTTATGGTTATTTGGAAGATCGTCGTCCAGGTGCAAACGCCAATCCGTATGAAGTAGCGACTATGTTAGTTGAGACTATTTGTACTTAATCGGGTATCATCCCTTGTCAGTAGAGAAGCAATAATCATGACTGTTACAACACAATGTAGGAAAGAAAAACAAAAAAATTGGACTGTCGAACAAACGCTCGCACTTTATGCGCTTCCTTTTCCTACATTATTATATCAAGCACAAACCACACATCAGCAATATTTTCCAC
>JAJONP010000105.1 GCA_021323555.1 Gammaproteobacteria bacterium | reverse complement strand
AAAATTTTATAAAAATGTGCTCACATACAAGTGTATGCTGCGCTATTTTTATAAAATTTTCGCACGAGATTGGCTCAAATCCGAACTTTTTGCGTAAAGTCAAAAGCCCCGTGAGCGCTTACAAAAGATGTTTTAATAAACAATGACACTGAAGTTCTGGAAAATAACAACGCTTACCATCTTAACGAATACAAATATTATGTCCTTGCACGATCCCGCTTATCATCCGAATCAATGTCTTTAAATTGATTGATATGCATCTCGCCATCGGGAAATCTTGCAATAATATCAAGTTCACCGCCCATTGCCTCAATGTAGCTGCGTAGTGTTGAAATGTACATATCTGCACGATGTTCCATACGTGATACATTGGCTTGTTTAGTACACAAGAGTTCAGCTAAACGTTCTTGACTCATTTGATGAGCCTGTCGTAATTCTTGCAGGGGCATTTCTTTCAACATTTGCTGAGTTTTTTCAGCAGCAGCTTTCTGTGCCGTTGTCGACATTTTTTTGCGTAAATTGCTAAATGGTTTACTCATTTATTAATCCCTCCTTTTTAAGGGTTTCAATGTGTTGTTCGTATAGCTTGTCTGCAACTGGAACGTATTTTTCGTACCATCGACCATCACCCGTTTTGTTGCCACCAATTAATAAAATGGCGGTACGTCGTGGATCGAATACATATAGCACTCGATAGGGTTGACCTACATGCTGTATCCTCAATTCTCGCATGTGAGCATATTTAGAACCATTGATGCCAGAAGAATAAGGATACCTGAGATTAGTTCCAAGCTTTTCCAGCAATCCAACGTATGCTGTTATATCTGTTTGCTCTGCTTCTGTCAGGGTTTTCCACCAATCAGCAAACTCGTCTGTATATTCGATATCCCACATAACTTATCCTTATGGCATATAAGTATTACACAAAAGTAATATTACGTCAAGGGTATATTACATAAATTAATTTAGATAAGAATTAATTTTATTTGAAATCCAGTAGTAGATTTATAATTGCTATTTAAGAAAAATCCCACGACACCAATTAACTCTTCTTCTACATATAATAAAGGCAGGCGATCACGCTTCCAAGGCGGCACGCCCCATTCTTGAAAAAGATGTTTTAATAAATAATGACACTGACGTTCTGGAAAATAACAACGCTCGCCGCCTTGCCGAAAACGCACAGTGACATTTTTTATATCAGCACGTAACCCAGATGTATCGGTTGAAACAGCGTGTAATTTTCCTAACGAAGGAATCATCAAGGGTTGTGATAGCTCCCAGACAAAAATTTGTTTCGGATCCCATTTCGGTAAACATCGCATCGCATACATATCATCACGATAACGGCGAATTTCGAAAGTATCTAAATGCATATAAGGCGATTTATCTTGTTTCGCATGTAAAAAATCTTGCTGTATTTGACGTAATTTTGCAGCAGAGGGCAGTGGAAATTGAAGCTTGACTAACCAGGCACGTAGGACTTGTCGTTGATGCATTGCAGCCAATAATAATAATTTTTTTACTGAAAGTGTCTGGTTTTGTTTGCCACAACAAGCAGTCAAGCCTTTCTCTGCTGTATGCTCTATAATTTCTTGCGCTTCTGCACAATTTTCTGCAACACGGGCTAAGGTTTTTGTCACTGTTGGCCAACGGTTTTTTAATAAAGGTAAAATATCATGCCGCAAAAAATTACGTGTGAAATTTTTATTTTCATTGGACTCATCCTGAATCCATTTTAATTGATGTTCTTCCGCGTAATTTTTTAATTCAGCTCGTGATAAATGCAGTAAAGGCCTGCCATGAAATCCTGCCGCAAATAATTTCAATAATGGCATTGCAGAAAGCCCTTTAGGCCCCGCGCCACGCAGGAGTTGTATCAATACTGTTTCTGCTTGATCATCTTGTTGGTGTGCGGTTAATAAAATTGAATTGGGTCCTAATAATTCTGAAAATAATTGATAACGATAGTGACGTGCAATATTTTCTGGGCTATCACCCTCTGATGCTTTTGCATTAATGATTTTATAAATTAATTCAATATTTAAATCGGCGCAAATTTTTTCGCAATGCAATGCCCAATGGGGCGCATGTACACTCAGACTGTGATTCACATGCACTGCTTTAAATTTTAGAGGATACTGTTGACGCAGTGTTGCACAGAGATGCAACAACACATGTGAATCCAAACCACCACTATACGCAATCCAATAGGTTTTATCGATACCTTGCTTAAGACAAAAAGTCTCGATAGCTTTAACTGGCGATGCCATAAGACATCAAACGTTGATGACGCATTTTAATAAGTTTATCCATGGAATACCCTTGTAATTCCATTAAGTTTTCTGCCAATACCGTCTTTAATTTTTCTGCAACCGCATCATAATCACGATGTGCACCGCCTAAAGGCTCAGGTATGATTTGGTCTATCAATCCTAATGCTAAATTTTGTTTAGCGGATACACCCATTGCCTCGGCCGCTTGCGGTGCTTTGTCTGCGCTTTTCCATAAAATAGAGGCACAACCTTCTGGCGAAATAACAGAGTAAATAGCATATTGCAGCATTAAAATACGATCCCCTACACCAATAGCCAATGCACCGCCCGAACCGCCTTCACCAATCACTGTACAGACAATGGGTGTTTTTAAGCGTGACAATACAAATAAATTACGTGCGATGGCTTCGCTTTGGTTGCTTTGCTCAGCTCTAATCCCAGGATACGCGCCGGGTGTATCAATAAATGTGAAAATAGGTAACTTAAATTTTTCAGCCATTTGCATTAAACGTAATGCTTTACGATAATCTTCTGGATTAGGCATACCAAAATTACGTTCGATTTTTTCTTGCGTCTTACGGCCTTTCTCATGTCCCATGACCATCACAGGCTGGCCTTCAAAACGTGCAATCCCTGCCACAATAGATGGCCCTTTCGAAACAGAACGATCACCCTGTAATTCATCAAACTCAGTAAATATCCGCGTAATATAATCTATCGTGTGAGGTCTTTGGAAATGACGCGCCAACTGCGTAATTTGCCAAAGTGTGAGATCTGAAAAAATCTCTTTAGTGAGTTGCTTACTCTTCACTTCTAAACGTGCAATTTCATCGCTCAAATTAATAGCGCTTTCTTGATCGACCATTCGCAATTCTTGAATCTTTGCTTCAAGTTCCGCGACAGGTTGTTCAAAGTCCAGGAAATTTAAATTCGTCATACTAAAACCATTTATTAACTCAATCAGGAAAGCGAATATGATAGCTCAAACTAATATTTTATGCCTATAATTTCACGCTATGTCCTATAAAGAAGGTTAAGTTAAGGCACCCCATGAATACACATTTTATACATTTACGTCTCCATTCTGAGTATTCATTAAGCGATGGGCTGATTCAAATAGATGAATTAATAGAAAAAACCTTAGACTATCAAATGCCTGCGGTAGCTATCACGGACCAAAGCAATTTATTCAGTGTTATCAAATTTTACCAAGCAGCAATCAACGCCCAAATTAAGCCATTAATAGGAGTTGATTTTTGGCTGGAAAATGATAAGCAAGCCAATGATCCCTACCGATTGACTCTCTTCTGCCAACATATCCAAGGTTATAAAAATTTGCTTGAACTCATCTCACGTAGCTTCATTGAAGGGCAGGCTCATGGCAAAGCGATTATTCAACGTGCCTGGTTAACTGAACTAGGAGAGGGATTGATTGTATTGTCGGGAGCTGAAGAAGGGGATTTAGGCTATGCTTTATTAGAAAATAATACGCTGAAAATCCAAAAAACGCTGGATTTCTGGTTAAGCCATTTTCCAAATCGTTATTATATTGAATTGCGTCGTACAGGCCAAAAAAATCAAGAAAGCTATATAGAGGCCGCACTTGCCATTGCAGAAACGTATGCCATTCCTGTACTCGCAACCAATGATGTTCGTTTTTTAGAGCGCGATGATTTTGAAGCCCATGAAGCCCGTGTTTGTATTCATACAGGTCATGTTTTAGCTGATCCGCGTCGCCCACGCCATTACACTGAACAACAATATTTCCGCAGCCAGGCAGAAATGCTCACGCTATTTGCTGATATTCCAGAAGCATTGGCTAATACGGTGGAGCTTGCCAAACGCTGTACTGTTAAGCTTACCCTCGGAAAAAACTTTCTCCCCCGTTTTCCCGTACCCGATGGATTGACGATTGAAAACTATTTTTCCCGCCTAGTACAACAAGGATTAGAAGATCGTTTACAACTCGCTGTGCCTTCAATACGCCATGCCTATGATGCGCGCCTTGAAACAGAATTACGTGTTATCAACACGATGGGCTTTGCGGGTTATTTCTTAATTGTGGCTGATTTCACACGTTGGGCACGTGAAAATGGTGTGCCTGTAGGTCCTGGTCGCGGTTCTGGTCCAGGTTCACTGGTGGCATATGCTTTAAAAATTACAGATCTTGATCCCCTTCAACATGATTTATTGTTTGAGCGATTTTTAAATCCTGACCGTGTTTCCATGCCCGATTTTGATATCGATTTTTGTATGGAAGGACGTGACCGTGTCATTGAATATGTGATGCAAACACATGGGCGTGCGGCAGTCGCGCAGATTATTACGTATGGCACAATGGCTGCAAAAGGAGTCGTCCGAGATGTCGGCCGCGTGCTCGGAATGGGTTATAGTCATGTCGATAAAATCGCTAAACTTATTCCCTTTGAAATTGGAATGACATTGGATAAAGCACTCGAACAAGAAGAATTATTAAAAGAATATTATGAAAAAGAAGAAGATATTCGCACTTTAATTGACTTGGCACGTAAATTAGAAGGAATCACACGTAATGCAGGTAAACATGCTGGCGGCGTTGTGATTGCGCCGGATAAATTAACAGAGTTTACGCCACTGTATTGTGAAGCAGGCCAAACAGAACATTTAGTGACGCAATTTGATAAAGACGATGTTGAAACAGTGGGGCTTGTTAAATTTGACTTTTTAGGCTTACGCACGCTGACTATTATCAATTGGGCTCTCCAGGAAATTAATTTTGAACGTAAATTAAAAGAAGAACCTTTATTAGATATTCAACAGATTCCTCTCGATGATTCAGCCACCTATGCGTTATTAAAAGCATGCAAGACAACGGCTGTTTTTCAACTTGAATCTCGGGGTATGAAAGATTTGGTTAAACGTTTACAGCCGGATTGTTTTGAAGAAATTGTAGCTTTAGTTGCCTTATTTCGACCTGGCCCATTGCAATCAGGCATGGTGGATGATTTTATTAATCGCAAACATGGTCGCGGTGATATCAGTTATCTACATCCTAAACTAGAACCTATTTTGCGTCCTACATATGGTGTGATTTTATATCAAGAACAAGTCATGCAAATCGCGCAAGTGCTAGCAGGTTATTCCCTGGGGTCTGCTGATTTATTACGGCGTGCGATGGGTAAGAAAAAACCTGAAGAAATGGCGATGCATCGCGATACTTTTTGTAAAGGGGCTGTCGAACGCGGCGTTCACTTTGACACAGCCACTTATATTTTCGATTTAATGGAAAAATTCGCAGGTTATGGTTTTAATAAATCACATTCAGCGTCTTATGCATTAATCGCTTATCAAACTGCCTGGTTAAAAGCACATTATCCGGCGGAGTATATGGCGGCTGTTTTATCGGCTGATATGGATCACACAGATAAAGTCGTTCATTTTGTAGAAGAATGTGCTGGCTTGAATTTAGAAGTCAGTCCGCCCGATATCAACCGCAGTTCTTATAAATTCAAACCGATGGATTCTAAAAATTTAATCTATGGTTTAGGTGCGATTAAAGGTGTGGGGCAAGCAGCGATTGAAGCCATTATAGCTGTGCGTGAAACAGGTGATTTCAAAGATTTATTTGATTTTTGTAGGCGGGTCGATCTACGCAAAATGAATAAACGTGTATTTGATGCGTTAATTAAAGCAGGCGCATTTGATTCCATTGTGCCGCATCGGGCTGCTGCCATGGCAAGTTTAGAAAGTGCTTTGAAACAAGCAGAACAGCGACTGCGTGATCAAACATATGGCCAGCATGATTTATTTAGCGCAAATTCAATGGAGGTTTATACCAGCCATTATATTTCTGTGCCTGAATGGAGCGAGCAACAGCGTTTATCAGGAGAAAAAGAAACACTTGGATTATACTTGACAGGACATCCCATTAATTACTATCTCAGTGAATTAAAAAATTTCACACATGGGCGCATTGCAGAATTACGCCCTAGCTCTAAAACAATCGTCACTGCGGGCATTATCATTCATCTTCGTACAATCCAAACAAAACGAGGTGACCGCATGGCGGTCGTGACATTGGATGATGGAACAACACCCATTGACGTATTATGTTTCGCTGAAAATTATCAAAAATATCGTGAATTATTAAGCAAAGATAAATTAATTATTGTGACAGGTGAAGTGAGCATCGATGATTTTAGTGGTGGATATCGCGTACTGAGTCGTGAAATTTTTTCACTGGATACTGCACGTGAACGCTATGCAAAGTATTTAAAAATTCGCCTTTCACCCAAATTTGATGTCGCGCAATTAGCACCGTTATTAGAAGAATACCGAAAGGATGGTTGCTGTCGAGTCGCAATTGATTATTGGCGAGCGGATACTAAAGCAAGTTTAAATTTAAGTGATGCATGGCTTGTACGGCCGACTGATAGCTTATTAAATTCTTTGCGGGATGTGTTTTCAAAAGAAAATGTCGAGATGGTTTATTAACTTTTTGTCAATAAGATAATTTTCTGGAAATAATTCGAGGCAAAAAGCCTTCTGCGCTCGCATGTTTGAGGGACCGACACTTTTTTAAGAATATATTATTTAGATTCAATAAGTGACATAGAGAGCCGAAGGTAAGAAAGTAGGCCGAAGGCCGTGAGAAATTAG
>JAJONP010000104.1 GCA_021323555.1 Gammaproteobacteria bacterium | reverse complement strand
ATTTCCGTCACTGTGAGCTTATTTTCTCGATAGAGTATTTCAGCCTTAGCAGCTATTGTTTTAGATTGAGAGGAGACTGAACTGGCTCTGTTGATAGAAACATTTTTATAACGTAAATACTGATACAGTGTTCTCTGCGTAATACCCAGTTTTTTTGCAATCTCTAGCACTGTTAGTTTATTTTTTCGATATAACGTTTCTGCTTTAGCGGCTATCTTTTTAGATTTAGAGAAGACTGAACGGGCTCTATTCATAGGCACATTTCTATCATGTAAATAACGATACAGTGTTATTGGGGTAATACCCAGTTTTTTTGCAATCTCTGCCCCTGTCAGTTTATTTTTTCGATATAATGTTTCTGCTTTAGCGGCTATCTTTTTAGATTGAGATAAGACTGAACGCGCTCTATTGATAGGAACATTTCTATCCTGTAAATAATGATACATTGTGAGTGGGGTAATACCCAGTTTTTTTGCAATTTCTACCCCTGTCAGTTTATTTCTTCGATATAATACTTCTGCTTTAGCAGCTATCTTTTTAGATTTAGACAAGACTGTGCTGGTTCTATTAATAGGAACATTTTTATAACGTAAATAGCTATAAAGGGTGTTCTTTGTAATATTCAGTTTTTCTGCAATCTCTGCCACTGCAAGCTTATTTTCTCGATACAATAGTTCGGCTTTGGTAGCTATTTCTTCAGATCTAGGCCTTCCTGTTTTTATTCTCAGGGGTTTTATGATTCCTACCTTTCTTTTTCTTACTTCTTCCATGAATCTATTGAGTACTTGAATGTCCCAATTGTCTATTCTAGGATGATCGTTATTTATTTTATTAAGCGCTCTTTTTTTTCGAGCTAATGATTCTAATGTAGTCAAATTTTCTTTGAAGATAATACCTTCAAGCGCTTTTTCCCTGTGCAGATTTTTGTTTTTAAGATACTCCATTATATTTTCTACATTATTCATTTCTTGTGCCCTGAAAGAATAAAATAATCGTTTGGCTTCGTTTCGGTAATTTTCTATTAATTGTAAACGGGCAGGACCACACACCTTATTTTTGGTTTTTATTCCTTCCGTTATTTTCTTATCTTCTTTATTAGCACTTCTGTAAGCTATTTTATTCTCATCCTTATTTTGATGGAGAAGCTCTAATTCGTTATGATACTGATTTTTGAGATCAATCAATTGACATGCGATTTTTAGTATTGAAATAAGAGAAGCAGCCATCACTAAGTCACAATCTGACTTCTTTCGTTTAGTATGAAATGGATAAGGCTGCTTTATGCTCTTGATTTTGTCATAGAAAAGGCTATTGATACACTGAGTCAGTTCTGCGATTTTCTCGTCAAATTTAGACATAAGCATCCGTTCCTTGAAGCGGAGTTTCTTCACCTTCTTTACCATTCTAATGAGAATTTTTTTCATACACCAGGAAATTTGTATTGTTTCACTTTTGGCGTTCGTTTTTTTACAAAAAATAAAATACTACGTGCAACTCTTTAACTATCAGAAATTCATTTATGGTAAGGTATTAAAAAGGATAATGTAATTTTGCTTAAAAGGGATGTATAGATGCTTAATTTCAAAGAAGAAGTGGCGGACACCATCAAATTTATAGATGAGATATTTCATGGGCGTGGGTCAATCACAGCGCAGCCTTTTAAATTTTACGGTATAACCTCAGATAAAAAAGGCGATTTCGCTCTCGCCAGCGCACTGGTCTCACTACTCACTATCGCCAATAACATAGAAAGTATGCATGAAGAACTCCATGAAAAAACGAATATTCTCTATAAAGAAAATAATGAAATAATAAAAGAACTGTCGCAGCATCTTAAAAAAATCAGTGAAGTTGATGAAAATAATCTTGATAAAAGTATAAGCAGTAATAGTCACAACATGGCTCATGCGAGGTGTGATGAAGCAAGCGAGGAAATAAGAAAAAAAATGGAAAAAATAGATAAAATGAGTCTTACGACACATCTCAAATTAGTGGCAGGGTATCGTCAAGCAGTAAGAGGGATGTTTTACTCTTATTTTCACAATCTGCATCGGCGAATATGTCTACCCACTGCCCTTAAGCGGAAAAATAAAGTACGGCGGAAATTGTCGACTATCGTTCACGGGAAGCATAAGGTACAACAGAAACTGCCAACAAACATACAAAAATTAACAGAGATCCAGTGGCAATATTGCGTCAGAATCGCACAAAAACTGGCTGCTGAGAATCCAGATCGCCATGAAAAAACATTATTTATCATCATGGTTTTCTACTGGCTTTATCCGCGTGTCAGTGAACTCATTGCTCGTGGCAAATGGATGCCTCGAATGAAACACTTTTATCCTGATAAAAAAGGGAACTGGTGGTTCAAAGTATTAGATAAGGAAAAAAAACTACGCATTATATCAGTCAGTGCTGAGATGTTAGACGCGTTGAAGCGCTATCGAATACGTAAAGGGTTCTTAAGCCCGCTACCTCTGACAACAGATAATCAGCCTCTTTTGTCAAATGAAATAGGACGACCTATTTGTAAGTCAGTGATGAGAGGGATAGTCCAGGAGTGTTTTGATCAAGTGATTAAAGAGCTACGAAAAGACAATTTAGCAGATGAAGCCGATACGATGGAATTAGCTACGATAACCGATTTGCGTCAAACAGGCATATGGGATGATATCAATAAACGCGGTTTTTCTGGCATACAAATTCAGGAGAAAGCTGGAGAAAACTTATGTGCTCTTTCAACCCAGCGATATGACGATAGGCAGTTGAAAGAGCGACATGACTCCGCTAAAACTAAGAAGCTTATTGAGAGGTTTTGAATATGGACCATTTCCCGATACCTTTTCCTATCTTTTATACTAATAAAACAAATTTCTTGGGTGTTCCCCCTATTAAAATAATTCTTCCCGCATTTGCGGGCGATGATCTTGAAGTAGCAGTTAATTTTTTAAAACAACACGATAAAAAAATAACAATTGTTCCGTGTTCTGTGGAAACAGAGCGTTTATTATTGTGGGCATGGTTCATTTTTAAAAAATCTATCCTTCATTTAAATGAAGAAGATATTCAAAAATATATAGAGTTTCGCAGTAATCCTCCTTCTTCGTGGGTAAGGACTCAGACAGAAGCTCGCTTTATTAAAGAGGGGAACACGCTGAGGCCTAACCCGCATTGGCGGCCCTTTCTGGTAACATTTATTAATAAACAAACTGATCGGAAAATGCAATCAGATAAACCGGAACATCTCCCTCCGAAAGCAGAAACCTATAGAATTTTTAACGTCTTAAGAAAGCTTTATACCTTTTTGATAGCTGAGAAAAAAGTGTTTTCTAATCCTGCAGAACTGGCTTGGCAAAAAAACAGGCGTGTGTTGAATCAACATTTGTCACAAGGCGCTGTAAAACGACTGACGGACATTCAATGGCGATATTGTGTGGATGCTGCCCTACAACTTGCTGCCGATGGTTCTGATCGCCATGAAAAAACGTTATTTATTATGAGTATCCTTTACCTGTTATACCCGCTTCCTTCCGAATTGCTTGCATCCGACCACTGGATACCCAAGATGAACCATTTTTATCAAGATAAAAACCAAAATTGGTGGTTTAAAGTAAATAAAAATGGCAAGCTACGTGCGATTGCTGTGAGTGACGATATGCTAAACGCTTTAAAGCGCTATCGGCTCACGAGAGGTTTAACGTCTTTGCCTTCGCCAGAAGATGATAGTCCTTTATTGATATTAAAAGGAGGCAAAGATGCTATTTCTCAAAAAAAGAAGCTGAAAAGACTCATCCAACCGTGTTTCGATAAAGCTGTTATACAATTAAGAAAAAATGATTTAGCGAATGAAGCGGATATTCTGCAACACGCTAGCATGATATGGATACGCCATACAGGTATTTTAGATGACATCCATAAACGCCGCCGTCCTATAAAGCATGTGAGAGAAGATGTGGGCCATACCGAAGGTGCTTTAAAGGCTATTATAAATCACTATAAAGATGCTGTGTAAAAGTCAAATTAATAGCTGGATTATCGAGTAGTTATCATTTTAATAATACAAATTATTGTTTTTTTTATTTTTTATCTTGTATTTTGTTTTGCAGGGAATTCCAAAGGGGAACGCTTTGGTCGCCGCGCAGAAGCGCGGCGCGGCTATTTGAGCCGCACCTCTCTTTTACCAGATTAAAAAACACAAAGCATTTCAGCAATACTTTTGACTTCTGCGACATGCTTGTCTAAGCTCGCCAAATACTGCTTGGCAAATTTTTGCAGTTTCATGTTTTTTATTTCTTGTGTGAGAAGCAGATCAATGTCGCCCCGTCTTTTGCATGTGAGTCCTTTTCTCTCATACATATCGACTAACTCAAGATTTCCTAAAATATTTCCACTCTGCTGGTAAAAAAATTCGTTGATCGGTTTTTTCACGCCTGAGACGCCTATATCTTTGACCTTAAGCCAGGGGTTTTCTGTTTTGCCTTTCGTTAAAAATACAATATCGACCGTGACTTTGGCATTATCAAAAAGATCATCAGGCAGGCGATACGCTGTGATTAAGCTACCGCCCTCTTGGTGGATAATCCCTCTTACGTGTTTGGTGATATTGTCCATGAAGTAAGAAGGCAGCACCATGGCTAAAATACCACCTTCTTTTAATAAACGCATGGACTTGGCCACGAAATAATGGTGAATACAATAGTCTTTTAAATCGGGATGTTGATTATCATACACGGTGCTTCCGCCATAGGGCGGATTACCAATAATTAAATCGAATTGATTTTTGGGGTGGAATTCCTCGAAACCGCAGGTATAAAGATCCATAGACGGGTAGAGGTACTTTGTGATTTGACTGGTTAGCTTATCCAATTCAACTGCTGTAATAGAGCTATTTTGTTTGATCGCTTGCGGCATATACTCCATAAAGACACCATGACCTACCGCAGGTTCCAGAATAGCGCCACCAGTAAAGCCATAGTGTATTAACCAATCATACGTAAATTTAACGATCATGGCCGGTGTATAATATGCATTTTTTACCGTCTGTTTTAAACTTTTTATTTCATCTTCATTAAGTATCTCTCTCAGCGTTTTGTAAACGTCTGGCTGAGCTATTATCGCTTGTAACCCGCCCCATCCTGAGTATTGCTTTAATAGATCAGGCGTAACGCTGCCTTTTTTGAGTTGGTCAATAATAAAAAGATTTTTCGTGTGTCTCGCTTGGTTTATCATGTTTTTGCTCCTAGTGGTTTAAAAGGGTTGCATTCGCAACCCTGACTAGGCAAACGCCGGCAACCCTGACTAGGCAAACGCCGATGAGTGTAACGAGTCAGGTGGGGTGAGAGCAGTCAAGGACAACCGATGCCGAGGGTAGTCACCTAAACTGCACAAGCGAAGCGCGGAAGTTTAGGGATACGGCATCGGTTGCCGGAGGTTTATCCTTGACGGATCGAGGGGAAACTCCCCTAAAAATTTCTTTTGGCTAAAAAAATAGGCTAATAATAACGATTCATTCTCTTTAGTCTGCTACATCATTTTGCAGAAATTTTTTGATTTAGCATGGGACTGTCTGCCATGATCCCTGATAATTATAATGAGTACTTTTTATGCCACAGCACTCAAATTTAACTTATTTTTAATTTCTTCATAATCACCTTCAACATCCATTTGGCTGATATCTAACAAATCGGCAATTTCTCTGGAGGTTTTACCTTTCATCGCTAATAGAATAGAAATAATTTTAACTAAGGTGAGCGTTTTATCAAACACTCTGCGAGGAGGAACCACTTGCAGTAAAATAGATTCCATTATTTCAATTTGGGACTCGGTAGGTTTACTGTTTCCTAATCTTTCCAGTAAATCAATAGCAAGATAATTAATCTGATCAACATCTTTATTCATACAGATACCTTTGTCGTTAAACAAAATTCATATTCCGTTCTGCATGCCCTTTTTATTTTTAATTTTAATGATTAAACCAAGGAATCTTCTCAAGGAAAATAATTATTATTGATAGTAAAATTAGGTGTTAAATTTTGATAGTAAATTATGGCACTGAAAATTATATATTTTTTGTAAGAAAGATAAGTGGTATCATTTTTAAAATTTTTTTTAATAATAACTATGACATAATTTTATGATGCCACGAAATAAAAATAAGAATTCATCAATAAGACGTTCTTTATGGGGTAAACCAAAACAACTTATTGTTCACCCCGTTAGTCAGCCGCTTATTAGGGTTAATCACCAAAGTAAAGCTTCTGGTAGCAAACTTTCCTACCCTGTTCCTTCTCTACAGGTCATTAACGATATGATTGCTGTGATACCTGAAGGGATTAGAAAGCAGTTTCAAAAAACTGTTCTGGTTGGCTGCCAACATAATCTTGAAACCACGGTTACTATTTATCAGGCGATGAAGAAATTAGGTATTAAGAAAATTTACTCTGTCGGCAAATGTTATTCAGATTCTGAAATAATAAAAAAAGCAATGGAAGAAGAAGGTGTTTGCCTTATGCCAAGTAATAAGCCAGCTAAACCAGGTAAATTTCAAGAAGTATGCCGACAAGACATTAGAGCGATGTGGGATCGCTGCAGTAAAGAACTTGAAGATGACGTTGAAACAATTGTTGTGCTGGATGATGGAGGGCGCTGTCTTGAAGAAATGCCCCCTTACATAAGGCTGAATTATCGTGTTGCAGGCATCGAGCAAACTCGAGGTGGATTATATAGTCCTGTACTTGATCAGCTTCCATTTCCCGTGATTGAGGTCGCGTCTTCCGCGCTTAAACGTGAAATTGAACCTATTTTTATAGTAAAAGCGATCATAAAAGAATTAGAAGAAAAGATAGATTATCTTTCTAATACATTTCACTTTGACCAAAGAACAGTAATAGGCATCATTGGTAATGGTGCTATTGGTTCTGCTGTTGCAAAATATTTTTTATCATTAGGCTATACAGTAGCTGTGTATGATGAAAATGGAGACGCTTTTACAGATATTTCTCCAAAAAGTAAACTGTATCGAATGCCCTCACGGGAAGCAGTCATTTCTAATTCACAATGTATTTTTGGCTGTACAGGAAAAGATGCTTTGCATGGTATTCCCTTGCTAGAGATTGTAAATAAAAACACTGTTTTTATTAGCTGTACTTCGGAAGACCGTGAGTTTTTGTCTACGCTAGAAGTTATTTCTAAACAAAGTATTATCAAAAGCGATGCGTTAGGCGATCTGATCTGCTTAAGTAAAAATGGCAGTGACGTTGTATTTGTGCGAGGCGGGTACCCTTTCAATTTCAATGGAAAACCTTGGAATGTGCCCGCTAATGAAATTGAACCAACCCAGGGGATACTGTTAGGGGCAGTCATTCAAGCCGTGACCTGTGCAAAGAAACCATCTGGCGATGGCTTTACTATTAACCGAGCAAAGCGTTTAATGCTAGACCCTTCTATTCAACAATTTGTGATAGCAAAATGGAGACAAACCCCAGCAGCTACCCACCATTCTGAAGAACTTCTGGATTGTTTTAATCAGCCAGAATGGATAAAGCAAAATTCAGGGGGAGAATATTGTCCTAACGATTTAATCAACCAGTGTTTTTCATGGGAAGCCAAAGAACGAAAAAAGCGGCTGATAGATTTGCCTGGTGATGAAGGCCAACCTTCTTTAACACTCCCACTGCGAAGCCGCTTGTGATGCTTCTAAATTTGGGTTATTGACAATTTGAATAGAACCTCGCCAGAAAGAACTACTCGCACAGAAAACCCTATCGGGGAATTGAATTTTCTCTTGTAAAAAACCAGGATCTTGCTCGGGAATAAGTCGGCTTGAATTTATTTTTCCCTGACGATCATCCTCAACATGAAAGCACTTGAAAAGGATATTTTGAAGACCTGTTGCCATAAAAAATTTATTATCGGATAAACTGTTCAATAAAATATTTAATAGTAAATGGATATTGTGCAAATCAAGCATGATAGTGGAAGAATTTTTTTTATAAGGTGAGCCTTCTAATAAAGTGGGGAACATTAAGGAATAATAAACGGGTAGCTCAGAAGCTGCATCCAGTAATTGTGGGTGCATGAAAGTAGGTAGGTAATGCTTCAACATGTAGATATTCAAAAATGCTTCTTGTAATCCTCTACAAGGCGCTACTTGCTGTGAAGCATCCGATGGCCGAAACCCTGGCGACCGGCCTGCAGCAATTAACATCAGGTGCTTGACATGATTCGCCAAGTAAGTAGTTGGCTTTAAGCGCCGTAATGCGACTGTTTTTAAAAATGTTTCCCAAATTAAACTTAACTCGATTTTGCTTATTGCAAACTGAGACTGTTTCCAAGCATACTGAAATAAATAATAATGAAACTCTGCCCAACTTGGATCTTTATTAGTAAGCCACTCTTTTGAAAAAATTAAAATCTCACTTTGCCACGATTGGGTAAAGCTAGGGTGTGCAGCAATCGATTTGAATAAATGCCAGTGATCAGAAAGGTTAATTAACGAGATGTGTGAATCGTCTAGTTCATAGTGCTTACATAATCGCCTAAGCCCTTGCATCTCACTTATTTTAGTCAACATAAAAATCGAACGTGCCCCTGCAGAAACATTCCATCTAGGATGGGATTTGCAATTAAATAGAAAATCCATTGATTCAAATAATCCTAATAAAGTACCTGGATTGAAGAGATTTAAGGGAATGATCCGATCATGGGTATCAAGGAAAACTTCATGACAGTTCTTTAAAGTTAAAAATAATGGAATAGAAGAATAACCCAGTTTATCTTGTATCTTAGCATCAAGGTCAGCATCTCTAAGGGATAGTAAAAGGCCTTTTTCTTGTGGTAACTGCAATACTCCGTCTTTTACTATTAGATCACCAAATGAATAAGTTATTTTAAATAAAGAGTAATTTTTATTGGGAGAAATTTTATCAATGATTTTTGTTAACGCTCGATCTGTTTTTTTTACTTCTTCTCTCACATCTGCCCACGTGAGTTGTTGAATGAAAGGTGTCACAACCATGACTTTTCCGTTTTGTTTATTATGTTATTAAATAGTTAAATAGTAGAAAATTTTTCATGCAAATTTATTTTATAAAGCTACTACTATTTTATAAGACTTGAGGCGATAGATTTTAGTCCTTCTTTATTAAATAATCTATATTCTTAAAAGCGACCTCATACCTATTCATCATACAAGACAGTTAGAACAGCATAAAAAACTTTATCAATTTGGCTGATACCTAACTCGCTAGGAATTTCTCGCATGTTTTTTATTTAACAATGATATTTTAAAAATCCAGTACAGTTATTTTTTAAAAAACCAGTGACAAATCTAAGACGATTCTGTAGAAGAACGGGAGCCGGTGAGAACGAAAACGGGCAGCAGTTAACTGATGTAGTAGAGTCTACTGTTACCAACGAAACACTCGACCCCAACAAATTATTCTAATTTATTTATCTAGAGTCCAGCACTCATCGGCACAAGGCGTTGATGAAGACTGCTCGCCTCTATCATTGCGCTCGTTGTCAGTGCCAAACGGTTGTTTGCAGTCACTGCGACAGAGGGAATATCTATTGTGGATACACCTGTTCACAGCAAACACGTGCCCACAACCATCGAATAGCCAATCACCTTTATCAAAACAGCCAGAAAGGACGCCATAAACATGCTGAACGTCAAAGACGTTACCGAGCGCATCGAATAAAAAAAGTGACGGATCAGGGTTCCACTCATTTACCTCGGAATGATTTACTACCCCAGAAGTTAAATAGGCATGAACCGCAACAGGCAGGATCAATCCATTGCGATTTTTGTAGGGAGGTCGTCTCGCCATTTCTTCGTCAGGGTTATCTACACCAGACGTGAAACGATGCATGACGTGCTTTCTTATCTCAGCCATTAAGACCGTAACTGCAATACAAATGGAGGATAAATACATGACATTATCAAATAAATTAAAAGCTAATATCTTTCGACACTATCAAGTGAAAAAATGGCGCGTAGGTATCCTTGCACGTCAATTACATGTATATCGCAGTGTCGTGAAAAAAATGCTATCGCAAGCAGGAACGCCTAAAGAAACCCTTATAAAACGGCATTCCGTTATCACACCTCTTTTATCTTTTGCCACGAATACACTAACAAACTATTCAAGCTTAGCAGCTAGTCGGTTATATGAAATGCTTCATCCTGCATTGATTTTAAATTCCTTCAGTCATTTTTTTGTTATGGAGAGAATCACACTACTTTTTAACATTCATCCAATAAAAGAGGAGATCATCTGATGAGACTCTATGGTTCTATACGAACATGCTTTTGGGAAAATGAAGACGCTCAGAAACTGTCGGATCAAGGGAAGTTATTAGCGACTTATTTATTGACAGGCCCACACAGCAATATGCTCGGTTGCTTTCGACTTCCTGCGGGCTATATCACGGAAGATTTAAGATGGGATATTCAAAAAGTCAAAGCGGCTTTTCATGAACTGCATGAGCTGCGGTTCATCGCACGCGATCAAACATCAGGGTGGGTATTCATCCATCATTTTTTAAAATGGAATCCTATCCAAAATCCGAAACAGGCAAAAGGCGTTCAAAAATTATTTGATGCGGTGCCTCTTCAATCTACGGTATCGAAACCCTTAATACAGGATTTGTTAAACCATGGAAAATATTTTGATGAGGCGTTTAAAGACCGTTTGCATACCCTCACCATTGAAAATGGACAGGACTTCGATACAGTAATCAAAAAACAGCGCGCAGATCAGGATCAGAATCAGAATCAGGATCAAAAACAAAATCAGAAAGATAAAGATATATCTCTGGCTAGAAAATCGCTTTTAAAAAATAGCCCAAAGCTGTCTCTTAAAACACAAGCCATCGAAATTTTGCAATTTTTAAATGAAAAAACACATCGCGCGTATCGACCTGTCGATTCCAATATCAAACTGATCATGGCAAGACTGAAGTCAGGTGCCACTGTGATGGATTGTCGGCAAGTGATCGCGAAAAAAACACGTGAGTGGAAAGGCAATGACAAAATGGCTGAATATTTGCGGCCTGCCACGTTGTTTAACGCGACTAAATTCGAGCAGTATCTGGGTGAATTGGTAGAACCTGACGCCGAGGAGGAGACACATGAATCACTGTCCTGACTGTGGAAAATTACTTGCCTTGCGTGCAAAACGCTGCGCGTGTGGATGGGTCAAGGTAGAGCAGAAACAACCTGTCATACGAGATTATCGGTGCCAATACGTTAGCGAAAATGAACGTTGCACCCAACAAGGAACCATTTGTCCTTCCCCTTATAGCGATGGGCCATGGTATTGCTCAGCCCATTGGTACAAACAACTCTTTGACGGAGGTAAAACATGAAGAAAATACTGAATCAATCTCTCGAAGTACAAAATCGCATTGATACCATTCAAGCCGATATCAAACAATCTCTTAAAAGCATCAAACGGCTTAAAGCATTGGCGAAATACCCTCAAATAATAGATCGTGCTTCGCACGTGCCACGTCTTATTGAATACATCCCTCGCATTCCGAAGAGTGAAAGATATTTTCAATGGGCGCTGCAAACTACTGCGACTCAAATAAGATTGCTGGAAGCAGAACTTAAAACCCTTATCTACTCTGTTAAATGAAGGTGCGACATGAATAAAACACACAAAGAAGAAGATTTCATGGGGTATGTCGAAAGACGCCTCGATCATTGGGCCAAATGGTTTAACAGTGGCAACCATTATGGCTTGGGTTTCCATTCTGAAAAAATTGAATACATTCTCATGACAGTGGGCATAATGATAAAAAGCACGGATGTGAAGCCACTCCCGTCAGACGAAGAGGCGGAAGAGATAGAAATGCTCGTCAGAGAAATGGCTTGCCATAATAGCAAAATGGCCGATGCATTACGTATCCATTATTTTGATAGAAAAAAGGCACGCGACCGCTCACCCGCCATGCAAATATCAGCCAGTCAATTTAGAAATTATGTAAGTATGGCGAAGCAGTGGCTGGCAGGGAGATTAAGTGCTTGTGAGCGGAGTAAGCGTAAAATTTTTTAGGAGGAATATGTGAAGGTATAAGAAACAGCGCACATACTTCAGATGGGTCTAAAAATATTTTATTCTTGCCTGGTTATTATCAAAAAGGCTGAGGGTGTTTATCAAACTGTGTCAGCATACAGTTACCTCAACTCCAAATTTAAACGTCCGGTAAAATAGATTTGCAGCTGAGAAACTATCAATGCCCA
>JAJONP010000016.1 GCA_021323555.1 Gammaproteobacteria bacterium | reverse complement strand
ACTGTCTAATTTTTATAGAGAGATAAAATAAAAAAGAGGCGATGGTTACTTTTAAAAAATATCCACGCAACAATGCCGCCTCGCAATGACGGTGCGGGGACGCATGCCTCTTCAAAATATAAGACTGCTTTTTTATTTAGCTAAAACCTCAAATCCCAGTACGATTGCTCTGCTTATCCACGCAACAATGCCTGGGAGGGACAAGCGTAATCAGCAGCTTCTTTTTTTCTTCCAAATAATGTAGGTTGAAACTCCCGACCCGGTCGCCATGATTGGCGAAATTGCTGTACGCGCTGCTTAGTCTCTGCCTGTGCTTTCTCAATAGCTTGGTTTACTTGTTCATCCTCACAAGCTGCTTTCGCCGCTTCTGCTTTTTTTATCGCTACCTGAACAGCTTGAGCCGTTGTATCTGCGTTTCGGCGTGCTTGAGCTAGATCAGTAACAGATTGAACGAGTGCTTGCGCTGTTCCACTGGGTTTTGCTGTTGCAGCTTGTTGAGCCGCAGCGATAGTGGTATCGATCACTATCTTATTATAAGAATCACAATCGGAAAGCGTATCTTTTAATCTTTTCTCAAAATTTTCTTCTGCTTTTTCTTCTGCTTTTTCTTCTGCTTTTTCTTCTGCTTTTTCCTTGTTAGTGTATTCAGCCTCAGCTACTGTCTGTAACGCAGCGCTTACTACATGGTGAAATCGGCTATGCCCCATCCAATGCAGCGGCTTTATTTTTTTTCGCCAGCATGTTTTATTTTTTGTAATATCTTCTTTAATCATCATAAGCTGTTTTTCCTGAAGCAGATTCACAATACCAGCGCTGTTTTCCGTTTCTTTAATTTTATTTACTAATTCTAGAACAGCTTGCTTTCTATTAGCATTCACAAACCATTGTTTGGAATAATTTGTTAATGAGGAGATCAACGATTGCTTTAAATCGTTTAAAGCCGTGCGTTGAGCCTGAGTAACCTGCAAAAAAAGATCTTCAGCTTGTTTGTTACCCTGCTTCATCTCCTCTTCCAACGTCTTCCTTTTTTCCTCGCAATCCATCGCCTGCCGTGTTAACTCTGCGCGCACCTTTTCTTGAAGACGTTCATACTCTTTTTCTAAAAATGGCTCGAACAGCGATTGTGCAATCGTCTCTGGCAATGTACATTCTTGCATTCGAACGGGCCTCTGGTCTGAAGGCCCTGCTTCCTGAGGAAAAGGAGGAAAGAGAGATGATACGTACTGTAGAACTTCTTCCGGTTTCACCTGAAATGCTTGTTCTACGAGTGCATTAAAATCCATCACAGTCTTTTTAACAAAAGAACCTAATGTGTAGGTATTGTCTATCTTCATTTCGCGATAATATGATTCCACCCTCCCAGTAAAATCTGCCCATCTGTTAATAAAAAAATCTCGATCTTTTACCCCGATGTGTTCTAATAAAAATCCAAGCACGCCATACAATTCATTATTAAATTCACGTTTGCGTCGATCTTCCGCTTTTAATCTTTGCGCTATCTGATCAATCGACTGTCCTTTTAAATCTTGTGCATTGAAAATTATCCATACATCGCCGGGCGATCCTTGACGACCCGTTCTACCACTGCGCTGCGCCATTTTTGTAGGGGTATCAGGAAATCCTTGTATAACATTCATACCCACTGATTTATCATATAAAATATCCGTGTTACGTCCTAAAGCACCCGTTGTGACTGTCACATAACCGGGCGCTGCAGCTTTTTGGACAGCTTCTTTTTCACATTCTACGCCTGTATGCAATTGGCATAAAAACGTATGTTCTATATGCTTATAAAATTTCGTTGTTGTATCAATATCTTTTAAAAAAACTACAATAGGTCTTTGTGGTGATACTCTTTTAGATTCGTTAAGAAGCGCTACGAGACGTTTGAAATGCTCAGCTTCACCTTCGCATGTTTCTATCTGATGCAAGATGACCTTTTTTTCTTGATGCGGCTCTATGCTTGAAAAAGCAAAGCCGTAAATTTTATATAACCAGGTTCTCTCTACTTCATCACCTGGCGTTGCAGAAGAACCCCACACAACCCCACGCTGTAAATAGTAGCGAATAATAGCTAAATTATTAAGAGAAATAATTGTTTTACTTTCTTGCTCGATAGGGAACATATCGGTAGAAGTATCAGCATTTAATTTGGCATGTAATAGTTGCTGGATGCCATTACCATAATTCGTATACCGACTGACTTTTTTATCTTTCATTAAAATTTTTACTGCACGTGACATCCGTAACACGCCATTCACGTACTTTTCCTCGGGCTGCGATAACACATAATCATGGTTGGCGCGCAAGCGATAGTTAGCAAGAATTCCGGAATGAATCCATTTCAATAATTGATCATCAGTGAAGTGATTAATGAGCGAAGAATGTTTTCTCTGTTTACTCGCTTCTTCTTTCAAATGTTTTCTCAATTGAAAAATATCATAAGCTTGGCTCGTATTATTTTTTTTAAAAAAAGAACTTTGCACGAATGTATTGATTGCCGTATAAACCCATTCGTTCCCAACGCCTGCTCCTCCCTGGCCACCTATCGCAGAGCGATAAATGACAACATCATCAAGCAACGTATAATCCGATTCATTCAATATGAGAGACACCTTAACACTGTGGGGTGCAGGCTGTATAGGTTCTTCTTCTTTTTTCTCTTCTTCTTTCTCTTCTTTATCATATCGTTGGCCTATTTCAAGGCTCTGCATTTTTGACCTCATATAAAATAATGCAAACTGCGAGATCACAATATAATTTACCCCATATGTTTCATAATCTTCAAAAGAGGAGTGCGGGGTAATGGGAGCTTTACTACAAGGAATACCTAACAAACTAAAAAATAACGAATAAGTTTCAAGGTCACGTTGTGCATCTACAATAGCCCATGTGCTCACGTCCACAGCGCAGCTATCTAGCCACAAAACCGCTGCTTTCATGGCATCTATTAAACTTTTTCCTTGCCCTGTTTCATTCTTAGAAACGACATTCGCTTCCTGCATCATGCAATCAATCGTTGCAATGATTTGAGTGGAATAAGGAAACTCCTCTGTATTACGGTACACCGCTTCGCGTATTAAACTTAATGCAAGTAATTGACGCTGAAACCGGGTTAAAGAAGAAAAAATATTATTATTATCTTTATTTTCTTTCATCTGCCGAAATAATGCCTTAATCTCTTTGTTCGATAATTCATACACAGATTTGCCATCATAAATTTTTAATTGAAATCCCGCTTGATTGATGAAATAAAACGCTTCCATCACTTGTTTACGATACGCATATGGGTATAAGCAATTGCGATGCATATCATATAATCCATTCACTACACGTTCCACTTGGGTTGTTTCAAACTGTTCATCCAGATTACGCACACCAAAAGGCGCTTTTTCGAAGTCTTCTAAAAACTTCTGGAAAGGCTGATTAACATCGCGTTTAAGTAACCCTTCCATTAAAGCACCGGCGCTCCCAGTTCTCGTCTTAAAAAACTCATATAACTGAGCTACCTCTCCTTCTTTCAGTTTATTTATTTCTGCCACAAGCTCAGCATAATTTACAAAGTCTTTTTTTATTTTTCGACAGGCGATGATTTCTAAAATTTTTACTTGATTCTCCTGTGAGCATGAAGTGATTGCGTGTAAAAAAGCTATTAATTGTTCGCTAATCTCCAATGCCATGAATAATTTTTTAATAGCGTCACGATGGTGTTTACATAACTTTACTAAGTCTGCTAGTTTTACACGCGTTTCCAAAAAGAGAGAAGAGGCGCTGATGATCCATTGAGTTAATTCGTCTTGACCCTTAAACGTAGAATTTAAAAAACAATCTACCAACACACGAACATTGTCTAAAGTCTCTGATTTCACAAAATTCACAATCTTTATGATATCATGAGAAGCAAAATTAGCCCTATGTAAGTCGTTGATCATCGTCAACAATACTGAAGCATTTTGCTGCTCTTCTTTTTCTTCGCTCAACAATAGATTGAGAGGCTTCAACATACTCTCTAAAATATCCTTATAATGTCTGTTGTGCATCGTCTGCAATAAATTCACTAATTGAAAACGTATGGCGAAAGGAAAGCTATGAAAATGATTCTCACTCAAGAGTGAGTCCATTTTTCCTTGATACCTTTTAAAATATGACTGGGCCCTAAGCACATTCCATGACCCTTCCAATCGTTCAACCTGCTGTTGGGCTTGACTCGCTAGAGCTTCTTCGCTTAATTTTTGATTTAGACAGATTTTAGCCTGTTGAGATAGCCCAATAGAGGGAGTCCGGTTTAAATCTCGCAGCTTTTTTACGCGAGAAGAAGGATCTTGTAAGGAGTTAAATAAGTCAGCCACTTTTTTACATAGCTTCTCCATGGCACTCAGCGATATCTCGTAGGAGTGATACTGGTTCTCTAATTCTTTCGCTATTTCATAACAGACAAGAATACCCTCTGCAGGACTCAGCAGACAACCTTGCGCAAGTAGTTGACGCAGATGCGTATCAATTGATAGATTAAGATTCGATAGCTTACTTTTTTTCAGCTTGTATTTTCCTACAGCTTTAAAAAGCTCGGGTATGATATCTTCTTCACCTGCATATCGTTCATGACGTATAAAAAATAATGCCGTCTGGAGAACTCCCGGTGCAGATGAAAACCCTAAACCACCTAAATCCCGTTCCTGATGAACCTGCTCGTAGTCTTCATATTTCTTAACAAGGGTTTTAATAGGAATACTTTTTAATTCTTGACCTATCTCTCGATAGCAATCCGTTATATCTCTCTCTGCGTTGTTATCACGATGTCTTTGAATTCTCGCGGAGCGCCAAATCATTATATTACGGCTGTTTTGCATTTCATAAGACACTATCTTAAAATTTCTATATTTGGAATCACAGTACACCCCATAGCTATTTAATGTAATACCTTCTAAACACTCGATTTGTTCTTCTAGATTACGCGCATTTTTAAGTATAGTGATTAACCGCTCCATGTAGACGACAGGATGGCCATAACGCGTATACCACTTTACGTTGCTAAGACACCCAAGATCCAAAATGTTGTGTTCTTTACAAAGCTGCGTCCACTCCTTCCAAAATTCCTCAAAGCCAGTTAAGGTGTCAACTAAATCATGATGAGATGGACCTGTAGTGCTAAGAAATTGCTGTAGACACGCACGTTGGGGAAGTGAGTAATCATGGATCCTCTCAAGGCACTCAAAAAAAGAATTATCCTCTAAGAAATGGTCCCAATGCGGAAAATGCTTAAGATAATTGTCCAATAAGCATTTTTTCATGGAACGTCTATCATCATCACTGTCAAAAAATCCCAAATGATTACAAAATGCCTGTACGCCCCTCTCTCCGTGATAAATCCACATATTAACAAAATGCGACTTATTCTCTTCAATAAAAGTTGTATATGTCGGATTGTTACGTAAATCTTCTCGGAGTTGGTCAATTATCCGAATAGGATAAACAGATTGCTGACGATGGTCGCATTTTAATGCTTCTTTCGGTGTATACGCATTCCTTTTTCGAAGATCTACCCGAGGATCGTAATCCAGTACGCTGTCACCTCGAACGGAGCGAGCTCGTGTTACTTTAAAACGCGCATCATACATACGTTCTTTTATTAAAAAATACGGCGGTAAATTATCTAAATCCAATGAAATAAAAACAGATAAATGTTTCGCCATCACAGTTGCTGCCTCGGGCGAAAGCCAAGCGATAGCATCCCTCCAATCACTCCCTCCATTGAATAATTCGTTCTCTATATCGTTTAGATGGTTAGAATTTATTTCAGATTTTTTATTACCCCACGGGCTAATATAAAGATATTTTTCTTTAAATTCTTTAGGACCAATGAGCGGGAGGCCGAACGCATATTGCTCTTCTTGTTGCTGCTGCTCTTCTTCCACTTGTTCCGCTGCAACAATCTCTTCAGCTACCACTTCCTCTTGTTCTATAGCCTCGATCTCTTCTTGCTCTACATGTTGTTCTTCCACATCAATAAGATCATCATAGACAGAATCATGTGCTTCACTCCGTAGATGCTGTGTAATCAATTCTTTTAATTTTATTTTGGGTGCAGCTGGATCATTAACTACATTCTCCTCCTCCTCTTCTTTCTTTTCTTCCATGCTGTCTGGAGAGCGTTTCTTTAAATAAGCAGGAGCAACCTTCTGATTATGTTCTTGTATCCGTAAGATGAGTGATTTCCAAAAATTAGAATATAATTCTTCTAACTTTTTTTCTTCATCTTGCCAACTCATATCCATAGTCATAGGATAATGAATACTCTGCACGCACTGGCTCTCTAAGAAAAGTTTCATCACGCTTGGGTCACGGATAATCAAATGCAACTGTCGAAGAGAAGTCCCATTGAGCGCTTCCATAAGCTCAAAAATATTTTGATAATTATCACGATAATACCCTTTCACTATTGAGAGCGGATCAATGTGAAGAGTCAGTTCAGAAAACGGCAGCTTTTCTTTGAATGTGTTCGCACAGTCTAGTAACTTTAAAAAGCCATAGGATGTGGGAGAGTAACCCTTAAAAGATAAATGAGGGCGTTGACGAACGGGTAAGTTGCTATAGTGCCGACACAGCTTATTTAAAAAACCAGAAAATTCTTCCTCAGAATATAAATCTGTTTGGATCTCTATCTCTAGTATGCCACCCAGAGGAGGTTCCCAGTCCGCTATGCTCTTCCGAGCATTAAGCATCTGAACATTAATTCTTTGCACAGTACCAGCCTCTTAAGCATCAGAAATTTATCAGGGGGGCTATTCTAACATACCTAAATGCTATAAAAGAAACTTTCTGTCATTTTTCTGTAATTTTTTTAGTTAAAAATACTTTTAATAGACTTCATCTCCTCCCGAAGCTATTGTATTATCCTGCGAAGCAGGATTTTGCTCTTGTGCTGGCACATAGGGCGTCATAAAATATTCGAATTTTGCGAGAGGGTCATTGAGAGGAGCCCGTTTACCCGTCACAGGGTCTATGCGTATGCTCACAATACCAGGTGGTTGTTCGAGAGGATGTTCAGGACGGCCTTGCAGTGCGGCTTGCATGAATTGAATCCATAAAGGCAATGCGGCTTGCGCGCCCCATTCATGTAGCGAACGCTGCTCATGGTCATATCCCATCCATGCGACAGCAATAAGGTCGCTATTATATCCTGCAAACCAAGCATCTACCTGATTTTGCGTTGTTCCGGTTTTACCTGCCAAATCTTTACGTTGCAAACTACGTGCCAATGTGGCAGTGCCATGTTGAATGACATCATGTAAGGTAGATGTAATAAGAAACGCATTCTGCGCGCTAATGACACGTGGCGCATGAGTATTATCTGGCTTATTGAGAGATGAACACTGAGGACAAGCAGCCAGGGGTTTTGCCTGATACAGTAATTGATTTTGTCCATCGCGGATAGAATCAATAATAAAGGGCACCACTCTAAAACCACCGTTTGCAAATACCGCATATGCGCTAGCCATTTGCAAAGGTGTAACGAGCGGAGTCCCTAATGCCAATGACAAACCAGGCGGTAACTGATTCGCATTAAACCCAAAGCGTTGAATATAATCAATCGCATAAGGAATGCCTATGAGGTCAAGCAAGCGAATAGAAACCAGATTGCGTGATTGCATCAGTGCAGCGCGTAATCGAGTAGGCCCATAAAAACGGTGTTCGTCATTTTGAGGCCGCCAAAGGCTATTATCACGATTTTGTACTACCACAGGCGCATCGTTAATCACAGTCGCGAGTGTATAGCCTTTATCAAGTGCTGCAGAATAGACAAAAGGTTTAAAGCTTGAGCCAGGTTGGCGGTTCGCATTTGTAATGCGATTAAAATTACTATGTTGATAATCAAACCCACCCACAAGTGCCAAGATGCTGCCATCAACTGGGTCCAAAGCAATAAGCCCCGCTTCTGCCAATGGAATTTGCGAAAGACGCCACCCCTGATTATTTTCCATAACCCTTACCACATCACCCAATCTCACGATTTCTGTCGCTGTTCTAGGTAAGCGACCTAAAAAATCTGGATTAATTTGCTTACGAGCCCACGCCAGCCCTTGCCATGGAATCACCACCAATGAACCGTTAGAACGCAATACAGTGACGGAATGCGGTGCAATATCAACGACAACAGCCGCTTCAAGACCATTGACCAGAGAAATTTTACCTAACCTTTTTTTCCAATCTCCCATCTGTTTTAAATTCGGCACACCAAAATTTTGCTCAGCACCGCGATATCCATGGCGTTGATCATAAGCAATCAAATGATCACGAACAGCTTGATTAGCTGCGTCTTGTAATCGACTATCAATCGTTGTATACACTTTAAAATTATCCGTATAAATTTTATCGCCATAAAGTTGTTGTAATTGTTCACGCACTAGCTCCCCTGCGTAAGGCGCTTTTATTTGAATCTGCAAATCGTGATAACGTGCATTGAGGGGTGCTGCGATAGCAAGTTTATAGGCTTTTTCATTAATAAAGCGTAAATCAAACATACGAGTTAAAACATGGTTACGGCGTTTCAATGCAGCAATAGGATTGGTCAGTGGGTTCAACGCAGAAGGCGCTTTGGGTAAGCCTGCTAGCATTGCATATTGATCCAATGTAAGTTGGTTCAGTGATTTGCCATAATAAATTTCAGCAGCGGCTTCAACACCATATGCTCGCGCGCCTAAAAATATTTTATTCAGATATAATTCCAGGATTTTTTGTTTATTCAGTTTATTTTCTATTTTAAGTGCTAATAAAATTTCACGTAATTTACGGCCAAATGTTTTATGAGGATTAAGATAAAAGCTACGGGCTACCTGCATAGTAATCGTACTGCCGCCTTCTTCTTTTCTGCCAGTAGCCGCGAGCTTAATGGCAGCCCTGATTAGCCCAGGAATATCAATGCCAGGATGTTGAAAGTAGCGTTGATCTTCTGTCGCAAGCACAGCTGCAATCAAAGGTTTAGGTATCTGGTCATAAGGCAAGGGAATGCGGCGTATATCGCCATATTCTGCCATGAGTTTATGATCGTGCGTGAAAATCTGCAATGGAACTTGCAATTGTATGGTTTTGAGTTCATCTACACTGGGTAATTGAAAACAGATATAGTAAAAAATACCTATCCCCAGGACACCCACCGCTATGCCAACAAATATACCTAAAAACAGTAATAATCTTTTAAAAAGATAAAAAAGAAGGTTCATATAGTCATTAATTTTAACAATAAACTTGCATTTTACTATAAGATTAATCAGAATATCAGTCCATTCTAAGATTTATTCGATATTTTTCTAATTTCTCTACTTAAAAAAGTTAATCATTCTATTCCATTCACTCTTTATTATTTAAAAAACACGTCAGGAGAATGCACGGTGTTACGATCTCTATTTTTCCAAAAATCCACTTTAGTAGGGTTAGATATTCAAACAGACGCTATTCGCTTACTTCGATTACGCCCTATAAAAAAACAACTGATCATAGAGGAAGCTCTCATGATGGGACTACCTACGGGCGCTATCATTTCAGGGAAAATCCAACAACCTGAATTAGTCAGTGACTGTTTGCGGGAGTTAGCCACTCACAGCAAAATAAAAAAATTAAACTCTGTCATTGCATTGCCCGCAGAGTGCGTTACCAGCAAACGTATCCAACTCGCCAAAGAATTGTGTGAAACAGATAGAGAAGTAGAAATTGCAGATAATTTAACACATTATTTACCGAGCTTATCGGGAGAACTTTGCTATGACTATATAAAACTAGATACCCATAACGAAACCCAAGATAATATATTTTTAGCTGCAGCACAGTTAGACCCATTAAATAGTTATGTCAGCGTTGTGGAAAACGCAGGCATTTCTGTACATATCGTTGACGTGGATGTTTACGCAGTCGCACGTGCTGTCTGTTTTTCAATACCTGATTCTGTTAAAACAAAAATCATATTGGATGTAGATTCAACTATTGCACGATTCATTTTATTAAATCACAATGAAATTATTTTTCACCAATCCATTTTTCGTCACGATCTAAAAGAGTTTTATGAAAAATTAAAACTCACAATTCAATTATGTTTATCGACCTATAATCAATTTATTATCAGGAAAATTTATTTATCAGGATCCGCGCAAGATACATCCGAAATAATTTCTTTAATAGAAAAAAATTTCTCAATGGAAACACACTCTATTGATATTTTTAGAAATGTATTATTCCCTCAAGAAATAAGATCAAAAGAAAATATATCTTCTATTGCTTATGGTTTGGCACTGCGCGGTATTGCTTCATGCTAGAAATCAATTTACTGCCTTGGCGAACTCTTCTAAAAGAGAAACATAAGAAGCTAAAAAAAGTGTTTCTTTTATCTATTTTTATTTTTATTTCTTTATTATTTATAATCCCTATTTTATTAAATTTTATTTTACAAAATAACATTGATGATATAGATAATTTAAAAAATCAACTCACAGAATTAAAAAAACAAACGCCTAAAAATACTATTAATACTGGCATGCTAATCATAGATCAAATTCATGCAAATCAGGCTGAACTCATTCATTTTTTTGAATTTCTTGAACAAGAAACATCTCCTGAGATAACTTGGATAACCTTCACCAGTAAAAAAAATCATATGATCGCAATTGGCAGTGCTGATTCTATTCCTGTACTCACACATTTTGTAAATACTTATCATTCGAAAAAAAACGCATTATCAATGAACATTGTAAGCATAAAACAAGATGAGTATTCAAATGCGTTACAATTTAAATTACATCTCATGCGTTCAATATCTCCCTTATTAATGAGCCCCAAAACCCATGATAATATTTAAAAATAAATACGGCTTACTTTTTCTCATTTCATTATTTTTATTTTTTATATTTTTATATTTCAATAGCTACCCGAAAATAATATCGATTATTGAAGCTATTTCACTGAAAAAAAATTTAATAAGCCAAATAGATAATGATAAAAAAATATTATTCAATTCGGTTCAAAATCAACCCAAATTATCCATTCATATTAACACTGAATTACCAAACGAATCCGATCTCATTGATAATATTGCTCGTTTTTTTTCAGAACAAAATTTTACAGTCAATAAAATTCAATTATTTAAACCGCAAACTATTTCTGGAATAAATGCAATACCTACTAAAATTAATGCAATAGGAGAGTTCTCAGCAATAGCGCATTTAATGAAACGATTAGAAAAAAACAAATACCCTATTTTAATAAATGATTTTTCAATACAAATGAGCCATGGAGTAACGTTAATAGAAATGCAATTATTGGTATTTTCTCTCCATCTGAATGAAACGCAATAAGGGAAATTTTTTATGCCTAGAAAAAAAATATTTTTTATCACGCTATTTTTTTCTCTCTTTTATCCTTATTTTTCTCATGCCCAATCAAATACTCCTCCTTCTAAAAAAATATCTTTAGATTTACAAAATATGCGCCTACAAGATGCGTTACGTATTATCGCAAAATCGCTTGATAATAACATAGTCATTAGTTCCGATATTCACGGCTTAACATCGCTTCATTTAAAACAAGTCTCGCCTCTCGAAGCACTTGATTTATTGCTAGCTTCCAATGCATTAAGCAAATGGCGCATAGGCCATATTTGGTATATCGTACCACGCGCTGAACTTATTCAACGCAAACAAGAAGAATTAAAGTTGCATACCATTGTAGATGAAACAGCGCCTTTAGAAACACGTGTTTGGCAACTTCATTATTCTAAAGCAGAAGATATTGCCCACTTACTCCAAGATAATAATCACAGTTTATTATCCAAATATGGGCATGTCCACATCGATGTCCGTACTAATATTATCTGCATCCAAGACACTGAAGAGCATCTGCATGAGATGGAAGGATTGATTCGACGCTTAGATGTTCCAGTACAACAAGTCTTGATTGAAGTCCATCTCGCCAATATAGACAATGATTTTGAGCGTGAGTTAGGTATCCACCTTGAGCCGCAAGCAACTTCTTCAGAAGAGGGCCCTTCACCATTCAATATCCACTATGGTCTTGCTATTCTTAAATTAACGGATGGCTCATTGTTGCATATGCAATTATCCGCATTAGAAAATGAAGGGCATGGTGAATTAATATCTAATCCCAGCTTATTTACTGCGAATCAACAAACGGCTTTTATTGAATCAGGCGAAGAAATTCCTTACCAAGAAATAAGTCGCAGTGGTGCTACAGGTGTTGCTTTTAAAAAAGCTGTGTTAAGTTTAAGAGTCACACCCCAAGTCATGCCAGGTAATCAAATATTACTGCAATTACAAGTCAATCAAGATAAACCCAGTAATCGCATTGTATTAGGCGTTCCAGCTATTACCACCCGACAAATCAACACACATATTCTTATTAAAAGTGGGCAAACAGTCGTATTAGGCGGTATTTATGAAGAAAATAAAGACAACCAACAACAAGGCATCCCTTTTTTATGTAAAATTCCACTTGTAGGATGGCTATTCAAACAGCAAAATGTCACGCACAATAAACGAGAATTACTTATTTTTGTCACACCTAGGATAATTATTTAACATGAAAAAATACCAGTATCACAATATTTTTTTAATCGGGCCTATGGGCGCAGGCAAGAGCAGTGTAGGAAAACACCTCGCAGAACAACTCGATATGAATTTTTATGACTCAGACGAAGAAATTGAAAAGCGCACAGGCGTTGATATTGGCTGGATCTTTGATTTAGAAGGCGCGGAAGGATTTCGTAAGCGTGAGATTGGCGTCATCGCTGATCTTGTTAACATACCGAATACCGTACTCGCTACAGGCGGTGGATCTGTGATCGCACCCGAAATTCAAGAATTATTACGCACACACGGAATCATTGTGTTTTTAGACGCATCCCTAGACCATCAGCACGTGCGAACCGTGAATGAAGCCCGCCGTCCATTATTACGCGTACCTAATCGAGAAGAAGTCATCCAAAAGCTCTATGAAGAACACACACCGCTTTACCGCTCATTGGCGGATTACCATATTATGACTGACCACCAAAGTGTACGCGCCGTTGCAGAAGCTATTATTCGGTGGTTGGACAATAAAAAAGGACTATGAACCCTTGAAAAATGTCCATCCAACTTTGTAATTTCCGCGAAGGAATGCCACAGTTAAAATGAACATTCTCATACATTTCATTTAATGTTTTAGTCAGGCCAATCGCATTAAGATTTGTCTTCAACGTAGCTGTCGCTCTGTAAATGTTCACGCTCTCACAGACAAAATCCGTATTTGGCCAATCTCGTGCGAAAATTTTATAAAAATCTGCTCACATACACGTGTATGCTGCGCTATTTTTATAAAATTTTTGCACGACCTTGGCTCAAATCCGAACTTTTTTTGCATGCTCAAAAGCCCCGTCAAAAATTACGTCGCTCTGGCTTTGCATCGATTTCTGTTTGCTTAATTAAAGCATCAATCCATATTTGCGCATTTGTTCTACCAAAAGCACCAAAGAATAGAGAGTTATTTCGATGAGCGGAAAATATCCTCATCTGCCTTGCATTTTTTAAAAAAGCAATTTTCTCATTCGTATCTTGTATCGCCTCCCACTCTTTTATTAATTTTTCTAAAGCAGCGTTTCGAATCTCTTTAACAGTGGCTCTCCAACTCTTAGTATTACGCACCCCAAAAAATCGATCCCATCTTTCATTAGCATGGGCATTATAGGAGTTGATACCTTCTAAGAAATTAAAAAAAACAGCTTTTTCATGTACTGAAGGACAATGCTGATTTAAAAAACCTTTTAATGCTTCTTGTTTTGCTTTCTTTTGATTTATTTTGTCATTTAAGCTATACAGTAGTTTATTTTCTCCTAACGCAATATAAGCTTGTATCAAATCGCTCGTTAATATTTTCATTTCTTCAGGCGTATAAAACGAGCATACATTCTGACGAACATCTCCTTTTTTATAATCTTTCTCTGTAGATTCAAGAAGACGTTTTTCATTTCTGAGATAGTCAATAAGAGTCTTATAAAATCCTGATTCGTTTTCGCCCGCCGCCTCCCCTTTTTTCTCAAGCCATGCATCTCTTGCTTTTTTCAATGCAGAAGTACTTTCCTGGATTGCGTAATAGATATTGATTGATTTTGCTTTATCGGTCACTCTTTCAAAAAAAGGTCGTAAATTCTCAACAGCGGCATTCGGTACTTGCACCACTGCAACAGTTGAACAATCACCTGCGGGTGTTATTTTTAATTGTTGGATAATCTGACCTAAAGTAATAACTTCCTCTTTTATCCCTTGGTGTTTCATAAATTCCTGAAGATATCTTTTTTGATCATCAGAAATGTTTGCAAAAAAACTCCGTAGTGATTCATTTTCTGCTTTTTTTCTTAATTCTTTCTGATTCTGTGGTTGATTTTCTTCAATCGCAGTTTCTGGAATTTTTTCCAAATGCTTTTTATATTCTGCTTGGACCTTTTCCTCTAGCCAATTTAATAAAGCTTGTTTTTGAGTTTGACGCTTTGCTCGAGCCATTAGCGCAGCATTCAATAAAGTTTGGCCAAGCTCAAACGAATTTGATGATTCATCTTTTTCTTTTAAAAGGTTTTCAAATTCTTCTTGTTGTATTTTGCTTTCTCGATAAAAGACATATTCTTTTTTGCCAGAGGCTTCTTTTTGCTCAACAAACTCTGTTTCAACCCCCCCATCGCCCTTTTTCATGAAATAAGTATCTTTACAGGTAAACTCACTCCAGACTCCATCTGTCATGTGTATCACAAAATCACCCGGATTAAGTACTATTTCCTCCTGGGCTATCGTTTGCTGGGAATCTTGGATGGACATAGGGTAAAAATAAGCATTCGATACACCAGCAGGCATTTGATGAGAACGGGCTATTTCCAAACAGTGTTCCTGCGTCAATTTTAAGAGATTGGGAAGAAGTCCTCGAACATATTGCCTTGCTCCTATGATTGTTTTAACTTTACCTTGCTCACCATCTATCACAACAATCATGCCATCGCCCACATTGCCCATCTCGCAGAAAAACTTTTGCTGGTTCTCTTTTTGCTTAATAATAGCGCCTGCCAAAGAAGATCCCTCTTTACTTTCACAGGATTGGCCCGCGAAATCTAATATTGATGTTATATCATTATTTCTGGCCAAATACTCTTGGTCCTTTTTACTTGCGCGGCTAGTAAACCGGTCACAAGCCTCTACAGCAGCTGCAGCTATTAAAGAAGGCTCAGCATGGCTATAACCATCTGCTGTTGCCATAATGAACCCTTTACATCTATCCCCTTCTGCTACAAGAGGCGTAATTTTGCTGGCATCCAGTACCTCAAGAGGACTAACTGCAAGCTCTCCTTCTCTCTCAAATGTGCTGCCTGAAGCTAGGTATACATTGCGATCAAATTTATGCGCAAAACGAGCAGTCATAAACTCAGAAATATTATCCTGGCTAAGGTGGGCGACTTTCGTGGTTCTTCCTTTAAAAGTATCTAAACTGATTTGAATGGCTCTCGTATCCATTTATTTTTCTCGATATTTAGTTAGACATTAAAAATAGTGGGCTATACTACACGATGCTCAATAAAAAATCAATAACGGATAGCGTTTCTTTATTAAACCCGCATTCGTTTTTGGAAATATTCCTTCTAACTCGTTGGTTCTTATACGAGTATGTAGTAAAAATGGCACAAAATAAGTAAGATACACTAACTTATCATGAGCCATTAACGCAAAACCAAAGGTACTATGAATGACAAAATCAATCTGTTTATTCAACCATAAAGGTGGCGTTAGCAAAACGACAACATCATTTAACTTAGGATGGAGTCTAGCTACGCTTAACAAAAAAGTCTTACTAGTGGATTTAGACTCCCAATGCAACTTGACAGGGCTTGTGTTAGGTTACAACGCTGTTAATGATGATCAAATGGACTTATTTTATTCGAGCCGCCAAAATCTAACGATGAAGCCCATCGTGGCAGCACTGATCAACGGAATTTCATCAGATGATTACATCAAAACTGAATCTGGCAAGTTATTAAAAACTACCCATGAAAATCTTTTCTTATTAGCTGGCCATCTTGATATTGCCGATTTAGATTCTCAAATCAGTCTTTCATTGAAAATAGCATCAGGAGTGCCCGCCACTCGAAACATTCCAGGTAATTTACCTAAAATGCTTCAGGAAATTGCAAAAAAAGAAAATATGGATTATCTCATTTATGATTTAAGTCCGAACGTTGGAGGATTAAATGAAGTCATCTTAATGTCTAGCGATTATTTTATTGTTCCGACATCGCCTGATTATTTCTGCTTGCAAGCTATCAACTCGCTCGAAAAAAATATGACTAAGTGGCATACTGAAATAGCAAGATTTAAAACCGATAATAATTTTGATAGCAAATTATTTCCCATACGAAACCAACCTATGTTTCTTGGTACAATCCAACAAAGATATAGACCTAGAAATGAAAAACCTGCGACCTCTTTTCAAAAATGGATAGACAAAATAAGAGAAGCAGTCAATCAAAAACTGGTTCCCTCAATGGAAAAAATTGGCTGTATTATAGATAGAAAACGTATTGAAAATGAGTTGAAAGGCACTGATTTAAAGCCTTATGACTTGGCACACGTTCCTGATTTTAACTCTCTTATCGCAATCAGTCAGCAGCTATCAAAACCTGCTTTCGCATTAACAGATGAAGAAGTAAAAACAATTGGTAAAGTGTTTGGCCATGCAGAAAAAACAATGTTAGCTAGCAGAGATAATTTCTCAGCCGTTTTTAAAGAATTAGGACAAAGAATATTATCACTTACTTCCTAAAGTTCTGCGAACCATTGATCTAGTGTATTACGCAACTCATCTAATCCTGTGCCCCGTAATGCAGAAAAAATTTGTACGGTAATTGCGCTAGGATATTTTGAAATAACATGACTGACTTGTTGCAATGTCTTTTTGATTGCGCCCTGCGCTAATTTATCCGCTTTATTTAATAAGATATGCACAGGCAAGCGAGTTTCAGCACACCATGCTAACATTTGTTGATCAAATTCTTTGAGCGGATGACGAATATCCATAATCATGATCAAACCTTTTAAGCATTGACGATGACGTAAATAATTTTCTAAGCATGTTTGCCATCGTAATTTTACGTCTATGGGTACCTTTGCATACCCATAGCCAGGCAAGTCCACTAGACGTTGGTTGTTTTCTAATGAAAAAAGATTAATGAGCTGGGTGCGTCCAGGCGTTTTACTCACACGTGCTAAACTTTTATTGTGCGCTAACTTATTCAGCACACTTGATTTTCCTGAGTTAGAACGCCCCACAAAAGCAATTTCAATGCCTTGATCAAGCGGAAGCTGATTGAGATTCGCAGCACTCAGTATAAATTGCGCATTCTGATAATTAGGTTTGGTCATAGTCAATACTTTTCTATACAATAGCCCGCTATGGAAAAACATATCTTACTTGATTCTTTGAACAACGCACAGCGCGATGCAGTGTGCGCACCCCTTTGTCATCAGCTCATTTTAGCAGGGGCAGGTAGCGGCAAGACGCGTGTACTCGTCTCCCGAATTGTCTGGTTAATTCAAAATGAGAGCTTATCACCTCACAATATCTTAGCCGTGACTTTTACCAATAAAGCGGCGCATGAAATGCGTTCACGCATTGAAGCTGTTTTAGGCGCATCTGCCAAATCCATGTGGATAGGCACGTTTCATAGTCTCGCCCATCGGTTATTAAGATTACACTGGCGCGAAGTGAATCTTCCAGAAGGGTTTCAAATTTTAGATTCGGATGATCAATTACGCATTATTCGCCGCATTATGGCCATGCTCAACTTAGACGAAGATCGATGGCAACCTAAACAAGCCCAATGGTTTATTAATGCCAAAAAAGATGAAGGTTTAGAATCACATCAAATACCTGATTATGGCGATATCACCGCCAAAACCATGCTAAAAATTTATCGTGCTTATGAAGAAGCTTGTCAACGCGCAGGGCTCATTGATTTTGCAGATTTATTATTAAAAGTTCATCGTTTATGGACAAATAATCCTGTTATCTTAGCGCAGTATCAACAACGATTTCGCTGTATTTTAGTCGATGAATTTCAAGATACGAATACGATTCAATACGCTTGGGCACGTCTCCTGGCAGGCAAAGAAAATACGATCATGGTCGTGGGTGATGACGATCAATCTATTTACGGTTGGCGCGGTGCTAAAATCGAAAATATTTTTCGTTTCAGCAAAGACTTTCCTCAAGCAATCACAACACGTTTAGAACAAAATTATCGCTCCACCAGTATTATTTTAAAAGCGGCTAATGCATTAATTGCCCATAACACAGGGCGTTTAGGCAAAAATTTATGGACATCAGGCTTAGAAGGCGAACGTATTACTGTTTATGCAGGATTTAATGATTTGGAAGAAGCACGTTATCTAGTCAATCGCATCCGTGAATGGCAATCAACGGGGAACTCCTTACGTGATGTCGCTATTTTATATCGCTCTAATGCCCAATCACGCGTGATTGAAGAAGCACTCATGCAATTTGGTATCCCTTATCGCGTCTATGGCGGATTACGTTTTTTTGATCGCGCAGAAATAAGAGATACACTCGCTTATTTACGTTTAATTTCAAATCGCGATGACGATGCTGCTTTTGAACGTATTGTGAATACGCCAACACGAGGAATTGGTGATCGCACCATTGATAGCCTACGCGAACATGCCCATCAAAAAAATATTTCTCTCTGGCAAGCAGCGATAACATTATTAGAACAAAAAATATTTCCCCCACGCGCAGCGCAATCACTCACAGGATTTATAAAATTAATTGAGCTATTACACGCCGATATAAAATCACTCGACTTATTTGAACAAGTCGAACACGTCATTCATAATAGCGGTTTAGTTGAGCATTATCGTAAAGAAAAAGGTGAAAAAGGATTAACGCGGTTAGACAATTTAGAAGAACTCGTCAATGCCGCACGCCAATTCGATGTCAATGAAATAGCAGAAGAGATGCCTCCCTTAGCTGCATTTTTATCATATTCTGCTTTAGAAGCCGGTGATAGCCAAACGGATAATGTGACTGATGGTGTGCAGCTAATGACGTTACATTCTGCAAAAGGCTTAGAATTTCCTGTGGTTTTTTTATGTGGTTGCGAAGAGGAGCTTTTCCCCCATTATAGAACGGCAGATGATCCGAAAGGATTAGAAGAAGAACGACGCTTATGTTATGTTGGCATGACACGCGCCATGAAGAAATTATATTTAACCTATGCGGAAGTGCGGCGTTTGCATGGAAGAGAAACTTATCATCGTCCTTCGCGTTTTATTGCTGAAATTCCTGACGCGTTAAAAGACGAAGTTCGACTCAAAACAAAAGTATCACGCCCACAGCCTACATTTTCTTCTTATAAAAATACGACTTATGCTACATCCACTCAAAAATTCACGGCAGATAATGAGAGTGACATGCGATCAGGCCAACGCGTCACACATCACCAATTTGGCGTAGGAACTGTGCTACAATACGAAGGACATGGCGAACATGCGCGCATCCAAGTACGTTTTGACACTGTTGGAACTAAATGGTTAATTGCAAGTTTTGTAGAACCTCATTAAATAAGAGCCAAAAATGTTTTATTCCATTATCAAAAATTTATTATTCTCTCTTGACCCCGAACGCGCTCATGCATTTACTTTAAAAAGCTTAAAGCTCGCAGAAAAACTCAAATTAACTTCTTGTTTATCAAAAGTGATATCTCGCCCCTGCCAGATAATGGGGCTGTATTTTGAAAACCCTATCGGCTTAGCAGCAGGCTTAGATAAAAATGGAGATTATATTGACGCGCTTGCCTCCCTCGGTTTTGGATTTATAGAAATTGGAACGGTGACACCCAAACCACAGCCAGGCAATCTTCCACCTCGACTGTTTCGCTTACCCGAACAGGAAGCTATTATTAATCGCCTGGGTTTTAATAATAAAGGGGTTGATTACTTAGTAGAAAATCTTAAAAAAATAAAATACAAAGGTATCTTAGGTATTAATATAGGCAAAAATCGTGATACCTGCCTCGAAAATGCGACTAACGATTACTTATATGCATTTAAGCGCGTGATTCCATTTGCAGGTTATATCACCATTAATATTTCATCACCCAATACAGAAAATTTGCGCCAATTACAACATGGCGAATTATTAAAAAACTTATTACGAACATTAAAAACCGAACAAGCTTTATTTTTTGAAAAAAATAAAAAATATGTTCCTCTCGTTGTCAAAATTTCTCCTGATTTAACCAAAGATGAATTAATGCAAATGTGCGATATTTTTGTGAATGAAAAAATAGAGGGTATTATCGCGACCAATACGACTATTCAACGTGATGGAATAGAATCATCGCCTTTAGCGACAGAACTAGGCGGCTTAAGCGGAAAACCACTCACTACCCGTTCAACAGAAATCATCAAACAATTGCATAGCTTATTAGAAAATAAAATCCCCATTATTGGCTGCGGCGGGATAACAACGCCAAAAGATGCCCAAGAAAAGCTTTCAGCAGGCGCAAGCTTGCTACAGCTCTACACAGGGTTCATTTACCACGGCCCTGCATTAATTCGAGAAATTGCTCAGAAAATCTAGCTGGCATAAAATAATTAGCATTAATAATCAACGGCTTACACAAGTATTGCTTATTTCTCTTTACCCTATCCATTTTTTGATCCTCGTCTATACTCAAGTTATAACGAAGAATGAGGTGACGTATGCCTGAGTCAACAAAACTATCGTCTGAAGAAGCTAAAAAATTAGAAGAAGATATTACAAATTATATTCAGTTAACCGGAAGTAAATTAAATGGTAAAATAACTCCTGAAAATGAAAATGAATTAAGTAAATTAGAAAAAAAAATTACTAACACTTTAAAAAATCTTCACGAATTACCGCCGAACATAACCCAAAAATTACTTATGCGGTTTTGTAAGCTTAAGATGAAAGATGCTGATAGTAAGGATGATAAAAATTATTTAAGCAAAACAAGAGATCTAGCGGATATTATGTCCCCTCCATTTTTAGATAGATTACTTTTAGGTAAAGGACAAACAGAGGATCAAAAAAATAAAAATCAACTGGCGGCAGCAGGAAAGAAATTCGTCAAAAAATTTATGTTAAGTGGATCGCCAAGCAAAAATAAAAAAAATTCCAATAAACCTTTTTTTAGCACCATTACACATGATTTTTCTCTAATTAGGCTCAAATTTCAAGATCACCTTGAAAAAAAGATCATGTCTGGAGAAACTCAAGACAATGAAGAAAAACAAACCGCTTCAGCTATCCAAAAGAAGGCTATAAGGGCTTTAAAAGGAAAATGGGAAGAATTATGCCGCGAGTTTGATAACCCAAAACTAGATGTCAAGGATCCAAATTATGCGGCCCTATACAACACTGTCGGGTGTTTATTTAAAGCATCCCAATTACCGGATTATATTACCCAAGGAGATTTGATTAAATTTGCTAATAGCGATCCAACCCGGTTTCTAACAGCGCTCGACTCTGGTAAAAATAAGCCTTTTCTCGCACGATTAGGTGATATTGAAAAATTTAAAGAAAAATTAGGAATGAAAAATGACAGCACAACCGGAGAGGCATTTAACCCTAGAGATGAAATAAATGAAAAATTAGCCCAGTTATCCAAGGAACAAAAAAAACAAAATGAGCTAGAAAATTCAGGCAAAATTTTATCACAAACAGATGAGCTAGTTAGTAGCCTACCAGATCATACACAAGTAACAGAACTGACATTAGAACAGACAATCGCTTTTAAGTTAATGGGAGATTCACATAATAAACCAGAAGCAGTGAAAATTGCCATGCGAGCTGCTGCAGATAATGTGCTTCATGTTTTAGATGAACCCCAAAATCCGGAGTATTATAAGGATATCCTTAAGGAACTCCAAACCATTAAAGAAGCTGTACCTGGAACAAGCACTAAAGAATATCGACAAATGGTTTATGCACATGCAAAACAGGCAACAGCAAATATCTTCAATAAGATAGATAAAGAAACCCAAGAGAGCCCTACCAATAATGCCGAAGAAAAATCAAATAAAATACTTTCTTATTTAGAAGCACTGAAAATAGAATGGGAGGTAGAGCAAGAAACATTTAAACAAAAAAATGAAATTCATCATAAAAATAGAATACAATATTTAGAGGATTGTATTAACGAGCTAAGAAAAAATGAAAATAACTCTCAAGAATGGGTAATATTACCTAATATAAGCACAGCATTAGGAAATTTTAATAAAGCATTAGACACTATTCCACCAGACTTTCGAGGTACAAAAACTATAAAACAAAATCTTTCTCGATTAAAAGAAGAATATATCACCCCCAAAAAATCAGTAGAAATAAAGCAGGAAGAAAAATCTGAAACAAAATTAAGTGAACCTAATCCAAAAACTTCCCCAAGAAAAACAAGCACTGCAAGCATGTTTTCTTTATTTGCTCATCGCAAACAACCTTCCCAAGAAACTATACAAAATTCAAATGATCTAAAAAATACTACAAAACCTATGAAACCATAAAAACAAAATGCTTTATTGTAGAAAAAACAAGAAACATGGCCACTGTTATTTATTTTTCAAAAAGAGAATGTTGACATAGTACCATTTTTTGGTATTATCTTGTAATGAATAAAAAGCATCAAAAAACATTACAACAATTATTTCAAAATCCCGTTCAAGCAAGTATTGCGTGGCGAGATATTGAATCCCTGCTTAATACATTAGGCGCGGAAATATCAGAGGGAAATGGATCACGGGTAAGAATTGTGCTAAATAATATACGTGCTGTTTTTCACCGCCCGCATCCTAAAAAAGAAATTGATAAAGGAGCTATTGTTTCAATGAGACGGTTTTTAAAAGAGGCAGGTATCAAATGCTAATTCATAAAGGTTATATAGGGCATGTCGAGTTCGATGATGAAACAGAAATTTTTCATGGCGAAGTCATTAATACCCGTGATGTTATTACCTTTCAAGGACGTACTGTCGCAGAAATTAAAAAAGCGTTTAAAGAGTCCATAAGCGATTACTTGGATTTTTGTGCAGAACGTGGCGAAGAGGCAGAAAGACCTTTTTCTGGCAAATTTAATCTTCGCCTTGATCCGGAACTTCATAGGAGAATTTATATCGCAGCCAAACAGCACAAAATGAGCTTAAATCAATGGGTAGCAGAAGCCATTAGGCATCATATTCAAGAATAATTCTATTCTTAAATCCGAGAGTGTCAGAGCAAGGGTGTGTAAGTAGCCATAATCGAGTATCCTTATTGGCATTAGTAAAAATTTATTTAAATTGTTTTGGTGGTAGGGATTTTAAAAAATGATCTACTGATTTTGAAGTGTTAACTAGCCTTTGTTTTACTATCTAATTTGCCATCGATTTTTATCCCAGCTCTTTCCCCATATTTTCTCAATCTCTTTTCGCTTTCCTTAGAACCAAGAAAGCCGTCTCTTGCCGCTTTATCAGCTTTCATGCCCCAATAGAAATCCTCCAGAACTGATAACTTCTCGTAAGTCTCATTATTCATCAGATTCCGCCCTCTGATTTATAGTATCTATTTTTCTCATGAACAAGATTTATTTTTACCGTATATCCGAGTGCATGTGCATATCGCAATAACGTATTAATAGAAGGAGAATTACGTGGGCCAAAATCAGAAGATTCTAATCTTGAGATAGAAGTACGAGAAGTTTTCATACGTTCCGCAATATCCTGCTGGCTCAGATTGGATTTTTTTCTTGCTTTACGCAGCATCAGTGATAACTCTACCTCTTTTTTAGTGTGTTCATAAGCAACAAGCGCTTTTGGGCTAGAAAATACTTTTTTTCTAATAGCATCATGCCATTTTTTGGAATTTTTCTTTGCGCGTTCTATGGTAGCTTTAGTCATATTCCATCACCTCTTTCAATCGTTTTCTAGCTAATGTCAGTTCTTTAAGCGGTGTTTCCTGAGTCTTCTTCTTAAAAGAATGAAGTATCCAGATTTTTTTCTGTTTCCCTGTGCAATAAAATATTCTAGCAATGCCTTCCCTACCAGACACACGAATTTCAAATAGTTTATCTCTCATCGCACGTGTGTGTGGTAGCCCTATGTTAGGACCTTCTGTTTCCATCATTTCAGATATAAAAACATACGAGCCAAGTATGTCTTCTGGTAATGAAAATATTTCTTTATAAACACGTTGACTGTAATAAGTCAATTTCCATTTCTTCATTTTTATATAGTATCAAATTTAATACATTTTTACAAAGACATTTATATAGAAAATTAACGATGTCCCTTACAGCTTGAGATTATAATTATTTTTCCAAACTACTCGGTAAATATGATTCATTAGCAGCATTTTTAAGAATTCTTTTCTACTCAACAACTCTCCCGCCGCCCACACGGATAATGAAGATTCCCTGTTTCTACTTGAAGAGTCGCATGATTCACCTGAAATTCGTCTTTTAATACCGTATTGATTTTCTGATAATCCGCATCCGATAAACTCGAATTCGGCATAATTAAATGCGCAGTTAACGCCACTTCTTTAGTACTTAACCCCCAAATATGCAAATCATGCACGGCTTCTACACCGGGCAATGTCTGCAAAAATTTTTGTATATGAGCGTAATTAATATGCCTAGGCACTGCATCCATCATTAATCGTACCGAATCACGCAACAACCCCCACGTTCCCCACAAAATAATCATAGCAATACATAATCCAATCACAGGATCTAACCACAGCCAATGTGTATATAAAATTAAAATAGCAGAAACCACAACACCCATTGAAATCACCGCATCCCCCACTAAATGTAAAAAAGCGCCTTTAATATTTAAGTCTTCATGCGCGCCTTTCATAAATAATAAAGCCGTTCCTCCATTGATAAGAATACCAATAAGCGCAAGTATAATAACAATAGGTGCGTTGATTTGATTAGGATGCAAAAATTTAAAAATTGATCCATAGATAATTAATGTCGTGGTGACGACTAAAATAAATGCATTGGCTAATGCAGCAAGAACGGTTGTTTTTTTATAACCATAGCTATATCGCTTACGCGCCGGTAATAACATCAACCAATTCGCGCCCCAAGCTAATATCAAACCAAGCACATCTCCAAAATTATGCGTTGCATCCGCCATTAAACTCATCGAATTTGCTAAAAAAGCATAAATGAATTGAAAAACGGTCAATCCTAAATTAAGCAAAACCGCGATAGCAAAAGTCATATTCGATGAATGATGATGCGTATGACCATGGCTCATGCATCTTCCTCATGCAAGGATAGCAATACAGTATTACCCCCCACAGCCGAAGTATTCGCGGAAATGAGCCGCTCAACACATAATCGAGGCAAATAATAAGGCCCGCCTGCTTTGGGCCCCGTGCCTGACAATCCCTCGCCACCAAATGGCTGCACGCCAACAACAGCACCTATCATATTACGATTCACATAAATATTACCCACAGGCATGTTATTCACAATGGTATCAATGGTTGCATTAATTCGACTATGAATCCCCAATGTAAGACCGTACCCTGTTTGACGAATATCATCTAAAATTTTATGTAAATCTTTTTCTGCATACCGAATCACATGCAGAATCGGCCCAAATACTTCGCCCTTTAATTGGCTTAATTGCTTTATTTCAAACGCACAAGGTGCAAAAAAATAGCCTTCAGGGACAGCAGTCATCGGTACTTGATATAAAAGTGTGGCTTCCGTTTGCATTTTATCAAAATGCGCTTGAAGCATTTCTAAGGCATTTTGATCAATCACAGGGCCTATATCCGTTGCTAATAAACCAGGATCGCCTATCACTAATTCAGCCATCGCACCCTTTAGCATTGTCAAGAGTATATCTGCAATATCCTCCTGCACGAACAATACACGCAATGCAGAACAACGCTGCCCTGCACTATTAAATGCGGACTGGATGACATCAACAACAACTTGTTCAGGCAATGCGGAAGAATCCACAATCATCGCATTTTGCCCGCCCGTTTCAGCAATAAAAGGCACAATAGATCCTGGACGATTGGTTAAAGTTTGCTGAATAATACGAGCAGTTTCTGTTGAACCTGTAAACATCACACCTGCAATACGCGCATCTGCTACTAACAAGCCACCGATTTTTCGGCCACTGCCTAACACCAGTTGGAGTACTGCCTCCGGAATCCCTGCCGCATGTAGTAATTTTACAGCTTCATACGCAATCAACGGTGTTTGTTCCGCAGGCTTCGCAATCACAGTATTTCCAGCAGCAAGCGCTGCGACTATTTGCCCAATAAAAATGGCTAAGGGAAAATTCCATGGACTAATACAAAGAATAACGCCACGCGGATGTAATGAAAACTCATTCAATTCGCCTGTCGGCCCTGTCAGTAATCGCGGTCCTAAATCATGACGAGCACGGCTCGCATAATAGCGACAGAAATCGACAGCTTCACGTATTTCAGAAATACAATCTACAATCTGTTTCCCACCCTCACGACACAGCAATGTCATTAAAGCAGGTCTATTTTCTTCAAATAA
>JAJONP010000103.1 GCA_021323555.1 Gammaproteobacteria bacterium | reverse complement strand
ATTACTTTTGCTTTGCAAATGCCTAGGAACAGTTATCTTTGTTAGGAGCATTCGGTAGAAAGTGCCCTGAGCCGCACTACCGGTAGCTGCAAAACGTTATGTTCAATGCGCCCGGTGACAATTCCAACGACACTTTTACAGTAGACGACAAACTTTTACATTCCAAAAAAGGAACGTGCCGACCAAGAACATGGTTGCCATAGAAACAGTTTAGGGAACTTGCAACAGTTTTTAGTTTCTACTTTCCTCCCCTCTTTTTCAGGTTTTCCAAACCTGTTTTGGCTATCCCCAATTTAGCACATTTGTTTTTGCGGTACCCGACAAAACCAAATAAGCTAAATTCCTGCCTTAAACAATAAGGCGTGCTTTCAGCACAGGTTTGCGCATCTCGCTCCGCTCAGTCAGAGGCGCATAGCCACAGGCGTTCGGTATTGTTAGAAAGTAGTTTATTAATACCTGTGAATAAACCTCTAAAAAATGAGAACTTCCTTATTTTTATACTTTACTAACAAATAATTATATGATATGGCGGGAGAATGGTCTAAAATGGTTGGAGAAAGAGGCGAAGTAATAGTTTCACAGTTCCTAAAACTAGTTGGATATAACCCAGAAGAAGGCATAGTCCTCAACTGTGTTTATCCGAAAAAACACGAATTAAAGAAAGATAGCCCAAGAACTACACATGGCATTGACTTTCTTGCTACATATAAATGTATGCTCCAAAAAGACACATTAGAAATGTTAGTTGTCTCTTCTAAATTTACTGCTAACGGATATAAAAGCGATCCAAAAGGAGATTTTAAGAATTATTTTACTGATCTGGCCCATACTTTAGAATGTTTTAAAAAGTCAAGTAAGAGAAACGAATGTATCGCTTCTTTTAACGGAAAAGGCATAGGAACTTGTAAAGAAACCGGAGTATTATTCTTTCTATCAAACAAACAAGAAGATATATATACAGATATAGTATCCAAAATAAGTGATTCAACCTTCACTGATTTAGAATTTGAAAAAGTATTTGTTATAGATAACAATCGCCTTAGTTTTATATTTGAGGCAATGGCTTATGCCAAAACCATCTCATCAAATATTGATTTTGTTTACCATGATTCTGGATTAGTCGTAAATCCATCAGACACATTAAATACAGGAAAAACTTTACCTGTTCAATATTTTAATTCCCCGGTTCTTCCTTTACGCATAGAAAAAACAAATCAAGAGGTCGTTTTATTTATTGCTTTGAACGATAATTTCAATGAAATTAATTTAAAAAGATTAATTGGCTTGGCTCAAAAGCTTAATACGTTAACAAATAAAACAATTTTGGCGTTTCCTGATTTCAATAAGCTTTCACATGAACAGATAGCAAACAAGGTTTTAGGAACATTCAATGACAATAGCTTTTCTTCTAAAATATCAATTGAATCTTATAAAACAAATTTCACTAACCAATTATAATTATGGCAAACGAATTACCTGATATTGAATCATTTTTACCCTACGGCAATTCATTAAGGGAACTTGTGAGCCAATCATATATATCTGCTTTTGAATTAAAGCGGACACTAAGGCAACGTGGTATTTTTTTAAATTATTCAGATAAAGAAACCAGCATTCCTGTATTAATGTCTCTTTTGTTAAGCCCACAAGAATTTGAGACTTTAAGGGAAAAGCAAAATACCAAAGAGGACAATATTAAAACTAGTTCATTCACATTAGAAATTCCAAAAGAAAAAATGGAACACGTGGATCTAATCTCCCTTCTACCGGATAGTTTAGATTTAAATACTCTTATCCACAAAGAGAATACAAGAATGAATTATTCTGTTGATGGGCAACCAAATTTTCACTTATCTGAAAATAAGAACCCAAATAAAATTGAAATGCCTTTCACGACAACAAGAGATAATTTAACTAAAGATTGGGCAACGAATAAAACAAAACACGAAGGGTCAGTAATAATTGAAAAAATTGTAGAAGGCGACAAGATACTCATAAAGGTTACTGAAAAAATCACTTCAACGGAAACAAGAGATGTGTGTAAAGAGTTTTCAAAGTCATTTGAAAAGCATTTAAAGGATCAAAATATAATAAGCCAGGAGGTGGAACCAAGAAAAATATTGTTTAACGATTTTTCTAATGAAAATAGAATTTTGTTCTTACAAAAAATAATGGCAGACGTTAAAAACTCCGACTTACTTGAATTAAAAGATATTACTGACATTGAATTAAGTCCTGATAGAAGCTCTCAAATGCCTGATAAACTTGGGTTCTTGCAAGAAAAAATTGAGCAAATAAAATTAAAAGGGAAAGATCTTTTTAATTCATTTTTCGTTCAGGAAAAAACAAATCACAAATTTCTATATTTCTCAGGTATAGAAGCTAAATACAAATTCACTCACTTAAACGTTTCCGGTAACTGTTCGATTCTATTTACGTTTAATGGTTTTTCTAAAAATCAGGACGTGTGGTCTGAATTAGAAATACGGGTAAATTCATTAGTTTTTGACAAAGGTTGTAAAGACGCTAAAAAGAATTTTTATCAATCGAAGATTTTAGATTATTTCGAAAAAACTAAATTTAATGTATACGAAACCTTTAAAATTAAAGCGGAAGAATTAGTACAATCTTCCTAATAAAACATATTTTACATAGAAAAATTTAAAATGTCGAGAACCAAATCAGAGTTAATAATTGACTATTTACATAAGATTCAAAAGGCTAACAAAGAGTTGCCTAAAAAAGAACTTTTTAAGGATTTGTTACACCGTCTTTACTCTGGCGAAAAAGATATAGAAAAAATTATAGATGCAATTAGCTCTGGTGCAGAAAGGGCAATAGTAAATATTCCTAGAAATAACAAAATACACAGGGGTAGCGCAGATACTCTGTATAATAACATTATAATAGAATTTGAGAATGATTTAAAAACCTCTTTTAATCATGCAAAAGAACAGTTAGCAGGATATTTACTCGGTGAAATTAATTCTGGCAAAGGGTATAATTATACATTAATCGTCTCCGATTTAATTAATTGGAAAATTGTTGTTCCAGATGTTAGCCAGTTAGATAAACTTAATACACTTCAAGAACACGAGTTAATTTTAAATGAAGTAAAGGAGTCGTCCTTTACTTTAACAGAAAAAAACGCCGAAGATTTTTATTATTGGATCGATAGGTTTCTTTTCAAAGAAGAAAAACAAAAAGCAACTTTAAAACGTATTGAAGAAGCTTTTGGTTATAAGAGTCAAACTTTCATCGAATGCTATCGCCAGATCTCAATTGTTTTCCAAGAAGCAAAAAAGTTTGGTGAGGTGCAGGTCTCTTATGAGCAATGGCGTAAGTTTTTAAGTATTGCCTATGGTTCATTTGACGATAGCGACAACTCTTTTGTAATTCATACTTACTTAAGTGTTTTAGCTAAAGTGCTAGGATATGAAGTTTTAAGTAATGACGATTATGTTGATGATAACGAAATGAAGACTATTCTGGACGGCAGTATCTTCAACAAATATCACATTCAAAATTTTGTAGATAATGATTTTTTTCATTGGGTGCACAAAGATTTATATTTCCAAAAACTAAAAAAAACGTTCCGATTAATTACTCAGGAACTTTCAACATTTGACTTTAACGATGTCGATGAGGACATATTAAAAGGCGTATATCAAGATTTGATTGATTTAGACACAAGACATAGCTTAGGTGAATACTATACGCCTGATTGGTTATGTGAGAGAATTGTAAATGAATTTGACTTTAAATCTACTGATAGAATTCTTGATCCAAGTTGCGGTAGTGGCTCTTTTCTAAGGGCATCCATGCATCGTTTAAAAAAACTTAATCCAAAAATAACTTCCGAAGAATTAAATAACTGCATCTATGGTATAGATATTCATCCCTTAAGTGTTCAAATTGCTAAAACAACAATGTTGATCAGTTTGGGTAAGTCAATTACTAATTCAAAAAAGCCTGTACATCTTAATATTATATTAGCAAATACACTGTTAGCCCCGGAAGGTGTACAAACACTGTTTGGTGGGGAATTTACAATGCATATTGACAAAGATAAATACAAGCTTAATACCCAAGTTTTTGAAGATGTAAGGTTATTTGACGAGGCATTGGAAGTATGTGAAAATTTAGCTGAACAGACACAAAATAAAAAGACTGAAACACTAACTGTTTTTGAAGCGATTTTGCGACAACATTATAAAACAGGTGGGTTAAGTTCTCAAATAGTTGAAAGTTTTTATAAAATTTATACTGGTTTAAAGAAAGTTAAAGAAGATGGCAGAGACAGTATTTGGAAATTTATAGTTCAAAACCTTTATAAACCATATTTTTTATCTGGTAAATTTAACTATATAGTGGGTAATCCACCATGGTTCACTATAAGTAGCGTGAAAAATGAAGAATATCAAAACGTACTAAATCAATTAGCGACAAAATATGATGTAAAACCTGAGAAGGTGGCAGATTATCCCCACTTAGAAATAGCTGCCGTTTTCTTAGCATACTGTAGTAGTTATTTCTTGAAAGAAAATGGAAAATTAGCCTTTGTTTTACCGCGCAGTTTTTTTAATGCTAATCAACATGATAATACCCGCAGAGGGAGAAGTAAAGGATTCAAATTAACTTCTATTTGGGATTTACAAGGTACTTCCCCTCTATTTAGAATTCCAAGCGGCGTACTATTTGCGGTAAACTCTCCTGCTGGTAAACCGAATTCACTTCCTGTTTCTGGATTAGACGGTTTAAGCTTATCTGGATCATTGCCAGCACACAATTGCAATTTAGAAACAGCAAAGACTAAACTTAATGAAGAAGAAGTAAAATGGTTTTATTCAAAACAAGGTAAATCGACAGCATTTACAAACTCAAAAGTAAAATCTTCGATTAAAATAAATCCATATAAAAAACTTTTTAAGCAAGGAGCAACAATAGTTCCTCGTAATTTTTATTTTATTGAGTTAAATCAAGAAACTCCAAAAGACTGGGACGAAGACCGAATACTTAATATTTCAACGTCCGAAAGCGTTAAGCCTGATGCAAAAAAACCCTGGAAAGGAATTGATTTTAATGGTAAAATTGAGGCAAAATTTCTATTTAGGACCGCACTTTCAAAAAGTATTTTACCTTTTGCACTCTATAAACCTGATTTAGTAGTATTACCTATTATAATAGATAATAAGAAGAACATTAAGTTATATAGTCATGTAGATTTAATGAAAAAAGGTTTTCTAAAGGCATCTAAGTGGTTTAGTGATGTAGAAAATATTTGGAAAATACATAAAACGGAAAAAAACAGCTCAATGAGCAGTGAAAACTACTTGAATTGGCAAAATAAAATTACAGAGCAAAATCTTAATGCTGACTATCTAGTTATTTATAATGCATCAGCTAAAAATGCGAATGCAACTATAGTAAAGCGTAAAGACCTAGATTTAGAATTTATAGTTGAAAGTAAAGGTTATGTTTTTTATACAAATGTTATTGAGGAGGCATATTATCTAACATCTATACTTAATGCAACCGCTCCAAACGAAATGATGAAAGACTTTCAAACAAAAGGTCTGTTTGGTGCACGAGATGTACATAAAAAAATATTAGATATTTTCTATCCTAAGTTTGATATTGAAAATAAAATTCATATGCAATTAGCAGAATTGAGTAGAATAGCTCATGAGAAGGCAGCACTTTATCTTAAAAACACTCCACCAGAAAAAGGACTGTCTGCTATTCACCTAGGTAAAATAAGAGTAGACATAAAAAAACATATAACAACAGAGCTAAAAGAGATCGACAAACTAGTTAAAAAAGTGATGGGCTAATGGTTATACAGCAAAAAACTTTAGAAAAGCTACGTTTGTTAATTAACGAAGAAACTGAATATAGAAAAGGTCCCGCTCTCGTGAAATTTTTCAATGAATTAGGTTCAAACGATGTATATGGCCAAGGTTTTCCATCAAGGTGGGTTTACACTGACGAAAAACTTTCAAAAATCAATGGTACGGCTGAACTTGATAAATGCATTAAAAAAGTTTTCGCTCCAGTCAATTTTATAGGACGCTTTCCTGATTTAGATAAACACCTTTCAGAATTTAATGAATACCTGGCCTTTGATGGATGGAAAGTTGTTCGAAAAGATAAAGACATTACTTTTGAAAAAGCTGGCAAAATAAATTTTGAAACAAAAGTTGAAATAAAAGAAGACGACTTTTTAAAAAATGAATTTAACGAAGTAGTATTAGATAAACTTGGCTTAGATAGTGTAATTACAGAAACATTAAATATTCGCTTGGAAGAAATAAAAAAATGTATAACTATTAGAGCACCAATGTCCGTCATTTTTTTATCAGGAAGTTCGCTAGAAGGAATTCTTTTGGGAATAGCATCAAAACATCCGAAAGAATTTAATCAATCAAATACATCTCCTAAAGATAAAGAAGGTAAGGTTAAACCACACCATGAATGGACATTAAGTAATTTCATTGATACCGCTCATGATGTAGGTTTAATAAAAGAAGATGTAAAAAAATTTAGTCATAGCCTTAGAGATTTTAGAAACTATATTCATCCCTACGAACAAGTAAGTGCGAGATTTAATCCTGATGAACATACAGCAAGAATTTGCTGGCAGGTACTAAAAGCGGCAATATTTCAGTTAACAGTAAATAAACCTAGATCTCTCTAGGCATCTTAGCGTAGCTCCATCGGATTATTGATTTCATAAATTTTATGGCCGTTCCCTATCGGGACGGGCTTTCTCTTCTATCTTTTTATCCTTTCGCTCATCTCCTTGCTATAAAAAGGATATACGTTCAATCCCTAACGGATAAAACTTTACCACTTATTCTCAAAAACCAGCCACTTACAAAGTGGCTTTTGTGTTTTAACAAATCTTTAGGATAGCAATGTATTGTTTGGCACAATCCTTCGTTATACACCCTAAATCTTTAAAATCGGATATATTGAAAACACAAAAAGAAAAAAGAATCACCCGAACTCTTTCTCTTCCTTGCTCGCTTTCTTAAAGTAAAGCAGAACACCGATAAAAATCATTAAA
>JAJONP010000015.1 GCA_021323555.1 Gammaproteobacteria bacterium | reverse complement strand
GAAAGAAAGCTTTATTATGGCATTGCAACACCAGGCGGTATTTTAACGATTTTTTTTGGCGTTTGGCTGTTACGGTTTAATTGGACAGGTTATCTACACACGCATTGGCTGCAAATGAAATTAGGCTTAATTTTTCTGCTAGTTCTTTATCATATTTATTTGGGGAAATTATTATATGATTTTAAATATAATTGTAATTCCTATAGTCATGTTTTTTACCGGTGGCTTAACGAAGTCCCTGTTATTTTTTTAATTGGAATCACTATGTTAGCTGTGTTAAAACCCTAAGCCTGTTTTCTTTTAGATTCTTTAGAAGATTTATGCAATTTCTCATGATGTGCTATATACTTTTTACAAGCCTCATTGATTAAAGTTTGATATTTTCCTGCCGTATGCTTAAACCAGTCTAATACATCCGCATCCATACGGATCGTAATTTGTTTTTTAATAGGCCGATAGAATTTTCCACGTACTGATTTTTCCCATGACGTTATTTCAGCCGATTCTTCCTCTGATAAATCTATTTTTCTTTTTTTAAGTGCTTCAATGTCTTTTTGCATTTTTGCAGTTAGCGTAATATTGCTTTGTTTCACTCGACGTAGCTGCCCTTGCTGAGATAATGCGGATGATTTCTTTCTCATGTTCGTTTCCTCTTACAGTATGTGCTACATAAATGATAGTTTCGTGAATCATGCCAAGGCTTCGCCAGCGTTCTTCTTCATAACTATATCTATTATCTGGAACGCTTAATAAAAACGGGTCATTAAACACAAAAGAGGCTGTTTCAAAATTAATCCCATGCTTTCTTTTATTGGAATGATTTTTATTTTTATCCCATTCAAATTCCATCCACCTCTCCTCTCTCGTATATCGGAAAGAGTATAGCAAACTATTTTAATAAAGACTACTTTTTTGTAGTGGTTATTTGTAATTACAATAAGTAATTAAATTATAAATTATTATACGAATGTTGAAAATACTTTTTCTGCGGCATCTAAAGTCCGTGTGATCTCCTCTGTTCCATGCGCTGAAGACACAAACCCTGCCTCATAAGCAGAAGGTGCGAAATAAATGCCTTCTTCTAGCATGCCATGAAAAAATTTCTTAAATTGCTTAACATCGCATTGCATGACATCTGCGTACGTTTCAATTTTTTCTGCATTTGTAAAAAAGAGCCCAAACATGCCGCCAATGCTTGTGGTTAATAAAGATAGGCCAGCCGCTTTTGCGCGTTCTTCTAAACCTCGGGTTAAGGCATTGGTCATCACTTCTAATTTTTTATGAAATTCAGGGGCTGTAATTAGCTCTAATGTCGCTAAGCCTGCTGTCATTGCAACAGGATTACCTGATAATGTACCTGCCTGATAGACTGGCCCCAAGGGTGCTATGCAACGCATAATCTCTGCACGACCTCCAAATGCACCAACTGGCATACCGCCGCCGATAATTTTACCCAGGGTGACGAGGTCAGGTTGAATATGATAACGCGATATAGCACCGCCTAATGCAACGCGAAACCCTGTCATGACTTCATCTATGATGAGTACGCTGCCATACTGATCGCACAGCGCACGTAATCCAGGTAAAAATTCAGGGATAGGCAAAATGCAATTCATGTTACCTGCAATAGGTTCTACTATCACACCTGCAATATCATTACCGTATTTTTCAAAAAGTGCTTTAACTGTCTCTAACCGATTGAATTCAGCCACCAGCGTATGTTGGGTGATATCGGCGGGTACGCCTGCTGAACTGGGTACCCCTAATGTCAATGCGCCTGATCCCGCCTGCACAAGAAGCGAATCTGAATGTCCGTGATAACAGCCTGTGAATTTAATAATTTTATTTCGTTGCGTAAAACCACGTGCCAGGCGGATTGCGCTCATGGTGGCTTCCGTACCTGAATTGACCATACGAACTTGTTCAATAGCAGGCATCAATTGACAAATCTTTTCTGCTAGCTGTACCTCAAGCACAGTGGGCGCGCCAAAACTTAATCCATTTTGTATGCAGTTACTGACCGCAGCGACAATATGCGGGTGTGCGTGCCCTACGATCATGGGTCCCCATGAACCAATGTAATCAATATAGGAACGGCCCTCGACATCAACAATATAAGCCCCACGGCCAGATTTAAAAAATACAGGATCACCACCGACACCCTGAAATGCTCGTACGGGAGAATTTACTCCGCCTGGTATATAGCGTTGTGCTTTTTCAAATAAAGTTTCTGTGACTGTTTCTACCGTCATGTGAGATCCGCCATTTGATGAGATATTTAAAATGCGCTAAGATTACGCAATATACTGTTTCGAATCAATAGCGTATAAAAATAATATATAAATGCTATGTAAATCTATACAATAAGAAACTTTTTACAGTTCGAGGAATTCAAACACCATGCAATACAAACGCTATATGTGTTTACTCTGCGGTTATATTTATGACGAAGCGAAAGGCTGGCCTGAAGATGGCATTTTGCCAGGTACTCGTTGGGAAGATGTGCCGCTTACCTGGCAATGTCCTGAGTGCGGCGCGGCTAAAGATGACTTTGAGATGGTTGAAGTTTAAAAAGGTGATAATTTATGAAAAAAATTGTTTGGATTTTATTATTCATCGTTATGATTGCAACACAAAGTTTTTCTTATGCAAATGAATTTGTTGATACGTTTAAGGTTCATTTTTCTGGAATAGGCCATGGCACTATTAAGATACTGGACTACTCTTTAACAGAGGGAAGTGAGAATTTCTCTTTAACAGATGTCTATGCTCCAAGTGGATGGTTAGACTCTTTTCTGAATAAGCCAGCAAGCTTTACTATCTCACATAACAAATATGGTCCCCTTGAAAAAGCAACATTTTGGGTACGTATTGGAGCTGATCCAGAGCCGAATGGCAATTTCATGGGTTACTGTAATATGCTCATTACAGAAAGTGGTAATAAGGGTGAAGTAGCACTTTTTAAAGAAAGAGAATGTGTGGGAAATATTACCTATAGCGGCTATTCAATCTCGTGGAACCCTGATGGAAGCCATCGTTATTATGATATTCATTTTAGGCCGAACTGATTAACCGGACAGTCGTATACCTTCGCAGGAATGACACAGTTAAATGAACGTCCTCGGTTTTTTAAAAACTATATTTCCGAGTAGGAAGCATACCAACGGTGACTTAATTATGGTTCGCTGGGTAGCTGTATAAGCAGGATTACCCTATCAAACATGATTAGCGAGTGTCATTCACAAGTTCGTGGCAGGATGGTTAATTTCGCGTTAATATAGCGGCAATTATTGTTTAGTGGGAGTTAAGAATGAAAAAACGTGTGAAAGTTGCTATTACTGGCGCTGCGGGTCAAATTGGTTATGCGTTGGTTTTTCGTATTGCGTCAGGACAAATGCTAGGGGCTGATACAGAAGTTGAATTGCAATTATTAGAATTAGAAGCTGCTCTCCCATCACTTCATGGTCTTGCGATGGAGTTGGATGATTGTGCTTTTCCTTTATTAAAAAAAATAACTTGTACATCAAATGTCAATGAAGCTATGCGTGATATTAATTGGGCGCTTCTGGTTGGTGCTATGCCACGCAAAGAGGGCATGGAGCGTTCTGATTTATTAAAAATAAATGGGCAAATATTTACAACGCAAGGGCAGGCTATTAATAACCATGCCGCAGAGGATGTACGTATACTAGTGGTAGGAAATCCTTGTAATACGAATTGCTTAATTGCTATGAATAATGCACCCGATATATCGCATGAACGTTTTTTTGCGATGACAAGGCTAGATGAGTTGCGTGCTCGGACTCAACTGGCTAAAAAAGCAGGTGTCGATGTCACGGCGGTTACTGAAATGGCTATTTGGGGAAATCACTCTTCTACGCAATACCCAGATTTTTATCATGCTAAAATCAATGGTCAAGCTGCTACAGATGTAGTAGCAGATATCAATTGGCTACAAAAAGATTTTATTTCGATTGTTCAGAAACGCGGTGCGGAAGTCATTAAAGCCCGTGGTTCTTCTTCTGCTGCGTCAGCCGCCAATGCAGCGCTTTCAACTGTTTATAACCTGACGCATGATACAGCAGCCGGCGAAACTTTTTCTGTAGCACGTTGTTCAGAAGGTGAATATGGTATTGATGAAGGATTAATATTCTCTGTGCCTTGTCGTACCGAAAACGGTAAATTAAAGGTCGTCACAGGGTTGACGCAGAATGCGTTTGGGCAGGAAAAAATTCAACTGACTTTAAGCGAATTACGTGCAGAGCGTGATGCTGTGCGGGAGTTGAAATTAATATAGGTTTACTACTAATAATAAATATATGTGCAATGTCAATCTACCATGAAATTTTTTAGAAGAATTTTCTGACAGTTAAGCAAATTAAGTCAAATTCCTTGCTTATTTTAGAGGTAGAAAATACAATTAGTATACTCATCTGCCATGTGTAGAAGGAGCATCCGAAGGCGTCCTAATAGGCGCCTTCAGTCTTTTTAGCTCTCGAATATTCATCTTTTTCTCTAATAAGTTGTTTCTTGCGTTTTGGGTTAGAAGAATTTTAAAAAATTAAAACGAGTATAACTAAATTTAATATGAAGAAAGCAAAAAAAGCTTTAACCTGGATTTGCCTATAAAAAAGTACTGGCTCGGCCTGTTGACTTGCTTGACTTAAAATACCTTGAATAATTAAGCTATGCAAGTCATGTAGTTTGCTTCAATTGATAGCCAAAAAAATGTTTTTTACACCCTACGAAAATAGCAATAATTACAAGAAACATGCCGATAATTTCGCTATGACTAATAGGTTCATTCAGAAATATAAAGGCAAGCACCGTGGTACTCACAGGCATCACACCCGTAAAAAGCGCGGCTGTATTAGCATTAATTTTTGTTAACCCTTTATACCAAAGAAGAAAGAACAAAATTCCTCCTGAAATACCATAAATAAACAAAAGGCCATACACGCTAACGTTAATACTGCTCGGATGAAAATTTGTCATACTCAGCATAGCAAACGGTATGAATAAAATTAAATTAAATAAATTAACGACTATGACAGCTTCCATCTCACTTATCTTTTTGCCGACTGATTTTGATAAGAGAGTGAAAAGCGCTTCGGGGATGACAGCTAATAAAACTAAAAAATTTCCGAATAGCGTTTCATTCATTGTGTCTGACGTTTTGCCTATATTTAAAATAAAAAGGCCAATCATCACAATCACAATAGCCGCTATTTTTTGTAAATTAATTTTTTCATTCAAAAATACAGCCGCTAAAATAAAAATCATAATCGGCGTAATGCTACTAATGATTCCTGCGCTCGTTGCACTGGTTGTTTTCATCCCATACAAAATTAAAACATTAAATAAAAACCCTCCGCATGCCCCTTGAAAAAGGAGTAAGAGCTTATCTTTGAGAGTAAGAGACATAAAATGATGATAGATACTGAAATACCGAATTTTTTTCATTCGTGCAATGGCTAGCATGCCAGAGAAACCAATCGCAAAGCGGATAGCGAGCAATAAAAAAATTGGGAAAAATCCAATAAGAAATTTCCCTGAAATAACATTAATGCCAACACAGCATTGCGCCAGCGTTAACTCAGTATAGCCAATGGCATCCTCTTTTTTTATCATAGCTGCTTGATTTGGTATATTAACTGATATGATTTGCGTAGAATTACATGAACGTATAGACAAATCAACTGTTAAAATATCCTCTCTTTGACCTGAGCCTCGCTAAAATTATAAATTCACGCGAATCCCATCTGCAAGTTCGCGTAATGCAACGAAAAATATCGTGTAATCAATGCTAGTGCTGCCATGTACTAATTGCAGTACCTGGTCCCAACGATGAAGCGCACGTTGATGTTTTTCCATCCATTTTTTAATGAGTTCATTGGTATTTCTTATTTTCTGATCACTACGCAGTACAGCAATAGTCAGCATACCTTGCAACGCATCCAGCTCATCACGCAAGGTGAGACGTGCTAATGTATTCCAATGCCCTTCACGGGGATCTGTTGAAATTTGATCGCGAAACCACACAAGATGAAATGCACTACCTACATCAAAATAAATTTTTGCGGTTTGAATTAAATCAAATTTATGTCGGGTAGAAATTTCGATGATATTTAATGATGTATATAATGCTCTAAAAACAGCTATTTTATTCGCGACTTCTTTAGGGATGCCATGATCTGTAAATTTTTTAACGAGTTCCATGAGATAATCTTTCGTTATTCCGCTAATTAACTTCGGCGTAATCTCGGCCAACTTTTTAACACCTGCAGAAAAATGTGTGACAGTTTTTTCAATATCACCCTGCAAATAGTGCCCCCGAGTAAACCATCGAGTCGAAAGATTTAAAAGCGTGCGCACATAGTGAAATAATTCGTATTGCAATGCCACAGGGATTTTTGTTCCCAACGAATCAACAAGCCTCTTGAGATTAGGTGCATCAAATACACGAGATGAAATTTCATGCGCCGTGATAATGTCTGAAATGGTTGCTCCCATTTCAACCTCGGCGCGATAAGCAAATGTAATACCCATCTCATTGACAATTTGATTGCTTAATTGTGTGGCAATAATTTCGCGCCGCAAACTATGGTGCCGCATAAAATCACTGTAATATTTCTTTAATGTTTTGGGAAATGCATTTTCAAGCACTCGTATAAAATAAGGATTTTCTGGTAAGTTGGATTTCAGAATTTCATTTTTAATATGGAGTTTACTATAAGATAATAAAACTGCGACTTCAGGGCGAGATAAACCTATCCCAGATGCTTTTCGATCTAAAATGGTTTTATCATCAGGTAAAAATTCGACTGCGCGATCTATAATTTTTTCAGCTTCTAAATCTTTAAGATAATTTTGATAGAGCCCAATATACCGTGCAGCACTGAGTGCTGAAAAGCTCATAGCAAGCGATTGATCATAATTATCTTTTAATACAAGCGCTGCGACTTCATCTGTCATAGCGGCTAATAAAGCATTGCGTTTATTAGGGGTTAATTTACCTTTTGCAACCACGGCATCTAATAATATTTTGATATTCACTTCATGATCAGAACAATCTACGCCTGCGGAATTATCAATAAAATCAGTGTTGATGAGCCCGCCTTTCAATGCATACTCCACACGACCGAGTTGTGTAAAACCCAGATTACCCCCTTCGCCCACCATGCGACAACGCAATTCATTGCCATTAACGCGACAAAATTCATTAGTTTTGTCACCCGCCTCTGCGTGGCTTTCTCTACTCGATTTCACATACGTGCCAATGCCCCCATTAAATAATAAATCAATAGGGGCCTTTAAAAGCGCGCGAATAAATTCATTAGGCGAAAGAGCATTGTCCTCGACATCTAATAATTTTTTCATTTCTTCAGATAGTGTGATTGATTTGCTTGTTCGTTTAAAAACCCCGCCACCCGCCGAAATTAATTTCGGATTATAATCTTCCCATGAAGAAGCTGGTAAATTAAAAAGTCGCACGCGCTCTTTATAAGATTTTTCAGGGTGGGGGTTAGGATCAATAAAAATATGACGATGATCAAACGCACCTACGAGTTTAATATGGGATGAATAAATCATGCCATTCCCAAACACATCGCCACTCATATCACCAATACCTACTACGGTAAAATAGGTATCTTTAGCATCAATATCGATATTTAACTCACGAAAGTGACGGCGTACCGATTCCCACGCACCACGGGCTGTAATCCCTATTTTTTTATGGTCGTAACCTGCTGAACCGCCCGAGGCAAACGCATCACCTAACCAAAAGTCATATTCTTTTGAGATACTATTTGCTATATCAGAAAATGTGGCTGTGCCTTTGTCTGCTGCAACCACTAAGTAAGGATCATGATCATCATGGCATACCACATCTTTGGGCGGTATAACCTTATGATCTTTTAAATTATCGGTGAGGTCTAACAAGCTGCGGATAAATAATTGATAGCAATAAATAACTTCGGCTTGAATGGTCGCACGATCCGCATCAGCAGAAACTGTTTTTAAAACAAATCCCCCTTTTGCACCGGATGGAACAATGACTGAATTTTTAACTTTCTGCGCTTTCATTAAGCCTAACACTTCTGTACGAAAATCTTCAAGACGGTCGGACCAACGAATACCGCCGCGCGCGACTTTTTCGCTTCGCAAATGGATCCCTTCTACTCGAGGAGAATAGACAAAAATTTCATATAAAGGACGAGGTAGAGGCAGCTCTGGAATGTCGCCCGATTTCAATTTGAATGCAATAGATTCTTTTGGAGAACCCTCTAATTTTTGAAAATAATTTGTGCGTAAAGTGGCTTTAATGAGTTGCAGGAAACGTCTCATAATACGGTCATCATCGAGACTCGTAATTTCATCTAGCCCATGAATAATTTTTTCTTCTAATGAGGTAGCTGTTTTTTTCATGTGGGCAGAGGTTTTAGGGTCGTTTCTTAATTTAAAAAGAAAAATAAGATCTTTGGCTATATCAATATGCCGTGCAACGGTTTTTTCGATATACATTTGACTAAAACGAAACCCCGTTTGATGCAAATATTTTGCATAGGCACGCAAAATAGCTACCTCACGCCATGTGAGTTGTGCACCCAATATCAATTTATTGAATCCATCGTTTTCACATGATTTCGCGCATACATGAACAAACGCATCTTGAAAAATTTCTTGTAATTCGTGAATAGGGACAGGACTTGTCTTCTCTGTGTAAACAACACTAAAATCACTAATAAACCAAGTAGTTTTCCCTACATTCATTTTGTAAGGACGTTCATCATACGTGCGTAATCCCATATTTTCAAAAATAGGTAAAATATCAGAAAGTGGAATAGCCTCATTGTATTGAAAGAGCCTTAGGTGCAAGGAATTTTCAGTCTTTTCTGGGCGCTGATGAAAATCAATTTGCAATCTTTTTTCAGGTGAAAGCTGCTCAATTTTCATAATATCATTGATTGCAATATCAAGCGTGCAATCATCTTTGTAACTTGCAGGAAAAGCAGTTTTGTATTTCGCATACAAGGTCTTCCCTTTATTCTCTCCAAAACGCTTCGTGAGACTTTTTTCCAGATTTTCTATCCATGAAGACGGCATTATTAGCTCCTTTAATCAATGTAATCTTTTGCAACTTGCTTTGACAGTGTATGATAAAAATCAGTAAAATAACAGAGTGTTAACGTTTGTTGCGAAGATATGCGAATTCAGGTAATGTCATCCCCGTAGCTAATTAAGGTCATTGGTAAGGAATGAGTAAATTATTAAAAAAAAATAATATTATTGGTTGGAGAGAATGGATTGCTTTACCTGAGTTAAGTATTCCTAGAATTAAAGCCAAGGTAGACACAGGTGCTCGCACATCAGCTCTCCATGCGTTTGCTTTAAGGCCGTTTAAAGAGGGCAATCAAGATAAAATTCGTTTTGATATGCATCCCATCCAGCATAATGTGAATGAAATAGTGACTTGTGTTGCCGATATTACGGATAAACGGTGGGTATGTGATTCGGGCGGACATCGCGAAGAGCGTTATGTTATTAGCACACCGATTGTTTTAGCAGATACAACATGGTTAATTGAAATTACACTGACTGAACGAGACACGATGTTATTTCGTATGTTACTTGGGAGAAGTGCTATTCGCAGACGTTTTATCGTTAATCCAGCTCGCTCATTTGTAAAAGAAAAAAAGGGTTGATTTTATGAAAATTGCAATTTTATCGAGAAGACATGATTTATATTCTACGCGGCGTTTAGTAGAGTCTGCCCTCTCTCGTGGTCATACAGCAGATGTGATTGATACCTTACGTTGCTACATGAATATTACCTCAGCACAACCGACCATTCATTACAAAGGAGCAGCGTTACCTAATTACGATGCTGTTATTCCCCGTATTGGTGCATCCATTACATTTTATGGCGCAGCCGTTGTTCGACAATTGGAAACGATGGATGTATTTTGCGTTAATGATTCTTTTGCTATTACCCGAGCACGTGACAAATTGCGCTGTTTGCAGCTACTGTCAAAAAAAGGCATAGGCTTACCTATTACGGGCTTTGCCCACTCGCTCGATGAAATTCAAGATTTAATTAAAATGGTAGGTGGCCCACCTTTGATTATTAAATTTTTAGAAGGCACGCAAGGTGTGGGTGTGGTATTAGTTGAAACAACGAAAGCCGCACGCAGCGTGATTGAAGCTTTTTTAGGACTTAAGGTCAATATATTGGTACAGGAATATATTAAAGAAGCAGAAGGTGCCGATATTCGGTGTTTTGTGGTGGGTGGCAATGTAGTGGCTGCCATGAAACGCCAGGCGAAATCACCTGAAGAATTTCGTTCTAATTTACATCGAGGCGGGCAGGCAACGCCTATTGAAATTACAGAAGAAGAACGTACCATGGCAATTCGCGCAGCACATATTACTGGTTTAAATGTCGCGGGCGTTGATATTGTGCGTTCTAAACGAGGGCCCCTCATTATTGAAGTCAACGCTTCGCCTGGCATTGAAGGTATTGAAAAGGTGACAAAGAAAGATGTCGCTGGCGCTATTATTCAATTCATCGAGCAAAATACTGATCGTGATAAAGATAAAGCGCAAAAGAAGGAGTGATTTATGCAGATGTCATTATTGGCTAAATTCTACTTTTAAATTACAACCTATTTAAGTATTGGACTGTCAGATCAGCGCTAATAGCGGGTTTCTCTGCCTGCATATTCGTTTTGAAAATCGTATGATATATTTTATCTCGATTTTTCATATAAAAATAAGCTGCATTATTTTCACCTAAAACAAACATTCGTAAATCTCGATAGCGGATAGTATGTTCTGCTGTTCCTAGAATAAGCTCAGCAAACTGCTGGTATTGAGGTTGTTGTAATAAATGTAAGGCAACGTACCCTGATGTAGTGGTAGAAAAAAATGACAAAGCATTTCTATCTCTTTGCAAAGCAAGTGCTAAGATATTTCTAATAGCATGTTTTAATTGCGCCTTATTTTCAAAGCTAATTTTCTCCTCTGATATATAAGAAGATAAGATATTACCTTTGGTAGAATTTCTGCTGTCATCTGACATGCCTATGTGGATTGATTGAATGAACCTCTTAAACAGTTCCATGATGTTTTCTGGTACTTTTAATTCAGAATCATTAACAAATTTACTAAAATCAATCCTATTATGCTGAGAGGGGGTTATACTTATTGCAAGATCACTAGTATCTTCTTGTCGTGTGAAATCTTCTTTCTCTTCATAGCGGCCTTTTTTTTGCAAGACATCTTTATGATATAAATTAACATATGGTTGAGTAGGATCAGTTTTTATCTTTACACCACGAGTAGAATGGCAGCTACGGACAGCTTCTTGCAATTTATCTTTTTCTTTTTGGTAAATATCTTCCACCGCAAGAAATATATCGCCTAGATTATTCAGTTTTGTTAACTGAGAATCTGGTTCATCGGTAATAGGAATCCACCAGCCCCAATCCTTAGCATTTAATTGCGTCCCACAATTTGATAAATAAAAAGCAATATAAATAAAAGTAAGAAAGCATTGCTGATTATCAAAAAATATATTTTTTGCGTGCTGCCGCTGAAATTGAACACCTGCATGACAACCTGGAAGAACATCTTCTTTTACTTCAGAATGTGAAGGATAGCAAGGTAACAAAGGTGCATGGAACAGAAGATCAGGTAATGGTTTATTAGTATAAAGTGATAATACTCTTTTTAAATTTTTACATTTTGATAAATCCATGACTTGATTGGCAAGTGTTCTGGAAAATATATCTAATTTTGCACTGGTAATTAAGTTTCCAGGAACAGTATCTAAAAGAACAAGGTTGACTTCTACTAAATCCGCATCAAAATTTCCTAACATTTGTGCTAACATTAATGCAGCTATTGCACCACGACTATGGCCGTAGCAGTTTAATCTTACTCTTCTTCCTTCTTTAAGCAGAGTTACAACTTGTTGCTTAACTTCGAGCGCCTGGCTCTTTAAGCCATCGCCAAATATACCGCCTCTAAATCCATTTGTTATTCCACAACCTGAAAACCCTTTTTTTAACTGATTCTCTGATGTCTGGGTTTTCTTGTATAAAAGGCTGGCTAAACATCCCTGGTTCAGCGATGTTCCACTGTTATTAATATCATGCTCTGTTCCGCTAAAATAAACTGTAAGAATTGTCCTGTCGGCTGCGCGTTCTAACATGTCATTTTCTCTTTAAATTCTATGGTCAGGAAGTATACTAAAATGCTGCTCGATTGAGCAAGATTTTTTAGGAAGCTTTGCTAAAAACACTGCTGACTTTCATTAAAATCGCCTGAATATAAATAGTTGAAACCGCATATTAAACCTTAGCATTATCAAGATGCCCTGCAGCATATTTATGTAAAATACTGGCTATTAATATTTGATAAGGCATTCCTTCAAAAGCAGCTCGCTGTTTAATTTGTTCTAAATCAGTACTTGATATGCGGATATTAATCCTGGCATTTTTGCTTAAATAATTCCTTCCAGCAGTTTTTGCTTTGGCAATTTCTTTTTTTAAATTTTTAACGCTTTGCCATTCGCCTCTATCAAAAGAATCTGATAATTCACGTTCTTCAGGGTCTAGTTTAAATACTGGTTTTTTGCGTATGCTTATGGTGTTATACCTCATTAGTTATAGATACTTTTTAGTTGCTTTCCTACTAGGAAATGCAGTTTTCAGAAATATCCCTTTTGCCTGTTCTTCTACAAAAGGAACTAAATATACATATTCTCTCAGTTTTACCGCATACATTTTTGATGGGGATATTTACTGGATATTATCACCATGTGTGCCTTATGTGAACAAATAGTTCTAATCAAGATGCATGAGAGAAAAATAGATTTTGTTCGAGTCCTTAAGTTGCTTTTTTAACATTTGCGAATAGAGAAATTGAGTGTATAACGTTTCCATAGAAATACAATTTGTTGATTTTAGGATCGCAGATTTTTGTTAAATTTATTGGGAAAGACAGCTAGGTAAAATTTATGCCAAACCTTCGCCTATTAGCGGCACGTGTAATTTATCAAGTCGTGCTCTCTAAACATTCTTTAACAGATTGTTTGAAAGATGCATTAGTCCAAGTGCAAGACGCGCGTGACCAGGGGCTCCTACAATCCATTTGTTTCGGTGTCTGTCGATGGTATTTTCGGTTAGATAAACTTGCGCAATTACTTTTGGAAAAACCGCTTAAACGAAAAGATCAAGATATTTATAGTTTAATTTTAGTAGGGCTTTATCAACTTGCCGAGATGCGAGTACCTGCACATGCGGCGATTAGTGAAACGGTTTCCGCCACACGTGGTTTAAAAAAAATCTGGGCAAAAAATTTAGTGAATGCGATATTACGTCAGTATCAGCGAGATTTTATGAAGATAAACAAAGAAATAGAATCGAACTCAGTAGCGTTTTATGCACATCCCCAATGGATGATAGATGTGATACAAAAAAATTGGCCTGTCGAATGGCAAGCTATTTTAACTGCCAATAACCAACATCCTCCATTTTCATTACGTGTAAATAAAAGAAAAATTTCTCGTGCAGATTATTTATTAAAATTAAAAGAAAGTCATCTCGATGCAAAAATAATCCCAGAAACAACCACAGGCATTATTCTCAATCAGCCATTGAATGTGAAAGAGCTACCCGGATTTTTAACAGGTGAAATATCAGTACAAGATGGCGCAGGCCAACTGGTTGCTGGATTACTTGAATTAAAACCAAACCAGCGAGTGCTGGACGCCTGTGCCGCCCCAGGTGGAAAAACAACTCATATCTTAGAGTCGCAAAAGGACATTGAGTTAATCGCTGTGGATTGTGACGAACACCGTTTAGAGGCAGTGCGTGATAATCTCACACGATTACACTTATCTGCTACCTGCATTTGCGCGGATGTTGCCGAGACAGCCACTTGGTGGGATGGTCAATTATTCGACCGAATTTTATTGGACGCGCCTTGTTCAGCGAGCGGCGTTATTCGCCGTCATCCTGATATTAAAATATTGCGTTGCGCTACAGATATTGCCAAACTAGTGAAGCAACAGGTACGGCTGATAAATGCTATGTGGGATATACTTAAGCCAGGCGGATGGTTGGTGTATGCAACATGCTCTATTTTTTCTGAAGAAAATGTAGACGTTATGCAAACATTTCTTGCCTCGCATTCCGATGCGATTGAAGAAAAAATAATAGAAAGCTGGGGAAAAGAATGCGTGATTGGAAGACAGATTTTAACCGGTATACAAGAAATGGATGGTTTTTATTTTGCTCGTTTAAGTAAGGCAATTCCACTTCCTACAGGATAATGACATGCGTATTGAATATGATATTAAACTTGATTTTAAAGATGTCTTAATTAGACCTAAACGAAGCGTGCTTGCCTCTCGCTCCGAAGTATCACTTGAGAGAGAATTTCATTTCAAAAATTCAGGTGCCAGATGGAAGGGTATTCCGATTATTGCGGCCAATATGGACCATACAGGCACATTTGAAATGGCGAAGGCACTCTCTGCGCATAGATTATTAACAGCGATTGATAAATTCATTCCTATCTCAGCCTGGCAAAAATTTTTGGCAAAAAAACCAGAGATTATTACATCAGTTTTTCTTTCCGTTGGCATCGCGCAAGAAGATTTTGAAAAAGCACAAGCAGTGATTAAAACAACGAATGCTTCCATGATTTGTTTAGATGTCGCCAATGGTTATACGGAGCGATTTGTTGATTGTTTGAAACGATTACGTGAAGCAAACCCCCATAAGCTGATTATGGCAGGGAATGTCGTCACAGGTGAAATGGTAGAAGAATTAATTTTATCCGGCGCTGATATCGTCAAAATTGGCATTGGTCCTGGTTCTGTCTGTACGACACGTGAAAAAACAGGCGTGGGGTATCCACAGCTTTCTGCGATTATTGAATGCGCTGATGCAGCGCATGGGTTAGGCGGACATGTCTGTGCAGATGGCGGTTGCACATCACCTGGCGATATTGCGAAAGCCTTTGCAGCAGGTGCTGATTTTGTAATGTTAGGGGGCATGTTATCGGGTCATGATGAATGCCTAGGTGAAATTGTTGAAGAACAGGGACAACGATTTAAGCGTTTTTATGGCATGAGTTCCACAGAAGCCATGGAAAAATACCACGGTACAGTTCCTGAGTACCGCGCAAGTGAAGGCCGCTCTGTGAATGTGCCTTATCGCGGGCCTGTTAAAAACACTATTTTAGATATTTTAGGCGGCTTGCGATCCACTTGCACTTACGTTGGCGCACACCAACTAAAAGAACTCTCTAAACGCACGACATTTATACGCGTGACCAAGCAATTGAATGAAATATTTTCGGCAAACCAAGTCAAATAAATAACGTAGATTGACATTTTTTTTGCGTTTAATCTACTCCACATTTGTCTATGCGATATAATTAGCTGATAATTTTTTCTAGCTTTTGAAAAAGAGAAAGGATCCTCTGAAATGAAATAAAATTTATTTCACACTGGTGTAGCAGAATTTTCTTGTTAAAATCTTTTGTGATATAGAAGCCATACTTTGGCTGATAGGCTTCAACGAATGATCTAAAGCTTTTGCTCACTGTCGGCCTATTCATTGTTTTATATTTTACTTCTATGGGAATAATGCAGTTTTCATTTTGATGAAGTACAAAATCCACTTCCGCGCCATTTTGCGTTCTCCAAAAGTGAATAGAAAAATCGTAAAAGTGCTGTATTTTAAATTTCAATAATTCTTGGAAAACAGCGCTTTGAATAAGCAACCCTTTGTCTTGCCTCATCTCTAGCGCTAAGGATAAATTTTGAAGGAGCTGATTCCTAAATCCATTATCAATAAAATAAAAAACAGGATTGCTCGTAATTTCTTTTCGCTTGTTGCCCACAAATGGAGTGACTCGATATAAAGTATATGTATTCTCTAATATGGATAGATAATTCTGAATAGTTGAAGACGATACCCTGCAATCTGAAGCTAGTTGGTTATAATTAACAAGCTGACCTGAGCCATGTGCAAGCAGGACTACCAGTTTCTGCATGATATCAGGTTTGCTAATTTTTAGAATTTCTATAATATCTTTGGTGATATAATCACGAACAAGTTGATTTAACAAAAAAATTTTTTCTCTTGATTTTACAACCCCTGGATAACAACCATAGATGATATGTTGTTCACTTATGTCACCTATTTCTTGATAGCTTAATGGAAGGATTTGTGTTTCAAAATGTCTTCCTGTTAAATATTCTTGTACTTTACTTTTTATTTCTAATTGCGATGATCCTGTTGCAATCAATTTAATAGGAAGATTTAAATCTATACATGATTTTAATAACAGACCTGGATTTTCTAAACGCTGTACTTCATCAATCAGTATAATTGGTTTTTTTAAATTAAACTCATCCATGAGTTCTTGAATAAATAAAGGATTGACTAGCCATTGACGAATTTCGTATAAATCGCAATTCAAATAAATGAGCGTTTCAAACCGATTTTTTTTTATAAGCGCTTGAGATACAAACTTTGCAAGCGTTGTTTTACCTGCTTGTCGTGGGCCGACAAGCACTAAACAAAGCTTGTCCCATTCTTTTAATAGCAATGTATCTGCTTGTAATCTGGAGATGTAATCGTTTGATATAATTGCTATTTCTGGTTTTTTTAACCAAGGGTTTGCTTGTTGAATCACATCAATAAGTGGATCTTTCATGTTTAAACCAGGTTAAAAATCGGATTAACTTATTTTAACCTGGTTCCTATAAAAAATAAAGACTTTGGAGTGGGTTGGCGATCCGAAAAGCTTAGGGTTTGTTGCTAATTCGCTAAGATGAGGCGGAACCTCTTGATATTCCAGCATGGTAGGGCAGTTTACGTAGAATTAAACGGAATTCTTTGCTTTGACAATAGATGATGCGGGTGCTACTGTGTACGCATGAGTACACAATTAAGAGGATTTTTTTATGAAAACTACTATAGCCGAAGTTGGCATTCGTGAGTTTCGCGAACATCTTCCTCACTATTTGATGACAGAATCACCTTTTGCTATTACACGACATGGCGAAACAATAGGTTTTTATATTCCAGCACGGCCTCACCACCCCGATAAAATGCAATTAGATGCTTTAAAACAAGCAGCAGAAACTCTTGAAAAATTGCTTTTAGAAAACAAAGTGACCGAAGAGGAGTTGTTTGCAGAATACCGCAAATTAATAAAAAACTCAAAAGAACAAAAAAAACGAAGAGAAATTTATTTCTCTAAGAAAAAAAGGAGTCGCTAATGCCATCATCAATTTTGGTATTAGATGCAAATATCATTATTCGTGCTGTACTAGGTAGTAAAGTAAGAAATTTCCTAATAGCGCACCATAAAAAGATAGATTTTCTTAAGATTAATAATAATTTGAATCATTTAGATTTTATAGTGATATGGCTCACTCAAACGATGCACAGCATCCACTAATATAGCGACATGCTCAGGCGGAACATCTTGCGGTATTCCATGACCCAAATTAAATATATGTCCCGAGCCTGAACCATATTCTTTCAAGATGCGTGTAACTTCCGCACGAATAATGTCTTCAGATTGGTATAAAATCGCTGGATTGAGATTACCTTGCAAAGCTATTTTATCGCCGACAGTTTGTCTTGCTTTTTCTAAATTAACTAACCAATCTACGCCTATTACATCACATCCCGATTTTGACATGAATTCCAACCACTGCCCGCCCCCTTTCGTGAATAATATGACAGGCACAGATTGCGAAGAATTTTCTTGAGCGATATTAGCAATGATTTGTTGGACATAGTGCAACGAATATTCGCGATACTGTTCTGTATTGAGCATGCCGCCCCAGGTATCAAAAATCATAACCACTTGTACACCCGCATTGATTTGTGCGTTTAAATGCAAGCTTACTGCTTCTGCCAATTTATCCAGTAAACAGTGCAGTAATTTGGGTTGTTGTTGCAACATCGCATGAATGACAGGAAAAGATTTATTCGCACTGCCTTCAACCATATAGCTGGCTAAGGTCCATGGGCTTCCACAAAAACCAATTAAGGGAACAGCGCCTGCTAATTCATACTGGATCATGCGAATAGCATCGAGTACATAACGTAAACTCATTTCAGGATCTGGAATAGCAAGTGTGTGAATGTCTCGCTCTGCTCGTAAAGGCCGCTCAAAAACAGGCCCCTCGCCTTCTTTAAAATAGAGACCTAGTCCCATTGCATCTGGAATAGTTAAAATATCTGAAAATAAAATAGCCGCATCCAATGGAAAACGCGCTAAAGGTTGCAGGGTTACTTGGCATGCCAATTCAGGTGTTTTACATACCGTCATAAAGCGACCTGCTTTTTGGCGTACTGCACGGTACTCTGGCAGATAACGCCCTGCCTGCCGCATTATCCAAATAGGTGTTTTATCAACAGGCTGATGCCTGATGGCACGTAATAAGCGATCATTTTTAAGGGGGACCATAAAAAAACCTTCTATAAAATTATCTTACAAATCAAACTTATACATTTGCATCCGTATCATAATGTCATATATAAAAAAACAGATGCGTCTAAATAAGTGATTATTTATATGAATAGTACAGTACAGTGGTATAATGTAAACCTTTTATAATAATGAACTCTTTGATATATGCACGCTTATGCAAACACGAGAAGAAGAGAAAAGTATTTTAATTAAAGAAAGAGCATTTGTCCCTGCTCCTATCCCTACTGCTGATCCTAATTGGTGTTCTAGGTTATATGAAGGAGAACCCCCTGAATATGGGGAGGCTCTCTCGCAAGGAACGGTTAAGGATTGGGAAGAGTTTACGTCTGAGGAAAAAATTATTCTTGGTAGACTCAATCATCAGTTCTCTTTACTGCTTCAAAATATCAAAAAGCAATGCCTAGAGTTGGGCATCGAGCAAAATGTATTAGAGAATATAGAAACATTTAATGCCCGATATACAAGCCGAGTCCATTATCCAGATCAAAAGCCTATTTTTTATGCTCAAATCAAACTATCATTAGAAGCCATTAGATTTTATTTATCAAATAATTCGCTGTTAAATACTGTTGAAAAGAAACGAATCATGCAAGATCTGATGGAAGAAATAGCTTCTTGTAAGGAAGATATCTTTGAGCATATTCAGATCGCGAGAAATAATTTATCAACTCACGAGACGATAGAGGCATGGCTTGCCCAGTTCAGAGCTCTTCTTATCAAGCAAGCTACTGATGACTATGCAAAAAGATACGTTTTGCCTGAGGGAAATAAAATTCCTACGGAAAGAGCCTTGCTGGAATATGCGGATACTCAAGAGTGGGCACCTTGGGGTGCTGAAATACGACTAGAGGTAGATCTCTGTGAAACTTCAGTTGCAATTGGCCCAGCGACTTCGAAAGATTTTAGAAAATATTTTCTAGAGCGATATAACCCTCTAGCGATTATGACAGCACTTGCCATTCGATTGCATGATTCTATTACAAAAAGCCTACAAAAAAAGCGGAGAGAGCAACAAGCCAATGATGAAAAAGAAGATGGAATTGTGATACGAAGCAGAAAAGAATTTAAGGAATTTTTTTCTGGTATACCGCTTAATGAAAAAGGCTTGACATTGACTGATGTATTTGATGAAACAGAGGATGAGAACATTGCGTCCTTTCGTTATGAGAAATTATGGTCTCTCAAATCTGTTCCTCAATTAATGCTGTCCATGACCGCTGCTTTTGCTCGAGAACGCACAAATATTTTTGAAACTTATCAAGATAACTATTACACACTAGTGCCAGGATTTTCTGATCTTTGTCATCAACACTCCAAAGAAACGCCGCCTTCAGAGGCGGCTGAACAAGTAATCCACTGGATCAAAGAACATGCTAATGGCCATTTTAATTCTCCATTATTTAATTCATTGTATAACAGTGGCATAAGAGATTTTTCAACCTCTACACTTTTTGAAGTCGATTTTTCGCAATGTGTTATCGAAGAACTTATTTTAGATAAAACTTCCGTCCTTATTCATTCTAAAATAACCCCGAAACAATTTATCGTTTTATTTAAAAAAAATATCAAGTTATTGGCTTTCCAAGATGTTGGAGATGGACTGTTACCTGACTGTAATGAAGAATTTTTAGAAGAACAAACAGATGAGGATCGAGCAATTCTATTTTTCTATGCTGTATTTCTTAATAACCTCCCTCTTAGTGAATTGTTATCAAAGCGAAATGTTGATATCAGCAAGAAAGATAATTTGGGGCAGACTGCTATTGCTTATGCGATTAACTTTAATCGTTTGCAATGTGTCATAAAATTGATTGAGAAAAAAGAAAAAAATGCAGAAGCTTCACCTTATTGGAAGGAAATAAGGAATTTTATCCTTACTTGTCAAACTCCAATATTACTTGAGTATTGTTCCGGTTTGTTGCCGTATGCTGCAAGAGATAGTCAACAAGATGTGATGGAAAAACTATTGAAACACTTTCCAAATATCATCAATGTATGCTCACCCGAAGGTTTCACCGCTTTACACTATGCAGCAAGAGAGGGCCATCGTGAAATGGTCCAATTTTTATTAGATAATCAGGCTGACGATACGCTAAGAGCAGAAAAAGAAGATCCTAAAACAACGCCTCTAGCCTATGCTGCCTCCCATGGAAAATGGGAATGCGTAGAATTGTTAATTCCCCAAAAAAGCAGAACTATACAGGGTTATATCGTACTGCTTGCTGCAAAAGATAATCAGCATGATCGTGTCAAGAGTTTAACAAGAACAAAAGTAATTATCGACATTAACATTTGTATTGATGATAAAACTGCTTTGTATTATGCAGTACAGCACGCAGTAGAATACAAGGATGAAGAAAATGCAGAAGAGCACAAAGCTGAAGAAAACGTAGAAGAGCACAAGGATGAAAAACACGTAGCAAAACATAACCCTGTTGATATGGTACGAAGTCTGCTGTTAGCAGGGGCGCGAGATGATTTTTCAAAATTAATAAATATCGCTCTTGAAAAAGACAAGATAGAGCTTGCTATTCTATTATTGACACAGGATATTAAGGATAAAAAACCCCATCCTCTCGTTGGTGAATTACATCAACTCACAGAAACATATGACTTCTCGCCTGAAATAAAAAAATATTTCTTAAATTTTTATAGCGCATTAAAACATGACACGACAAGTGACGAGACTAAGAGGGCTATTCTTCAACATTTGATTGATATCTTAAAATCCAATGGGGCAAATGGAAAAGAGGAAGAAAAAGATCAAGACAGAGCGCAAAAAAATCGTTTGATACTACAAAAGATTTTAAATTCTGAACAAGATCTTAAAAATAAGCTAAATGGAAAACCTCCGATGTCCCTTCCTTTGAAAATAGCTCTAGGAGCGCTCTTTGGAGGGATCGCTACTCTTTTAGTGGGTTCGGCGGCGATTTATATAGTAGGAGTGGCAGGAATAGAAATAGGAAGCCTTATCCTTCCTTGTTTTATAAGTTCATTAATAACGAGTGTGCCTGTTAGCTGTTTTGGCTACTTTCGCCATAAAAAATATAGCGAGAAAGAAACACAGAACAATGAGGTTGTTGACGCCATGCTTGGGCATTTCAGGCCGCTATTACCTTCTTAAAAAAGCTGCGCGGTCACTCGACATGCCAGTCCTGATATTTTACATGCCTTCACAAAATTATCTTATGAATCAAGGCTATACATTCACAATTAGTAGCATAATGGCAAAATATTGGAAATAGATAAGTCTAAATCGATTATTTTTTGTATAAATAATACAATATTGTGGTAGAATGTCGATCCTTTATTAATAATTAACTTCTTCATTGACTTACTTTATGAAAACAAGACTTTTAATTAACGAGCGAGCATTTGCCCCTGCTTCTATGCCTCTCCCCGCGGAAGACTGGCTCTCTTGCTTATATCCAGGAGACGCGCCTGAATATGGTCTTAATCTTCGTTGGGGAACTGTTAAAAATTTGGAAGAATTTACTTTTGCCGAAAGAAGTATTGTCGATACACTGAATCATCAATTTTCTTTATTAATTGAAAATATAACAAAGAAATGCCAGGTATTAGATATCAATGATAAAGAGTTATTAGAGAATATAGAAACGCTTGAAGCGCGATATACAAGCCGTATTTATTATGTGAACCAATCCACTCGTTTTTATGCTCAAATCAAGGAATCGTTAGAAGCAATCGCATTTGATTTATCGAATAACTCATCTCTTATTTCATTCATTTTACCAGAGCGGCATCAGAGATTTTTCAGGCTGTACGCTTTATCAAGTGGATTTTTCAGAATGTGATATTGAAGAACTTATTTTAGAAAACGCTCATGTTCCTATTCACGCAAAAATAACCCCAGATCAATTTATCGCTTTATTCAAAAAAAATATTAATTTATTCCCTTTTGAATCAGATATTGAAAATAGAGTCCCATCAGAATTTAATGAAGAATGTCTCATAGGAAAAACGGCTGAAGATAAAGAAATTTTATTTTTTTATGCTGTATTTCTCAATAATTTATCAATGGTTGAATTTTTATTAGAAAATAACGTTGATATAAGAAAAAAAACTATCTTGGGATACGATGCTGTTATTTATGCATTTAAATTTGAGCGTTTAGAATGTATAAGCAAATTTATTGAAAAAGGAAAAATAAATAGAGATGATATTTATAATGCTTTCTTGTCTGAAAGGATGAATATTAACAGTGCTACTGCATCTCGTCAAATGCTCATTGCTGCAGAAATTAATCAATTTGATATAGCGAAAGCGTTTATAAATTTAGGTGCCGACATAAATTATTTGAACCGAGGAACTGCGTTACACCATGCAGCCCACTATAAAAATTCCGATGCAATAACATTTTTATTGTCACAAGGAGCTAACGCAAACCTACGTAATAACCTTGGATTCACGGCAATAGAGATTTCTATACTTCAAAAAGACTGGACATCCTTACAAATATTTGAAAATAAAATAATTCGAAATGGGGTAAAGGTTAAGATTAGTTCAAAGGGGTTATTATTTGCTATTTTAGAAAATCGATTCGATGTGGTAAAAATATTAATGCGCGCAGGTGCTCATATTCGCTTTCTTATGGATGCCGTTGATATTCTCAATCTTCCCAATTATCATCTACATGAAGCAATGGATATGCTAAAAGTTCATGCTCAACTAATCTGTGATATAGAACTTCTGGCAATTTTACTTGAAGCAGGTGCTACCTTTACACCCGCCCACTGGCAAGAAATAAAAATAGCGGGCTTTGAGCGTAAAAAAGAGCATTGTTCTCGTTTATTACCGTATGCTGCACGTGCTAATCAGCACAAGGTCGTCCAAAAATTATTAAAATCGTTTGCAGATATCAATGCACGCGATCCATCAGGACATACGGCTTTACACCATGCGGTGTGGAGAGGACATCGCGAGATGGTTAAATTTTTATTAGATCATAACGCTGACCCTACTATAATAGCAAAAGAAGTCGATCCTAGAACAACACCTCTCCACTATGCTGCATCGCTTAGACAATGGGAATCCGTGAAATTATTAATTCTCAAAAACAATAGACCCATACCTGGCGAGATAATATTAGGAGCTATAAAAAATAATCAACATGAACTCATTATAGAATTGTTAAGAAAAAAAATAAATATTGGTGACATTAATATTCGTATGAATGAAAAAACTGCTTTGCATTATGCTATAGAACAAAAAAATGTTGAAATGGCACGTCTTCTTGTAGCGGCTGGAGCGAATGATAGATTTTGTTTACTAAAATTAATAGACGAAGCTATCAAAAATAACGAAATAGAACCTGCTATTCAATTGCTCGCCCAGGATAATAACTGTCCTCTTATCTGTGAATTATTTCAACTTATACAGACACACAATTTCCCAACTGAAATAAACAAATGTTTCTTAAATTTTTATGAGGCGCTACAAAATGATGCTTCAAGGAATGCGACTAAAGACATTATTCTTCAACATTTCATTGATATTTTAAAACCCAATGAGGCAAATGGAGAAGAGGAACAAAAACATGAAGAGAAAGCGCAAAAAAATCTTTTGATACTACAAAAGATTTTAAATTCTGAACAAGATCTTAAAAATAAGCTAAATGGAAAACCTCCGGTGTCGATTGGCTTACAAATCGCTTTAGGAACCTTAATTGGAATGAGCTTTATTCTCGGAATAACTGTGCCTTTATGTTTAGTAATATCAGCGGCAGGATTAGGAAAACTCATATTCATTTATTTTATTTTCTCATTTGTAGCAGTTGGCGCGCCTCGTGGCTATGCTGCGTATTTCAAACATAGAGAATATAACAAGGAAAAAGTACAAAATAATGGGCGTGCTGATGCAATGCTTACCCCTTTTAGAGTGCCATCACCCGCTTAATAGGAATTGTTCATCGGGCTTTTCAGTATGCTTTGTTTAGGATAATATAGAGCCTACTTTACTAACAGTTTTATTCGCTTCTTTATTAACTTTTTTATAAAAAAGGAAAATTGTATATGCATAAATATATTTTATTCGCTACCTTAGCTGGTTGTATAAGTATGGCCGCTTGTCATGATGATAAATCTTCTACGACTGAGACAGTAGCCAGTAGCACAACGACTTCCACCTCGCCTGTGACAGCCTCTGCCCCGCAGGATACAACCACCCTGCCTGCTTCAGAGCAACCCGTAAATCCTAATTCAACAGACGCAACTATTAACGCAACTACAACAGGAGCGGGTGATTCTTCTGTACAACAACCCGTGCCACCTCCAGTAGCGCCTGATGTTGTACCCACAGGAGATAATACGGCTGCCACAGCACCCTTAACACCGCCGCCTGCTAATACCACAACACCAGCACCCTCTGCTCCGGCTGTTGCTCCAGGCACGCCAGTACCGCCTGTGCCAATGTCTACTAATCCATCTGCACAGCCATTGCCATCGCCAGTCACTCCTACATCAACACAACCACAACAGACATCGTCCGTGCCTGATTCATCGACACCGCCAGTACGATAATTATGTAGTCATGTATGGTGGATTAGACGCGTTTTTTGCGTCGTAATCCACCAAATAAAATAGCATTATCAAAAAGCTATAAGGTAAATTTGATTCGGTGGATTACGACGCAAAAAACGCGTCTAATCCACCCTACCACATCATAATTTATAACAAACCTTCTCTAATAGAGTATAAACAGCAGCACCGTGAAGGATTTGCCCTGCATACGGTGACCAGCCACATTTTGTTTTTAAATTTTTTTCTGAAATTAAAATTTCTTTTTTAAGATCCACTAATACAAGATCATTATTTTTAGGCAAATTAAAAATTTCGCGTGCGCGTTTAGAAGTCAGAGAAACAATCTCTTCTAGGCTCAGCAAATTTTCATAATGTGCATTTAATAATAAAGATAAAGTGGTTTCGATACCTGGCATACCGGAAGGACACTCCCCGTAGGCTCTCTCTTTTTCAGCAGGTGTATGGGGTGCGTGATCAGATCCGATCGTATCAATAATGCCTGCATGAATTGCCTCAAAAAGTGCTGCACGATTGCTCGCTAAACGTAAGGGTGGATTAACAACCGCCCTGCCTTTGAGCGTAGAATAACTTGCTGTATCAAGAAATAAATGATGGGGTGTAGTTTCTGCATAAACAGGCAGCCCTGCTTGTTTGGCATGATCAATCAAACGAATTTCGTCACTGCTTGAGACGTGCAAAATATAAAGTCTAGTATGATAACGTTCGGTAAGTGCAATCGCTTTTTTAACCGCGCGGCACGCAACCATGACATTCCGAATTTCAGAATGAACGGCGTAATCTTTTCTATCTTGAAACTGAAGTTTACGTTGTTGCAATAAATGTTCATCTTCCGCATGCACAGCCACCAATAAATCATTATCCGCTGCGATACGAAATACTTTTTCTAAACTCTCGTCATCATCAATAACTAAATTACCTGTGCTACACCCCATAAATACTTTAATACCAATAATAGCGTCTTTGACTTTGACAATTTCATCGAGATGATGTTTGTCTGCGCCAAAAAATAATTGATAACGTAATGGAATATTGACTTCTTGTAGCTGTTGATTAATGAGTGCTTTTTTTTTCTGTAAATAATCTTCTGTAACAGTCGGAGGCAATGTGTTTGGCATATCAAACACAGTCGTATAACCCCCTTGAATAGCGGCCTTTGCCCCTGTACACCAATCTTCTTTGTATTCATGACCTGGCGTACGAAAATGGACGTGCGGATCAATGAGGGCAGGTAAGGCTGTTAAACACGGATCATCAATAGTGATGTCTTGCGCGCTTGGGATGGGGGGAAAATCAATCAATGCGCCATAGATATCTTTTATTTTTTTAATAGTAATCATTAAATCTTGACCTTGACTTGATCGCGATCAAATGACTTTTCACAATAATGGCAAGTTAATTTAATTCGTTTACCTTGGTCTTCAATATTAAAAAGACTTTTAACAGGCTCATTATGCGTAATGCAGGCTGGATTAGCGCAAAGAAATATGTTTTCAATCGTGCGAGGGAAATGTGTCGTCATTTTTTGAATGACTTCAAAATCTTTAATAATGTTAATAGTCGCTTCAGGCGCAAAGATTACAACTTCATTCGCTTCATCATTAGTTAATACTCGATTTTCGATTTTTAATAAATCTTTTAGAGAAATTAACTTACTCGGTAAATTAAGCCCCATGGTGACTTTATTTTTGCTTTCTAATACTTTGAGCAAATGCATAATACGAGGCGCTTGCCCGGGTCGGATGTGATCTATCACCGTTCC
>JAJONP010000102.1 GCA_021323555.1 Gammaproteobacteria bacterium | reverse complement strand
TTGATCCATACTATTTCTGCCTATCCTGTTGGATAGGGAAAAATATATACCCTATTAAAAATTTTTCAAGAAAAATTTTTAATAGGGGTGACCTGTTACGGTCGTGCGAGGATTTTAACACGCATATGTAACCTGTAACTATTCATTCTATAAAAGCTGTAACCTTACGTTATTAGGAATAATGTCCTGCCCATCCCAAACGCATTCTTTTTTCCCTCTACAGTTATTTCCTATTACACGTATGTTAAAAGAATCAGGCAGCTTAACCTTTTCAGTACCATCATCCGTATCACATATCTCATATACTGATACTCTTGGAACAGAAAAAAAGCTGTTATAAAGATGACTACCTGTAACTAAGGCCAACCCACTTGCAATTAACCACGGGGCAAAGGGCGCAGCAAGCATATAACCACCTGTTATTACGCAAGACCACCCTAGCAGTTTAACAAAAGAGGAAATGGCTAAATTTCTGGCTGCTGCAATCTGCTCGCCTTTTAATCCCGACCGAATCTCTTCTTGTGTGTAGTAACCCTCTTTATTTACTCTTTCTCGCCATTGGCAAACATTATCATAGAATTCAACAAGCGCATTAATCGCAAACCCTAATGCCGCCAAACTGAGTGCAGGACATAAAATACCAACTGATGCGATGGCAGAAGCGCCAGACTGTGTGGTTAAAATACCTGCTCCAATGGTGGTTGTACCTAAAGCCAGAACTGTACCCACTTCTTTTTTTTGCAATGCGGTATATATTTCTTTATCTGACTCCGTTGAACTCTTTATTTTTCTATTGGCCAGGCTCTTAATTTGAATCAACTTCATAAAAGTAAGCAGGGATGATGATACAAAAAGTAAAGGCAATAGAGCGCCGCTTGTCCCTACGACACTGAAAGCTACCAGTAAAAATCCTGCTGATGCTGCTACTGTGCTACCTACTTCAGTGCAGAAAAATATAGGTATACGTTCGTAAATTGTCACTGCCATTTTCCACATCCTCTTGCAAAAAAAATTGAATAAAAAAAACGCATTTTAACCGCACGTTCTAATAAAAGCAACCCCCTTCGCGTTGTCTGATTTCACATGTAACAATGCGTTAAAGATTTAAGTTTTAAGGAAGATGAAGAAAAACACTATTGTTTATCAATAGTAATCCACCCAATAGAAAGGCTGATAGTTATAAATGTCGAGCAGTTAATGATCGATTATCTTCTAAAAAAGTTGTAACCATGTATTATTAGGCTTATCTTCTAAGCATTTTCCTCCCCTACAACTATTAAGTTCTAAAGAAGATGCAAAAACATCCCAGCAACCACTCGCCTGGAAATTGTCGTTATTATCATGTTGTTTTATTACTCGAGGGGCAGCAAAAAAATTACTATAGAAATGGCTACCTGCAACAAGCGCCAACCCGACTGGAACCAACCAAGGAGCAAATGGTGCAGCAAGCGCGAAACCACCTGTCACTACACAAGACCAACCTAACAGTTTAATAAAAGAGGAAAAGGCTAAATTTCTGGCTGCTGCAGTCTGCTTTTCTTTTAACTTGCCTGGTGCTTTCTCATCTTCCGCATAATACTGAGCATTCACTCTTTCTCGCCATTGACAAACATTATCATAGAATTCAACAAGCGCATTCATCGCAAAACCTAATGCCATCAAACTAAGCGCAGGATGTAACACGCCCATCGTTGTAGCAGCAGAAGCAGCAGAGTGGATACTTAAAACACCTGCCCCCAGGGTGGTTACACCTAAAGCTAAAGCTGTACCCGCTTCTTTATTTCTCAATGCAGTATACATTTTTTTCGTTGTCGTATTTTGTAGGCGTGTGCTTCTACTCTCCAATCTTTTAATATGAAATATTTTCATTGGAATGAGCAATATTGATGATAATGCAAGTAAAGGCACTAAAGCACCACCTGTCCCAACGATGCCAAAAGCCGTCAATAGAAATCCTGCTGTTGCTGAACATGTGCTAACTCCCTCATTCAGCAGGGCTGCCGAGGCATCTACTATTCCCATTCCTATTTCTCTTAGCATTGTATGCTCTCTCGCAAAAAGAATAATGACCAGAAAGCGCGTATTCTAAACATAAATCCTGATTTTTAACAGCTATCATCTGCGCGCCATATCATCTGTAAATTACCCTTCATCCATCCCTGATGAATTTAAAATTACTGCCCCAGCAGATCCTGCAATAATTTACCTGCCTTTCCTTTTACTTTATCTTGCAACTGCTCTTTCACTTTTAATTGCACTTTTTTAATTTCTTCCTGAGCGATTTCTTGCGCTAAAGCGGCTGTATCTAGGCTGATCGTAGGGTTTTGTACATCACCTACCACGCGGATAGGAATGGCTAACCCATATAAATTCCCCCAATCATTACGTTGATTCACGGATAATTTATTTAAGAAGACCTGTAAATGATAATCTATTTTTTTATTCACTAAATTTAGGTTTCCTTTACCCGTGGTTTTGAAACGCGGTGAATCCATCACTAAATCATTGTTAATAAGCACACCCTCTTGGATTAAGATGGTTGCGGTTAAATTACCAAAATCTGTTTGGTGAGTATTCGTTGTGGTTAATGGTTTTTGTTTGGCAAAGGCATAAGCGCTATCCAGCAAATAAGCAAAGTCAATCCCCTGCAATGTTCCCTGATTAAAACTGATATGGCTTATACCATTCAAATTTTTCAACAATATATTCGCATCAAGCCCTTGCGTTGTTGTTTGAAAATCAATATTACCTATACCTGTGAATGTCAGCTTTTGATTAGCACCTAGATCATGTAATAAAGGAGCTACTTGCACATTCACTAATCTTCCTTGGGTAGCTATCTGCGGTACAGCACCTGTTAAATTGACTTTTATATTAGTCTGCAAAGCGCCTTTATAAAAATTGGCTGTGACTGTACTCAATTCTAATACACCTATTTGGTAACGCACAGGGATTACTATATTGTTTAATGTGAGATGATTGATTTGTACTGCGTCAATGTTTAATTTTCCTTGTACATCAATACCATTCATTGCGGTAGTAAAATCAATATCGCCTCGGGCATTTTTTAGCATCTGTATGTTAGCTAAATTATCTTTAATTAAGTGAGGTAATTCATTCAAACCAAACGGTTGAATTTGCAAATGGCCTGTGACGTGAGGATGCGATGCTAAATCCACCACATCTATTTTTCCCGTTAAAGCTAAATTTTCGAGCTGTCCACGGAAATGAGACCATTCTATTGTTTGCTGGGATAAATCAGCAACCATATCACCCGTTATTTTCCCATTAAACTTTTTATTCCCTTGCTGCACAGTTGCATTTAAAACAAAATTTCGACATGAAAACACTTGCTGATCGAGATTCATAGAAATATCATCAGTAAATGCAATATGTCCTGATAATGCTGGATTTTTACTGAAAAAATTAAACTCGCCTTTGATAGAAAATGGATTAAGCAAACTCACATTTTTTGCATGGAATGCGAGTTTTTCAATACTCACTGATTGGTTATTTTGCCTGTTGATCCAATTTACTTCCGCATTTTTAATATCAAAACCTGAAATGGCTAAGCCCACAGAGAGTTGTTTTATTTTACTACGTTGAGAAAAATACTCGGGAGGGTTGTTGTTATTGACAGTATTCACGGGATTTTGAAATTGCCAATTTTTTTGACCATTTACCTCTGTTATTAAATTTAATTTTAATCCATCCAGCATAATCCCACTGGATTCAATTTTTTTATGAAATAAGGGGAATAATCGGATGCCAATTGTTGCATGATTAATTTCTGCGAATGTTTTTTGCGTAAAACCCTCGGGATTACCTAAGAGGATATGGCCTGTTTTCACACCAAAATAAGGAAAGAATGTCCAAGATAAATCGCCATCCATTGTCAATTGCCGCCCTGTATATTTCATAGCTTGCTCAACAATCAAAGGCTTAAACCGGTTTGGATTCACAAAAGTCACTACACATACGCTAAAAAAAATAACCAACAGCAACAAAATACCAATAAAAAGGCTGATTAATTTTAAAGGTTTTTTCATAAAGGCTCCTGGATCAGTATCGGAGCGGGTGATGGGAATCGAACCCACGCCAAGAGCTTGGGAAGCTCCTATTCTACCATTGAACTACACCCGCGAATAAAATGTTTTCTAGTAAATGTTCACGCTCTCACAGACAAAGTCCGTATTTGGCCAATCTCGTGCGAAAATTTTATAAAAATCTGCTCACATACGACTTGTATGCTGCGCTATTTTTATAAAATTTTCGCACGACCTTGGCTCAAATCCGAACTTTTTTTGCATGATTAAAAGCCCCGTAAACAATTATGTTTTCTAAGGGGGATTATGGCATTGTCTAAGGGAAAAAACTATGGAGAATTACCTTCTAAGAGCAGAAGTAGTGTTATTTTGTTTTGCTGCTTTCACCTTCTGCTTCTTTTTTTGAAAAAAATTCGTGTTAGTTAGCGAGCGGCTTATTTCCCTCCCTTTAGCAAGGGATTTAGTGACAGGTATTGCATATTTCATAGCCGCGAAGGCACCCATGAAAGAACCCGTAAAAACTCCACTCGCAACCATCCATAAAAAGGGATACGCAGGAGGAGCAGCCACAACGAGAAAACCAAAACTACACCCCATCAATCCACCGAGTAATGTAAGAGCGAGTCCTATTCCAAGCCGTTTTAATCTTGGGTTGAAATTTGAGTTTGTCGCTGCTGCACAAAATTTACTAATCGCAGTAAAGGCGGCATCATCGTCTTTTGCTTCTGACAAGGCTTTTAATGCTTCTTTTACTCTGTTTACATGCTCAGGCAAATATTTTTCCTCTTTCTCAAGTAATTGTCGATAGGTTGCTATATGCGATAAAAAAATATCACCTATTATTTTCGTTATCTCCTGATTTTTAAAAATAGAGTCAATGATTGCTTGAGCAAAAGGTAGCTCATTAGGAGCTTGTAATGCTATTGTTTTTTCTTCTTCTGAATGCGCCATATCTTACTTTCATCACTTGTTTTTAATAGAAAGACATCATACTGTTAGCCCTTAAAATATTCAATATAACAATCTATCGTTATAGCTAAGCTTTTAATAAATAAAACTATATTTTTCTTTCAATCTATTAATAAACACCCTACTCTATGCAACCAATCGCATTTTAGAAATCCGTTCCATGCAAACTTATTTATTTTATGACATTGAAACAACAGGCTTAAATAAAGCCTTTGACCAAGTGCTGCATTTTGCAGCGATTCGCACAGACACTTCTTTAAAAGAATTAGAACGATATGAATTAAAAATAAAGCTTAATAGAGACACAGTTCCATCGCCCAGTGCGACCATCACACATCACATTTCTCTCAACGAACTTTCTGATGGGTTGCCTGAAGTGGAAGCTATGCAAAAGATTCATCAATTATTCAATCAACCGAATACCATCAGTCTTGGCTATAATACATTACGTTTTGACGATGAATTTTTACGTTTCTCTTTTTATAGAAATTTATTACCGCCTTATACGCATCAATATGCCAATTTGTGTGGACGTATGGATATGTACCCTATGGCTGTTATGTATTTTCTTTTTAAAAATTCTGTTATTAGATGGCCTGTCATAGAGGGCAAAGTCTCCTTGAAACTCGCCGATTTAAGTGCAGCCAATCAACTTGCGGAAGGGCGTGCACATCATGCCATGGTTGATGTGGAAGCAACATTGGCACTAGCAAGGCATTTTTTTAAAGAACGTGATATGTGGAATTATCTGGTAGGCTATTTTAATAAAGAAACAGATCAAGCACGAGTGGAAAATTTAAAAAATACGATTGTGCTTTTGATGGATGGCATCTTAGGCGCTGAGCACGCTTTTCAATGCCCTGTGTTGTTTCTTGGTAGTCATCAGCATTACAAAAATCAATTAATATGGTTACGTTTAGATTCAGAAAATTTATCGCAAATAACACTTGATACTATCCCTGATGCGCGTATCATGCATAAAAAAATAGGTGAAGCTGGTTTTATATTACCTTTGAAAGATAGATTTTTGCAGCACCTCCTACATGAAAGGAGAAAGCTCGCAGAATATAATCAAAAATGGCTTGAAAAAAATCCAGAAATTTTTTCAAAATTAATCGCTTATCACACAAACTACCAATACCCTGTTTATCCGGAAACAGATGTCGCCGCAAGACTGTATTTGGATGGTTTTTGGAACACCGCAGAAACGCGTTTTTGTCGTGATTTTCATATCGCTGATCCTTTAAAAAAAGCAGAATTAACGCAGCATGTTAAAAATGTCTCCTTACAAGAACTCGCCTTGCGTATTCTTGGTAAGCATTATCCTGACGTATTGACACCTTACCAAAAAAAACAATTTTCTAATTATATGAAAAAGATAAATCCCGTCACAGAACAAGATGCATTAATTGATTATCAAGGGAAAAAACGCTTGACCCCTTCCACTGCACTGAATGAGATTATAGTGTTACGTAAAAACTCTACCCTCACAAATGTGCAACTTGAATTATTGGGAGAGTTAGAGGCATTATACAAAGCGTACGGCTCTTAGTTGTAGAAGCTAATCCTTTTATAGGCAATGTGTAAAAGCTATTAAAGTCGATAGCTCCGTATTATTCATTTTTCAAGTTTCTAAAGGAATTTCGTTAAAAAATTCTTCTAATGTTTTTATTTCTGGATTAAGAACTCTTTCACCCCAATGAAATAATGTTTCTTTATCGGCACTCGAAAGACGTTGCACGTAAATAAAAGGCAAATCCCCAAAACGATGCTGTAATAAACGCTTTAATAAAGTGATTTCGCCTTGTTGCATACCTTCTTCCTTCCACTGCTCTGCTATGGTCATACCTTCCTTGAGAGCTTCTTCCTTCCATTGCTCTGCTATGGCTATACCTTTCTTAAAACCTTCTTCTTTCCACTGCTCTGCTATGGTCATACCTTCCTTGAAAGCTTCTTCTTTCCATTGCTCTGCTATGGCCATACCTTTCTTCCTTTCTTGAAACCTTCTTGTTCCCACTGTTGCGCTATTGTCATAAGTTCACCCTGTAATTCTTGAGATAAATAATGTTTTGCTTCTTGGACTAATAAATCTTTATCGCCTTTTGGGCTACGATCAACGATGTATTTTACCACGATCCGACATAAGAAATCACCGGATGTCTTCTGCAGTTCTACTTCGCGTATCCATGGCATGAGCTTTTTTACAAACAATTCAAAGTCAGCCGTTTTTCGATATTTCAATACAAAAGCCACTAAGCCTGATAAGGCATGTTGGCGTAATGCATCATCCTGTGTACGCTGCACATCTATCAATTGGTAAGGCTGGAGTAATATGTCGCGTGCTAACTGCTCTGCCTCCCCAAATAATGGAAAAATATCCAAAGGCGCGTTCCACGGTTCATCGCCTGTATAAATGACCATCGGGTATACCAAAGGTAATGCTTCTTTGGGATATTGCTTGCGGTGTGCTTCCATAATACGTACGGTGTAAATTAACAAACGAAAAGCCAACGATAAATCAACTGTGGTTTGTTGTTCGCATAATAAATATAAATAAGAAGTTATATTTCCTAGAGTAGCAGAGTACACCACATCCGCTTCTGTTGTCTTATACGCTTCATCAATAAAAGTTTTATTTTCTAATTTCAAACTGTTCATATCAATTTTTTCTAAAATATGCAGGGGTAAATTCGCTGCAAAAAATTCTTTAGCAATACCCAAATCAGTCATGGACAGTTTAAATAATTTATCATGCGGTTGATGAATACTGAAGGCCATTTTATCTTCTCCAAAATGAGGTTTATTTTAAATGTAATGTTCATTGAAATGATTAAAATCAATGTCGTGCGTTGCGGAAATGGAGAAA
>JAJONP010000101.1 GCA_021323555.1 Gammaproteobacteria bacterium | reverse complement strand
AATTCAGGAATCAGATCAGAAGGTTTTGCATAATGAAAAGCACCTGATGCAATAAATAATATATGATCGGTACGTACCATACCGTATTTTGTGGAGACAGTAGAACCTTCGATGAGCGGTAATAAATCACGTTGCACTCCTTCACGAGAGACATCAGCACCTGATTGCTCTGAGCGCTTTGCGATTTTGTCAATTTCATCTAAAAATACAATGCCGTTTTGTTCAACGCTGTCTAATGCGCGTGTTTTTAAATCTTCATCATCAATTAATTTAGCAGCTTCTTCTTCCCGTAAAATTTTTCGTGCATCCACGATTTTTATCTTACGCATTTTCCTGCGGTCGGAAGATAAATGCTGAAACATGCTTTGCAATTGATTTGTCATTTCTTCCATGCCAGGGGGCGCCATGATTTCAACACCGACAGAGGATGAAGCTACTTCAATTTCTATTTCTGTTTGATCAAGCGTTCCTTCCTGCAACCTTTTACGGAAAAGCTCTCTGGTTGATGAACTTTCTTCCAGAACGTCCTCCTGAGGTTGATCTGTTGTTTTTTTTCGCGGAGGGGGTAACAACACATTTAAGATGCGCTCATCAGCCGCCTGCTCAGCTTGCGGCCGTACTCTTTCTACTTCTTCTTCGCGTTTTCTTTTAATAGCCATATCAATTAGGTCACGGATAATAGAATCAACATCACGTCCCACATAACCAACTTCAGTAAATTTTGTGGCTTCTACTTTAATAAAAGGGGCATCCATTAATTTAGCCAGACGCCGTACAATTTCTGTTTTGCCGACACCTGTTGGCCCAATCATTAAAATATTTTTTGGCATCACTTCATTTGCCAATTCTTTCGGTAATTGCCTGCGTCGCCAGCGATTACGTAATGCAATTGCAACAGCACGTTTCGCAGCCACTTGACCAATAATATGTTTATCCAGTTCGTGTACGATTTCTTTGGGAGTCATGTGTAACATAGGGGTCATTTCTCTTATTTTTTGTTTGTTAATACTTCAATAGTAAATGTATTATTAGTGTAAACGCATTGTGATGCAGCAATAGCCAATGATTTTTCTACTATCGTTCGCGCATCCAGGTCAGTGTTTTCAATCAATGCCAATGCGGCGGATTTTGCAAAAGGCCCGCCAGAACCAATTGCCATCACTCCGTGTTCTGGTTCAATCACATCGCCATTTCCTGTAATAATTAGGGACGCTTTAGCATCTGCAACAGCTAAAAGCGCTTCCAAACGACGTAGCATGCGATCTGTTCGCCAATCTTTTGCCATCTCAACGGCAGCGCGTATTAAATTACCTTGATGTGTTTCTAATTTCCCTTCAAAGCGTTCAAACAAAGTAAATGCGTCAGCAGTACCGCCTGCAAACCCTGCAATGACTTTATCATTGTATAAACGGCGCACCTTGCGCGCATTCGCTTTCATAATGTTATGGCCCATGGAGACTTGGCCATCTCCGCCAATGACGACTTTATTGCCCCGCCTGACAGATAAAATGGTTGTACCTCGATATTGTTCCAACTGACCTCTCCTCTTGTTTAATGAACTACTTTAGCAAAATCACATGCATGTTAGGTAATTCCGTATAAAAACTAAAATGAATATCAGGCTCTTGGCCTGTTTTTTGTGAAAGCGGTTTTTTAGCAAATAATGTCACACTTGTCTTTTTAGAATGATTAAAAATTGATTTTGCCTGTTCAATCCAGCTCACTACATTTTTTTTATACCCATCAGCTACCTCTACTTTCTTATAAAGATAAACGCAAAAAATAATAATACCTATTAAAAATAAGGGCAACAAAACAAGTAATAGTCTGCCGCGCCAATCTTGGCGCCAGGAATTTCTTTTAGGGGGTTGTCTATATTTCGCGTAATCTCGTGCCATATTACATCCTTTCTGGTGCGGAAACACCTAATAATTTTAAGCCATTCGCTAATACTTGGCGAGTGGCTTGTGCCAATGTTAATCGCGCATGACGCAGTGTATTATTCTCCACTAAAAATTGATGTGAATTATAATATCCGTGAAAATCAGTAGCGAGATCGCGCAGATATTTTGTCAAATGATGAGGTTCATGTTGCAAGGTTGCCATACGAAGCACATCCAGATAGCGTCCTAATGTACCTAATAATTGTATTTCATGCGGCTCGGTTAAACAGGAAAATTCTTCTCTATTTTTAATTTCTTTATAATCTAATCCTTTCTCTGCTAATTGATTATATACACTGCAAATACGCGCGTGCGCATATTGAATATAATAAACAGGATTTTCATTCGATTTTTCTTTTGCTAAATCTAAATCAAAATCAATATGCTGTTCGCATTTACGCATCACATAAAAAAACCGCGCAGCGTCATTGCCTACTTCTTCACGTAATTCACGTAATGTCACAAATGAACCGCTCCGTGTCGACATTTGTACTTGTACCCCGCGCCGATACAGCGTAACAAATTGTCCTAATAAATAAACGAGTTTATGAGGTTGAATACCTTCTGCCTGTAAACCTGCTTTTATGCGCGGCACATAGCCATGATGATCCGCGCCAAAAATATCAATGATAGATGTGAAGCCCCGTTCAAATTTATTCACATGATAGGCCAAATCATTCAAAAAATACGTATGTTGTCCATTACTGCGGACAAGTACACGATCTTTTTCATCCTGAAAATCTGTAGAACGGAACCAAAGCGCACCTTCACGTTCATAAGTGAATCCTTTTTTTTGTAATGCATGAATAGTATTGGCAACGGCTTCTGTTTTTATAAATTCACGCTCAGAAAACCAATTTTGGTAATGGACGCCGAATGCCGCAAGGTCGTCATGGATATCCTTTAAAATCGAATTTAGCGCGCTATCAAATACGATTTTATAATTTGTCTCCCCCAATAAATTTTGAGCGCGTGCGATGATCGCATCAATATAAATTTCTTTATCACCCCCTTCGGGTTCATCGAGCGGTAAATTTTCAAAAACTTTTTCACTAGGCACGCAGAATTGATTATTATTTTTTTTCTGTAAGTTATGTGCTATCTCAATAACATAATCGCCCTTATAAGCATTCGTTGGAAAAATGATTTTTTCACCACAAAGCTCTAAATAACGTAACCATGTGCTTGCAGCTAAAATAGCCATTTGACGCCCTGCGTCATTGACATAATATTCACGATGTACTTCATAACCTGCCGTTTCAAGCAAATCAGCAACGACTGCGCCATACGCGGCATGTCGTCCATGTCCTACATGCAAAGGCCCTGTGGGATTTGCAGAAACATATTCAATTAATATTCGCTGGCCTGTTCCCATAGAAGTTCGGCCATACTTTTCACCCGCCGCACAAATATCCAGTAAAACAGTATATAACGCCGTAGAGGACAAGAAAAAATTAATAAATCCAGATCCTGCGACTTCTACTTTTGTAATAAGCGGCGAGGCAGGGAATGTTTGTACTAACATTTCTGCAATAGCACGAGGTGTGCGTTTAAGCGGTTTTGCTAAAATAAAAGCAATATTACAAGCAAAATCACCGTGCTTTTTATCTTTGGTAGCCTCGATTTGAAAGGCAGGTATATCATCTGATAATTGCTCTGTTTGATATAATTGCAGGACTGCCGCTTGTATCATTTGTTCTATTTGTAGTTTCGCCATATTTCCTCTATATTTCTTTCTTTGTCTATATAACTCTTAACCGCTTATTATGGCTGGTCTGGTTAAACTTGCAAGATAAGAAGGAGATTCCCGATGATTACAATGGCTGAATTTGCCAGGCGCCGCAAGCAGCTCATGCAACATGTTGGTTCTACAGGCATTGTTATATTAACAGCCGCGCCTGTTGCATCCCGTAACGGAGAATCTGATTATCCTTATCGCCAACACAGTGATTTTTATTATTTAACAGGGTTTGATGAACCCGAGGCAGTGGCAATTCTTGCGCCAAAAAACAAAGGTGGCGAATTTATTTTATTTAACCGCGCGCGTAATCAAACGGAAGAAATTTGGACGGGTACTCGCGCAGGACAAGCTGGCGCTTGTAAAAAATTTGGCGCGGATAAAGCATATCCTATCAGTGAACTTGCCGATAAATTACCTGAATTATTAGCAGGGCGTGCAGAAATACATTATACGTTAGGAGCTAATCATACGTTTGATGCCTTATTATTAGAAGCCATCCAAAAGATTCGCGGTAAAATTCGTAATGGTACTCAATCGCCTTTTGGGTTTATTGATTTGGCTTCCACTGTCCATGAAATGCGTGTGATCAAAAGCCCTGCCGAAATCAATTTAATGCGGAAAGCGGCTGAAATTTCTGCACTCGCACATCGCCATGCGATGGCTGTGTGTAAGCCAGGCATGAATGAATATCAACTTGAAGCAGAAATCACTTATCTATTTCAACGCAATGGCGGACGTTACTCCGCCTATATACCCATTGTGGGGAGCGGTGCGAATAGCTGTATCTTGCATTACACGAATAATAATCATGTGATTGCAAAGGATAGCCTGGTGCTGGTCGATGCAGGTTGTGAATATCAGTATTACGCATCGGACGTTACACGTACTTTTCCTGCAAATGGAAAATTTTCTGCCGAACAACGTGCGATTTATGAAATTGTATTGGCGGCACAACTTGCCGGCATCCAAGCGGTACGTCCGAATGCTGAGTGGTGTGCGCCGCAAAAAGCCATTGTGAAAATAATCACACAAGGGCTACTGGATCTTGGGTTGTTAAAAGGCAGTCTTCAGAATTTATTAGAAGCTCAAGCGTATATGCCTTTTTATATGCACAGTTCTGGACACTGGTTAGGGTTAGATGTACACGATGTTGGCCGCTATAAATCGCAGAATAAATGGCGCCGATTCCAGCCAGGCATGGTTTTAACAGTCGAGCCTGGTATTTATATTTCAGCAAAGATGCCTACTATAGCAAAGCGTTGGCACAATATCGGTGTTCGTATTGAAGATGATATTCTTGTGACAGCCACAGGCAATGACGTATTGAGTGCGGGCGCACCCAAAACTATTCAAGCCATTGAAGAAATTATGCAATGAAATTTGATATTGTCATTATTGGCGGCGGCATGGTTGGGGCGACACTGGCTTGTGCTTTAAGCAACAGTGCTTTGCGAATCGCACTTGTTGATGCTGCACCTGTTACCTCCATGAATGACGATAAGCGTTTAATCGCATTGAATGATAGTAACTGCCATTTATTTGATAATCTCGGTATTTGGACAATGCTCGCGCCGTTTGGGGCGCCGATTAAACAAGTCCACGTTTCACGTCAAGGCCACTTTGGTATCACCCGTATTCATGCGACAGAATTAGGATTAGATACTTTAGGATATGTCGTTCCCGCTTGTGATATCAATAATATATTGTTTTCTGATTTACAAAAAAAAGAAAATCTCACATTGCTATATTCCGCGACATTGCAGCAATTAAAACAAGAGGCGGATACAGTCACTGTGAAGATTGAAACCTCTTCAGGCACACAGGAATATACGGCAGATTTAGTGATTGGCGCGGATGGAAGTCAATCGACTGTCCGCCAATTATTAAATATTCCTACTCAAAAAATAGATTATCAACAAAGCGCACTCGTCACGATTACCGAATTAGCGCGCGAACATCACAATAAAGCTTATGAGCGATTTCAAGAGCAAGGCGCGATTGCTATGTTGCCGCTCAAGGGCATGCGTGTTGCAACGATATGGACTGCCCCTCACGAATGGATTAATCATTTAATGCAGTTAAGTGACATAGAATTCCTACAACAATTACAACAACAATTTGGATATCGCTTAGGCCGTTTTCAAAAAATAAATCAGCGAGCGACTTACCCATTGTATATGCAATATGTAGAACAACCTAAAAATAAAAATGTGTTATTAATTGGTAATGCAGCACATACCTTACATCCCATTGCAGCCCAAGGATTAAATTCAGCCCTTTATGAGGTTGCGGTATTAGCAGACTATTTATTATCAAAATCGTCTCTAAAAAATTGCTTAGAATATTTTTCAAATGATGATTCACAACAAAGATTCAGCCGATATTTATCTGATAGTTTAGTGAAGCTATTTTCCAATCAATCACGTATACCCACTTTTTTACGCCAAACGGGAATGATTGGGCTTGATGTATGTTCGATGGCCAAGAAAAAGTTTGCCCATTTGGCAATGGGTAAAGCGAGACATGTTCCACGGTTATTAGTAGTAAGGGCGCGTGATGACGGTACGCTTTACATGGCGCAATAATATTATTAGGATTATAGGCGCAGGTTATTGGAGAAAAGGGAAAAAAATATATGATGAAGCCCAAACGCAAGAAAATATCTGATGAGCCTATTGGCAGGGTTAAAATTATTAGAGATTTTTTACCTCCGCCAGAAAAACTGGTTGTCAAGCCTAAGCCTGTTAAAATTACTATTACTTTGAATCAGGATAGCATTGATTTTTTTAAGCAAGTTGCCCATAAAGGCCATATTCCATATCAAAAACTCATACGGGCTCTTTTAGATCAATATGCTGCATTGTATAGATGAGTAAGGTAGAGTGGATTAGACATTCTACTTTTCTTAATAAAAAAAGTAGAATTTTATCTGATAGAGGGCACCTCTTGCAGTACCCTGATAAGAACTGCTAAGCTTGTTCCATTAAATTTTCTTTAAAAAATATAAGAGGCCACGTAATGAGTAATATTTTGGCAATCACCGATCATACCTTTGAAAATGAAGTCATAAATTCAAGTATACCTGTGTTGGTTGATTTTTGGGCGCAGTGGTGCAGCCCTTGTAAAGCCATCACGCCTATTCTCGAAGACCTAAATGCGACCTATGCTGGAAAAGTAAAAATAGTGAAGTTGGATGTTGACAGCAATCCTGGGACACCACCCAAATTTGGGGTGCGCGGCATTCCTACCTTGATCCTTTTTAAGGATGGCCAGGTACAAGCCACCCAGGTCGGATTATTATCCAAAACAGAATTAACAAGCTTTATCGATGCCCATATTGGATAAATGAAGGCAAAGATAAAAAAATTTAAAAAAATCTGGATATTTACTAAAGTTAATGTTACCTTGTCAAAAGCCTAGATTAATCCACATTATGATAAAGAGATCATTTCATTCTGACAGTGTCGTTTCAACTGTATTTTTGGTTTTAGCTTCCCAAAATTTTGGCACTCCAGAATGCTAAAGAAAATTAATATTTTTTTA
>JAJONP010000100.1 GCA_021323555.1 Gammaproteobacteria bacterium | reverse complement strand
GCGCCCAATTTAGAGATCGATCCGATTGGCGGTTGTACCTTCTGGGTGTTTCATGATGATGGCACATTTGAGTATGAATATGTCTATACAACTAGAGAGAACGGATATGCCAGTATTTAACAGATCCAATGGGACATCCTTATACTATGAAATAATCAATGATACCAATAGAACGGGTGATACTTGTTTGTTGCTGGGCGGCTTAACACGCGATTGCTCTATTTGGCGAAAAGTGGTCCCTTCTCTTAGAAAAGATTACCAAGTCATCCTTTTAGATAATCGTGATGCAGGGCAAAGTACATCAGCTGACCGTGAATATGAAATAAGTGATCTGGCCGAAGACGTTGCTGAATTAATAAGAGGAATGCATTTTTGCCCAGCACATATTATTGGGCATTCTATGGGTGGTTTTATGGCTATTCATCTTGCAGCTAAACACCCTGAAATTGTAAAAACATTAACGCTGTGTAATACGGCGGAAAAACAAGTCGCGGCAGGAATTGAGTATTTAAAAAATCGCATCGCGCTCATTGAAGCACAGCCTAGTGATGGAGCTACAACCGCTAACCCTGATGATATAATTGCAGTTATGGACAAAATCTATGCCCCTGAAAGTTTACTAAATAAAGCGTTTGTTGAAGAAATTATTGCCCATGAATCCTCCAATAAATATCCACAATCGGCCTCTAGCTTTAAGCGACAAGCACAAGCTTGTATTAAACACGATGCTTCTAATTTGCTGACTAAAATAAATTGTCCCACATTAGTTATAACGGGTGAGAAAGATAAATTTTATACGTCTGAACGGGCTTATGATCTAGCCTCTAAAATTAAGTGCGCTAAAACAGTTGTTATTCCAAACGCCGCGCATATGATTCAAATTGAGCAACCGGAACTTCTTTGTGCTGCATTTAATAAATTCTTGTCTCTTTACGAGGTGTCCAGTGGTTATTCAACTTTCCCACTACAATAAAATTTCCGATGCAGTCGCTTGGAACTCGCTCGAAAATATAATTGAGAAGTTTTATCTCACGGCAGCTGAAGCGATTATTTTAATGGGAGACATTCCGCAATCATCTTATTATAATGGCATTAAAAAGCATGTAGGCAGATTAACACGGGATCAAAAAGAAAGGATCTCATTTTTATTAGGTATATATAAAGCACTCAGAATTCTGTTTATCGACAGTGCCCAAGCTATGTCTTGGATCAATCGCAACAATCAACTTTCTCCCTTTAATGGCCGCACACCAAAAGACTATATGCTGCAAGGCAGCATCCTGCATTTAGCAGCGGTTAGGTGTTTTTTAGATTTTTGGCGAGAACATTAGAATGAACCGCGTTTAGTGTCTAATAACAAAGCGGAAAGAACAAAGAACTTCCCAAAACGCTTTCATTTTCTTTTTTCTTTTGTTATGATGTGAATTGTGTGGTAGCCCATACCACGCATAAAGAGCGCAGCCTTGAGTCTTCGGCGAAAATTCGTACGACTCAAGGTTGCAGTAGATAAGTAGCGCCCCTCTGGCATGCGCAAACACGCCAAAGAGGCTAACTTGAACCTTACCAAAATAAGGATACAAGCTAATGAAAATTATATCACATCACCGCCACCCATCGCAGCGGCATGTTGCCCACCATAAGCCGGGCCAAAATGTTAACAATCTGCCGTGTTTAGCTCATTTTTTGACTAAAAAGAAGCCCTTTTTGGTCTTAAAAAGCTTTAACTGCCGGATTGTGGCGTCTGTAGAGGCCTTCGCTTCTTAGTTTAGTGTAGGGGCAACCCCCTGTGGTTGCCCCACTAGGGCAGGCACGGGGGCCTGCCCCTACGCATTTATCTAAATAGATACTAAACCAAGGAGAAAACTTAAGGTGGGCTTTTTTAGACGCGCATATTGCGTTCCTTATGGTGGGCGTGGCCCGCCATTTCCCAACGACGCATGATTGGCACAATTGATTTTATTTTTTAAATTTTAGTTCTCAATGAAGAGAGATCCTATTTTTATTTTCTTTTGTTGAGTAGCTATAAAAAAGGAGAGAAAAGAAAATGCTGATTTTAACACGACGTATAGGCGAGAGCATCGTCATAGGAGATGACATTATCATTCGGGTATTGGATACAGGCGGCACTGTGAAGCTTGGCATCGAAGCGCCTCCGGATATTTCAATACATAGGCAAGAGATATACGAGAAGATTCAAGCGGAATTAGAGGAGTCGGATGACGCGGGTTAAAGATCGAGCTGATCGCCAGAGCAAGGATAAAAATTTGCTTTGGCGAAGCTTATAACGTTATTTCTTTTAACAATGCAAAACCAGTCATAGTACACGGACAGCCTGCATAGGGCATAATTTGCCTTAATGTCCCGCTTATATATTCTTGAGGCAAGATTTCAGACCGCAGAATCTTTTCAAAGCATTTCTTGGTAGTGTCATTATTTCCCAAGGCTGCATGACAAGCAACATCGACCAATGCTTTATTTCTGGCAGAAAGCTTAAATGAATCGGAGGAAGTCTCTGGCACGATTTGCGATATTAATTGCGTCTCAGCAAGTACACGTAGAGAAGCGGCAGTAGACGTTATATACCCTTGCTGTAATAGATAATCAAACAGATTATCTATTTGTTCTCTATTACAACCCAGATTGAAACACCCTTTCAAATGAATATGCAACTGTTCCTTTTTACCTAAAGTAGCTAGGCAAACCACAGTTACCATACTTTTCTCTGGTAATGATAATGGCTCCAGCGTCCATATGGCATCATAAATAAATTTCTGCACATACTGGTTAAACCAGGGATCTACTTCTTCACAACGGTCATAGACTCTTTTTGCTTCAGCCTCACCATACAATAGATTCATCATTCTAGATAAACTTTTTCTATTGTTCTTATCTTCTTCCATATACAGCTGTCCTTTTTCGGTAGTATCTACTGATAATACGAAAAAAACAAATCTGATGCAAGGTTTATGGCAAACAATCTAGCTTACACTTTTTATAACATCCATTGCACTAACAATATATCCTTATAACTGCCCCGTTAATGTTGGACTAATCGTAAGCGTATCTGGCTTAATTTCTGGGCAAGGAAAAACACCAAACTTATTTTGCAGAACTTGCGCAACAGCCAATGATAAATGATCATGCCAAGGCTTTGCGGCTATTTGAACTGCGATGGGTAACCCATTCGTCGCGTAACTGATAGGTACAATGGTTGCTGGCCACCTTGTGAGATTATGGGCGCGAACGTACTCAAAATCATGAATATGCTCAAAAGTTTCTCCATGATATCTTGCTGGAGTAGAAGCCACAGGAGAGATAACGACATCATAACCATTAACCTCCATCCAATTTAACATCTCATATCGGAATTGCTCAACTTCAACCAACCGTTGACGTAATTCGGTCAATGTAAACGAGCACTTTTCGGCTTCAATTATTATTTTTTTTAATAGTGGAGTTAATTCCACATCTTTAAATTTTTTGAATAGTTCTTTTAAACCAGCACCCTTATCTCCTCCTAAAAAAAAGGTTTCCCAATGAAGCCTATATGTTTCTTCTAATAGTTTAGGGAAATCGCGGTATAATTCTGCTCCCTCAGCTGTCAGTGCCTGCACCGCTTTCATGACAGCACCTTCCGTTTCTGTAGTAGGAGGCGCAAATGGATTTTCAATATAATATGCAATTTTTAATGCAGATAAATCAAGCGGAAGAGCGGAGCGCTTAAAGTTTACAGGGGGCACATAAGGATCAAGTACATCTCCACCAGAGATAACTTCCATCATCAACATCAAGTCTTCTATATAACGTCCCATAGGGCCCATTGTTAATAAAGAAGCTACCAATCCTGCTGCACCATCAAATGGAATATCTCCAGTAAAAGGAAGCAAGCCGTGTGTTGGTTTATGTGCGCATATACCACAATAATGTGCGGGTTGCCTTATACTACCTCCAGCATCAGAACCAATTCCAAGCGGAGATCCGCCTACAGCAAGAAGCGCAGCTTCTCCACCACTACTTCCTCCGGGTGTGCGTGCTAAATCATATGGATTATTTGTTCGGCCATGTGTGCGGTTATCGGTTTCATAAGCAAATAATAACTCAGGTACATTAGTAACTCCCAAAATAATTGCACCTTCAGATCTTAACCGACTCACAATTGTAGAATCCTTAATTGCAGATTTTAAAAAGTAGGGATATCCTTTTCCAACAATAAATCCTGAAATTTCACACGTATCTTTTATGGTTATAGGTAATCCATGAAGTTTTCCTAAAGGTTTTCCCATTAAAATAGCCTGATCCGCTTCATCCGCTGCATGCAATATTCTAACGGTATCAACTTGGTGTACAGCATTAAGCTGTGGATTGACTTCTTTTATCCTTGTAATAAACGCTTCAGCAACCTGTCTCGCAGTAAGGTCTTTGTTGGCTATTTTTTTAATAATTTCACTAGCGGATAGTTGATATATTTCCATGGTTTTTCTCTTGTCAATAGTTCATATTCTTAAGTTTTGGTATCACTCGGAAGCAGTACAGATTGAGTTGATCTCCTGGGCAAGTTAAGATTTTGCCAGGATAGGCGATTATATCAAAAACTACAATATATACGTTTTGGCGGTATATTTAATACCCCCTCTTTATCTGAAGGAGAAGCAATGATATTTGGGAATTTATTGTCTAACTTTGAAAAGTATAAAAAATCATTATATAACAATGCACTATAGCTATGATAAAGATAAAACCAAAGGATTTAAATGCTTGCTTTTTTGGTAATACCAAGTTATACTTAGTATGACAGTAAATTTTTATCGGAGGCCGTATGTCTGCTGCTCATACTATACCTAAGGTCGTAAAGCTTGATTCTGATATCAGCGATCGGTTGACGCGCTTAGGAGAAATAAAACACCGCTCTCCGCACTGGTTAATGAAGGAAGCTATAGTCCGTTACCTCGAACAAGAAGAATATAATGAAGCGCTAAACCATGAAACTTTAGCGCGTTGGCAAGAGGAGTTTGGGCAAGGAAAAGTGATTAGTCATGATGCGGTTGTTAAATGGCTTAATACCTGGGGAACAGATGACGGGGATACTAAGCCAGAATGATGGGAATAGTTTGGCTAAATAGTGCTGTGGAGGATATTGTAAGGTTAAGAGAATTTATAGCTAAGGAAAATCGTACTGCCGCTCAAAAAGCAGCTGAGGCCATTAAAATTGCCGTTCAAAGATTAATTGAAACGCCTTTAATGGGTAAGCCTGTTCAAAATTTACCATCATTCCGAGACTTACTTACTCGCTTTGGTGGTGGTGGCTATGTATTACGATATCGGATTGAGGCTGAAACCATTTACATTGTTCATGTTCGCCATTACAGAGAAGCAGATTTTGTATAATAGATATTAATTTGTAGATGCAATTATGAAATGGCCCAAATAATTGGAAAAAGAAATTGTTGCCACGGTGTCGCAAACATTGAGCTGGTCTCATTTTCTAGAGATGCTGCCATTATTTTTTCTCTGTATCGCCCATTTTCAGATATCGCTCAAAAAAGATTAAGAGCTGAGTATTTACAGTGTTATTAATATCCCAACCATTCCCTAAGCCACTATAAGGCTTGTTTATATTCCTATTGGCTATTTGGATTACCTTATACATATCTGATTGATACTGCAATGTGGATTGATCTGAAAAACTCATGTGAACTGTATAATCCTTTTGTTGAGGAATAAGTTTATTCAGTAATACTATAACATATTTGTTTTTTCTTAAAATGACATTCCTGCATAGGTATGGGAGATCTTTAGATTTATTTGCATAGTAAATTTGTGATGAAAAAAGCTCTAAAAATGGTGCGGAAAAGTCTCGTTTACATGAATTGATATAAATGTTATCCCAAGCCAGATCCATAGTAGCAACAGCTTGTACGTTTTGTCGTTCAGAAAAATGGGCTACAGTTCCTGCGCCTAAAGAATGCCCCAATAGTCCAACATGCTTGAAATCAATTGCATTAAACAACGAAGGCTCTATTCGTCCATTCTTAATTTGTTCATATATAAAAGCCATATCCTGCAAATTAATAACGAATAAGTCTTTTGCTTGCTGTTTATTTTTTGGCAAATAGGAGTTCACTTGTCTATTGTTTTTGAGCTTAATAGGACCATTCAAAAATTCACTATTGATTGCTACAACAATATAGCCATAACTCACTAGGCTAGTTAAAATATTCTCATACATTTGCGGAGATACACCGTAGCCAGATGCAAAGAAAATAACAGGATATTTTCCATTTGCCAATTTTGCATCTTTTTTAGAAAAGCTTTGTAGCTGATCTAACTGAATTGAGCTACTTTTATTATATTCGCTTATTGTTTCCTTAAGTTGGATAACAGGGAGGTAATCGGAACTTCCTATTTCATTTGTTGGATAATAGATCCTTACCCAAACTTCGTTACAGAAAAGGCTATTTGATTTGCTGAAATCTTCTTTACTAACTATATTATGGAATAAGTTAGGGCACGCTTTATTATTGATCCAATGATAATCAACATATCCAACATGATATGTCCCAGTAGGAGATGCTAAATAACTAGGGATAGTATTTAAAAAAAGAGAGCTATCCGCCGTTTCCTTTCCATAAGAGGGTCGGATACAACAAAATAACAGTAATGATACTAATAACAAAATTTTAATAACACATTGCTCCTCAGGAATGGTTATAGTGGTGGCTGCTCAAAAAGAAACCACACAAACCATATTTTCTATGCCCTTAGCTGTCATGGTATATTTAGTACCCTATATTTGCCTGAATAAGGCAAAAAATAAGTATAACATGTACCATACATTATATTGTAATGCCCCCCACTTGTTTATATAATGCTACGATTAACCTTAAAACTATACATTAGGCCTCTCATGCAAAAAAGCGCTATTATCCCTACACGACAAGAAAATTATCCAGAATGGTATCAACAAGTCATCGCTGAAGCGGATTTGGCGGAAGTATCGCCCGTACGCGGTTGCATGGTGATCAAGCCCTGGGGTTATGCCATTTGGGAGCGCATTCAAAAAATATTGGATGAGCGCATCAAAGAAACGGGGCATGTGAATGCTTATTTTCCATTGCTGATTCCTCTCAGTCAATTAGAACGAGAAGCAAAACATGTGGAAGGTTTTGCTAAAGAATGCGCGGTGGTAACGCACCATCGTTTGATCAGCGATGGCGAAGGCGGTTTGCAACCCGACGGCGAATTGGAAGAGCCTTATGTGATACGCCCTAC